>NZ_JBHWWF010000027.1:0-87670 GCF_042736455.1 Streptomyces sp. NPDC060064
CATCGGCCCCTGCTGACCACGCTCCATCGATCGAAGAACCGTCTTGAGCTGCAACAACACGCTCAGATCGCGAACGAACCGGCGATAACGCCCGGAGTCGGCAAGACCTACGAGGCCTACGGCGCCATCCGCGAACTCGCCGTCACCGGCATCGTCGCCCGCTGGACCGTCGTCACCGCCGCCGACCTGTACGCCCAGCTCCGCCCGCGCCACGGCGTCGACTCCGAGACCGAGTTCCAGAAGTACTCGAAGGCCGGCATCCTCCTCGTCGATGACCTCGGCGCCGGCGGGAAGGTCTCCGAGTTCACGGAGGACATCAACTTCCGGCTGGTCAACTACCGGTACGACCACGAGCTCCCCACGCTGATCACGTCGAACGTGGTGCCGCAGGAGCTGTCGGCCCGGCTCGGCGACCGGGTCGCATCCCGGCTGACCGAGATGTGCCAGCGCGTCGTCATCACCGGCCAGGACCGCCGCCGGGGCGTGGCCGCGTGACCACCGAGATCGACACCGACCTGTGGGTCGACGCCCCCACCGACCGGGGCCCGCGCCCACCCCAGGACGTGGACGCAGAGCAGTCCGTCCTCGGCGGCATGCTCCTCTCCAAGGACGTCATCACCGACGTCCTCGAGATCCTCGCCGGCACCGAGTTCTACCGCCCCGTCCACGAGACCGTCTTCGACGCCATCACCCACCTGTACGCCAAGGGCGAGCCGGCCGACCCGGTCACCGTCACCAACCACCTCCGCGAGAAAGGGCAGCTCGAGCGGTGCGGCGGCAACAACGCCGTCTTCGACCTCGTCAACGCCACCCCGTCCGCGGCGAACGCCAGCTACTACGCCGACATCGTCCGCGAGAAGGCCGTCCTCCGCAGCCTCGTCAAAGCCGGCACCACCATCGCGCAGCTCGGCTACGCGGGCGGCGACGCCGACGAAGCAGCCGACGCCGCACAAGCCGAACTCAACTCCGCCGTTCAGATCCGCGACAGCGCCGAGTCGGCACTCCTCGGCGCCGACGCCGAAGAGATGGTCACCGAGCTCGAGGAGCTCCAGAAGAATGGCCGCGCCCTCGGCGTGCCCACTGGGTTCGTCGACCTCGACATCCTCACCCACGGACTCCACCCCGGCCAGATGATCATCGTTGCCGGTCGGCCCGCCATGGGGAAGTCCACACTCGCCGTCGACTTCGCCCGCTCCTGCTCCATCAAGCACGGCCGGCCCGCGGTCCTGTTCAGCCTCGAGATGTCCCGGCGCGAAGTCCAGAACCGCATCATGTCCGCCGAAGCCCGCGTCGGTCTGCACCACCTCCGCGGCGGCACCATGACGGACTCCGACTGGGTCCGCTACGCCGAAGCGCTGCCCCGCTTCACTGCCGCCCCGCTGACGATCGACTCCACCCAAGGCCAGACCGTCATGCAGATCAAAGCCCGCTGCCGGAAGCTCAAGCAGCGCGGCGGCCTCGACCTCGTCGTCATCGACTACCTCCAGCTCCTCGAGTCCGGCACCTCCCGCGGCCGGGACAACCGGCAGCAAGAGGTCTCCGACATGAGCCGCAACGTCAAGTTGATGGCCATGGAGCTCGAGGTTCCCGTCGTCGTCCTCTGCCAGCTCAACCGCGGACCCGAGCAGCGGCAGGACAAGCGGCCCACCAAGTCCGACCTGCGTGAGTCCGGATCCCTCGAGCAGGACGCCGACATCGTGATCCTCGTCCACCGCGAGGACGCCTACGACCCCGAGTCTGCGCGCGCCGGCGAGGCCGACCTGATCGTCGACAAGCACCGCAACGGATCCACGGCCACGATCACGGTCGCCGCTCAACTCCACTACAGCCGCTTTGTCGACATGGCGCAGACGTGACCCCCCGCCCCGAACCCACCCGCCCCGAAGGAGACAAAGTGACCACCGCCGTTGACACCGTTCGCGGACTCACGATCAAGCAGCCGTGGGCGTTCGCGATCGCCGAAGGATTCAAGACCGTCGAGAACCGCAGCCGGCGCACGAACTACCGCGGCACGCTGCTCATCCACGCCGGCCAGGTCTTCGACAAGTCCGTGTCGATCACCCGGTATAGCCGCGAGTCCGCGGTCCGTCTCGACCAACTCGGCGGACGCAGCAACTTCTGGGACGCTCGCGCCTACCTCCCCAGCCGAGTCTTGAAGCCCCCGCACGCCTCGCTGGCCCTGTCCGGGGTGATCGCCACCGCCCGGCTCGCTGGCTGCCACGAGGCCGCGGACGGCTGCTGCTCGCCGTGGGGATTCGCCGACCAGTGGCACTGGGAACTCGCCGACGTTCGGCCGCTGAAGCAGGCCGTCGCGAAGGCCGGCGCCCTCGGCCTGTGGAAGCCCGACGCCGACCTGCTGACCGCAGTCGCCCCCACCCTCCGCACCCCTGCTGCTTGATCCGCAACCGCCCGGCAACCGCTGGGCGCAACCCGAGGAGAACCCGATGAGCCTGACCCTTGCCGACCTGCGCCAGCAGCTCGCCGCGTTCGATGACCTGCCCGGAGACACCCCAGTCGTCATGTCCAAGGACGGGGAGGGCAACGGCTACTCGCCGCTCGCCGAACTGTCACCCGGCATGTACCTCGCCGAGAACACCTGGAGCGGCGAGCACTACCCGACCGAGGAGCAGCTCCGCGATGACCCCAACGCGGACGAGGACGAAGGCGCCCCGGAGGACGCCGTGCCTGCGGTCTTCCTCTGGCCCGTCAACTGACCCCGCCCGACCGGCCCCTCGCTGGACCCGAGGGGCCGGCCGTTCCGGGATCCCATCACACCCCACCCCGCGCCATCGACACGAGGAACAACCGATGACCGTCCACCAGATCACCTGCGCCGGAGATGACTCCTGCCAGGAGTACTCGATCACCGCCTTCTACCAGCCCGGCACCCGCGAGGAGCGTGCCGCCGAGCATCGTCGGAAGCTCGCCGCCGACGGGTGGACTGATCGCGAAGGCCGCGACTACTGCCCCGAGCACAGCCAGCCCGCCGCCGCTTCTGCTGGTGGTGAGTCCCGGTGAGGCGCCCCCGCACCTTGATCGACGGAGCAACGCCGACGCCCGAGCAGGAACTGCGCGCGGCTGCGGCGAAGCTGCGTGGGCTGGCCACCGACGCGACGCCCGGCCCGTGGTGGGACGAGCGCACCAAGACCGCCTGGGGTCAGGCTCCTGAGATCGAGGTCGCCAGCAGCCGAGGAACGATCGCCGAGCTGCCCGAGTCCGAGAATGGCCAGAGCAACGCCCTGTACATCGCCGTGATGCATCCCGGTGTCGGGCTCGCCCTCGCCGACTGGCTGGACGCGGAGGCTGACTACTACGCCCCCAGCCCAACGCACCCGACGCACCTCGTGCACGCCCTCGCTGTGGCACGCGCCATCAACGGTGACCCGTCATGACCGCCCCCGTGTGGACGGTGCGCCTCGACGAGGCGACGACCCGCATCCTGCGCCGCTACCGGGGCGAGAAGCCCGCCGCTGTCGTCGCCCGCGCCATCCGCCTCCTAGCCCAGGCCGACGGGCTTCTCGACGCCAGCGGTCGGCCCACCACCGAACGCGACCGACGGAGGACGACGTGAGCGGCGAGTGGACGGCGCCGTGCGACTGGCCCGACGACCCCGCCGAGCTCGAGCGCCAACTCGCCGCCGCGGAGGCCGCCTACGACCGGGAGCGGGAGCAGGCCCACGTCGACCTGCACGGCGAACCCGCGCCAGTGCGGACCGTCGTCAGCCAGGCGCCGCCCGAGGCCTACCGCGACATCGACACCGTGCACGTTGCCGGGGGGCTGCTGTGACCGGGCCCAGCTCGAGTCCGCGCGGCGAGACCGCAGGGAAGCCCGGCGCCCGCTGGGCCACCGAACTCCGCACCACCGAAGTCGTGATCGACGACGACGCCCCAGACCCCAAGCCCAACCGCAAGGCGCGACGTGCGCTCGCCAGGAGGAAGCGATGACCCGCAAGACCGCATCCACGATCAACGACGAGGAACTCGACCAGCTGTACGAGCGGCTGGAGTTCACCGAGGCTGCTCTCGCCCGCATCCGGGACGGGCTGGAGGTTCAGGTCGTTCGCCTGACCAAACGTGCCGAGCAGGCCGAGGCCACGGTCGCCCGGGTGACGGACGCGGTGATGAACCAGAGCTACCTCGTCAGCCTCGACGAAGCGCTCCTCACCGCGCTCGACGGGCCCGCTCAACGGCCAGCTGCCGCAACCGGATCCAGTGCAGCGACACCGGGCACGCGGACCGGGGATGCCCCTTCCCGCGCCTCCAGCGGCCCGTAGGCGGCCTCGCAGCCCGCGCGGGTCCCTTTTCCCGCCGGGCCTCCTGAGAGGCGCTCAGAGCCTTTCAGGGTCGCGAGTCCAGACCGAACCCCAACTACCCGTCCGAAACAACCCGATATGACCGATACCGAGAAGGACGCCCGATGACCTTCACCGAATTCCGCCGCGCCCTCGCCCTGGACGCCGTCGGCCCGGCCCTCCTCGCCCGCGCCGAATGGCTGCCCCGCGGCGCCCGCCAAGCCGTTGCCGACGCCGTACTCGCCGCGGTCGAACCCGAACTGCAGCAGCTACAGGCGCAGCTCGCCAACGTCGCCCGCCTCGCCGACGAGTACCCCGCCGGCATCGACACCGCACTCATCCACGCCGCCCTCGACGGACAGGACCCGTCGTGAGGGGCGTCACCGCGGCGCTCGCGTTCCTGTTCGCGTTCGCCGCCATCACCGCCCACCAGGGCGCCGACGTCCAACTCCAGCCCGCACCCGCCAGCAGCAGCCAGGAGACACCGTGAAGCACACCCGCGCCCGCATGGAGCACCACCTCCACACCGGATGGCACGAGTTCGTCCACTGGCTGTACGAGCCCGCCCTCATGGGCCGCAAGTGTGCCCGTGTCCGCCACGTCTGGCTGCACCGCATCCACCTCATCCCCGGCAGCTGGATGACCCGCGCCTGCGACAACTACGACCGCCGCCTCGGCATGACCGAAGACGAGATCCGCCGCGTCGGCCCCACCGCCTGACGCCCGCTGAACCACGACCGCCCGCACCGCCGCACCAAGGAGTGACCGTGAACGACGCGCCCGCCCCCGCCTGCTGCATCTGCTACCGCGGCCTACTCGACGACGAGATGACGCAGCGAACCTGCCGCATCTGCGCCCGCCGCATCGACGAAACCCTGCTCGCCTTCACCGGCCCCAGTGGGCTCTACGCACGCGTCAACCAGGCGATCATGCCCGGCTCCGGCAGCGCAGGCCCCGCAGTGTCCGGCACCAAAACACCCGGCATCCCGCCCAAGCTCGAAGCCCTCAGCCTTGCCAGCAGGGGCGGCCTGGTCACCCTCCTGCAAACCTGGGTCGAAGACTGGGCCAGCTACGGCCACGCCACCCTCGACACCCGAGGCGCACTGCAGCGCCAAGTCGACGAAGCCGTCCGCACCCTGCGCTTCAACCTCGACTGGGCCATTCGCTCACACGGGGCGATCGACGATTTCGCGCACGAGGTGTGGAAGGCGGAGCGGGCATGCCGGGTGCAGGCATCGGAAGAGCCCCCGCCCCGTGATCTCAAAGCCCCCTGCCCCTGCGGCAACACCATCCGGTACACCCTCGACACCGAGCACCGCCGCTGCCGCACCTGCCACACCGAATACGGGCGAGCCGAACTCATCGACCTCACCCGCGGACACAGGAGCATGGCCGCATGACGAAGGCCCCGCCCAATCCGGGCGGGGCCTTTCGCTGCGTCCGGCCTCAGTGCGGCAACACGTCGTCCAAGTACGCCTGCACCTTGTCGAACAGGCCCTTCGCGTACTGCGGCAGGTCACCGTGCGTCAGCCAGGCGACCACGTCCAGCTCTTCCTCGTCCTTCACGAACGCCTCGCCGGCCACCACGTCGCATGCCACGTAGGTCATGTCGGCGCCCGTGTACGGGTGGACGCGGGAACCGAGCACCTGAACGGACTTGACCTCGAGGCCGACCTCTTCGTCGACCTCGCGCACCGCGGCCTGTTCCGGCGTCTCGCCAGCCTCGATGCCGCCACCGGGGAAAGCCCAGAGCAGCTTTCCCTCCCGCTGCCTGCGCCTGATCATGAGCACGCGTCCGTCACTGACGATGATTGCCATGGAGATCGGGGGCTTCTGCTCGGTCTCGGTCACGCCAGTACCTCCAGGATGGGCGGATAGATCTGCTCGGTCGGGATGAAGCGGGGCAGTGAACTGATCGGCACCCACTGGGCGTCCGAGTTCTCGAGCGGGTCGAGGTTCGCGGCGTCGCCCATCAGCCAGTCGCAGAGGTAGTACTCGCAGAGCACGCCCTTGGTGGGGTGGATGCGTGAGCCGAGGGGCTGGCGGACTGAGCAGTGGACGCCGGTCTCGCCGTGCGTCTCGGCTATCGCGACTGCCTCGGCTGAGGCGCCGGGCTTCACCATCCCGGCGGGGAACTGCCACGTGAGCGAGTCGTCGCCGCGCCGGCACACGAGGAGCACCTCGTCGCCCCTCGTCACCACGGCGATCGCCACCCGCAAGGCCTGCGTCGGAACCGGCGGTGCTGCCGGGCGGGACAGGATCGAGAACCTTCGAAGCACTGGAGCGGACGCCCTCCCGTAGATGGTGTCGAGGGCTTCCTGGATCTCGGCGCGCGGCACCGTGCCTGGCCGTTGATGCCAGCTGGCCACGGTGCGGACAGCGACCCCGAGCCGGTTGGCGAAGTCCTCGTTCGTGGCGCGCATCGCTGCCTGCAGTGCGCAGGCAGTCCGGCCGTTCCACGTGACGTCCACTATCCGGCCCTCACGGTCCTGTCGGTGGGCACCTGCACTGCGGTTGCACTGGGACTGCACTGCGACTGCATCGGCAGCTCATGGTCCGGTAAGCCGCTGGCGGCGAGGCTCGAAGGCATGACGAACTCCGCTGCTTCTGACGCGACTTACGCCCGGTCGTCCGGCTTGCGGGCCGGCCTCTCGGGGAGCTCGTCAGTCTTGTGGGTGAGCCATTCGAGGAAGCCGTTGATGTGGCTGTTCATGTCGGAGCCCACCTCGGCGACGGCGGTCTTGGCCTGCTCGTACAGCTCCGGGTCAGGGCGGTACGTGCGGGCTCTTTTGAGGTGGATTCCGGCTGGCATGCAGGAATCGTCGCACAGTGGATTGCCACGGTCTAGGGAAGGCGCTACGTTAGTGGAGTGCCACTCGGGAAGGCGTCTTCCACCGCCTCTCCGGACCCCGGCATGCAGCGGCCCCGCCTCGGGCTTCCACACACCAAGGCAGGGCCTAACCACCAGGATCTCGAGAGGATCCCCGATGGCTGAGCAGAACTCTATCCCGGCACGTCGCCGCCTGATCGCGGCCGCCGCGAGGCGTGGCTCCGGCCCCCTGGTCGTCGAGGCCATGTCGCCGGCCGACGCTGCCGCCCACGACGCCGCGTCGTATGTGCGCCGCCCTGCAGTCGTCGAGCAGGCGCCGCTCTCGCCGCTTCCCGCCCAGCCGGCTGCCCGTCGCCGCGCGATCCAGCAGCGCGGGTGGTGATCGCCATGTTCGGATCCGCTGACCTGTGTATCGCCGACCGGGCCACCCGTGACGCCATGCACCGCGCCGAACAGGCCAGGCAGGCCGCCGAGACGGCGGAACGCGCCCGCCTCGCCGCCGCCCAGAAGGCCGCTTAACCCCAAAGCCGCCGCGGTGTGGGGGCTCCATCCCCCGCCGCCTCCGCACCGCGGCTTCCCGCTCCACCTTCACCCACTTGACCCGCGACAGGAGTACCCCCATGTCTCTTCGCCTGATCACCGTCCAGCTCGACGCCTACGAGGCCGTACAGCAGGACCGCCTCGAGCTGGCCACCCGCTACGACATCGCCCTCGGTAACGGCGACCAGCTCGCCATCCGCCGCGCCAAGGCCGCCATCAAGGCCCACGACCTGCAGCACGGCACCCAGCTCCTCGCCGAACTCACCGCCGCCTGAAAGGGACTGACGACCGTGACGATCCGCCTCCCGTGGATGAGCCGCGCTGACCGTAAGCGCTGGCAGTCCGCACGCACGCTCGCCGACCTCGGCCAGCTGATGGCCGCCTGGCTCGAAGGCGACATCAAGTCCTGGCCCGGCTACCAGCCCAACTACGGGCCCGACCCCGAGACCGCGGAGCTGATCCCGGTCCTCGCCCGCCTCAACCGGGCCGGATACCTCACCGACTCCTCGCAGCCCGGCGCTGACGAGACCATCGACGGCCACCACTGGAAGCAGCGCGCAGCCGTCACCGGCCTCATCGACGACGAGGACCTCATCGAGGACCTCGGTGCCGCTGCGATCGACGCCGGTCTCCTCGTGCTGATCCACCGCCCGGCACCGAGCCTGACCCTCGACGGCTACACCGTCACCCGGCTCGATGGCCAGCCGCACACCACGTTCGGCGACTACGTGTCCACCCGGGACCTGCGCGCAATGTGGCCGGTCATCAACCGGCAGGCGGTCGACGCCGTCGCCGGGGCCGCCCAGCTGACGATCATCGATCCCCGCTGGGGATCCGACGACCGCCTGTGGCGCGCACTCGATAACGCCATCGACCAGCTCGCCGCCGCCTGACTTCCACTCATCCCGCACCACCGATCGAAGGGAGCCCGTCATGGGCAAGCAGAAGGCCCGGGCCGCCATGGCGCAGATCGTCGCGACCGTCGCCGCGAACAAGAGGTCCGCCGACAAGCAGGGCGGCAGCCCGCAGATCAACGCCGACCTCGCCGGCGTGAAGAAGCTGTCCCGCCTCCTCGACCGCCTGCCCGACAACGGCTGAGCCCGTCGAGTCGAGAGGAGTCGCAGCGTGCACCCGTACCTGATCACCGGAAAGCCGGCCCGGCTGGCCCGAGCCCTGACCTGGGTGCGGACGTGGACGGTGCGTCTCCTCGCCCTGCTGGTGATGGTCCTGCTCGGCGCGGCCGTGTTCACCATCCGCTGCGCCCGCCCGGTCATCAACTACGCGGCGACCAGGGCGGCATGGCTGGAGCTGTGGGCCGCGTCCGTGACCGGCATCGGCCCCATGGGTGCGGCCCTCGGCGACGGCCTGACCGACGAGTTCATCCGCGAATTCCACCGCGCCCGCACCGGCGCCAACGCCTGAGAGGACGGCCGTCGTGCCGATCACGTTCCGTAAGTCGTTCCGGATCCTGCCCGGGGTCCGCCTGAACATCAACCGGCGTTCCTGGTCGATCACCCTCGGGGGCGGTTCCGGTCCGCGTCACACGATCAGCTCGACCGGCCGGCGCACCACCTCCATGGACCTGCCGGGCGGCTTCGGCTACCGGTCCAACCGCGGCTCGCGGCGACGGGGGCAGTGACATGCGAATCATCGAGCACCGCATCGGCCGCCAGTACCAGGACACTCTCGACCGGGTCGACGAGATCGCCCAGTCGGCCATCCGTCTCGTCGAGAAGCACATGCGCGGCAGCGTCGGCCACGTCGAGATCGCCGTCGCCACCAACAGCGGCGTGATCGACATGGTGAAGCAGGCCCACCGCGATCTCCTCAACACCAAGGTCGCCACGGACCGCTACCTCGGCCGCCAGTTCGGCACCACCACGATCAACGAGTCCGGCGTTCTCGTCATCGTCAACGCCCAGATCTGCCGCGGACGGACCAAGGAGATCGACAAGACCCTGGTCCACGAGCTCGTCCACGCCGCCCAGTTCACCAAGCCGGGCGCCCGCGACCGGATCCTGCGCAGCCTCCGGAACAACTACCGCCTCGAGCCGCTGACGCGCGCCGAGGTGCGTGACCTGAACCGGCAGGTCGACCAGGACGAACGCGAAGCCGCCCGTCTCGAACGCCTCGCCCGCCAGCTCTAACTCAGGAAGGGAACTGATCACCGTGAGCACCGCCATCGACAAGGTCAACGGCCACGCCGTGACCGCAGAACCGCGGTTCGACCCGGTCGCGCTGGCCGAGGCTGCGGCGATCCGAAGCCGCAGCGAGGCCGAGACCGAAGCCCGCCTCACCCTCGCCCGCGCCGAAGCCAAGGCCGTCGAGGTCAAAGCGGCTGAGGAGGCGGAGAAGCAGCGCATCGCGAACGAGCGGGCCGCGCTCCGCTTCGAGCGGGAGCAGGCCGAACAGCGCGCGAAGATCGCCGAGGCGAACCGGAAGCGCGAGGAGTCCGAACGCCTCGCCGCAGAAGCCGACGCCAAGGCGGAAGCCGAGCAGCAGGCCGAGGCAATGGCTGCAGCAGAGATCGCCGAAGCTGACGAGAAGTGGCGCAAGTACGCGATCCGGTTCGCCGTGGTCTGCGGCATCGTCGCCCTCCCCGTGCAGATTGCGGCGTTCTGGAATCCCGAAGCGTGGTGGCTGGTCGCCGCCCCGGTGATGCTCGAAGGCGGATCCTGGGTCGTCCAGCGGGGCGCGGCAGCGGCCGTGGCGAACCGGCGGCCGCTGTGGCACTACCGCTCCATCGCCTGGCTCCTCGCGTTCGTCGCGGCCGGCATCAACCTCTGGCACGGCCTCGCCGCCTTCGACCCGGCGACCGCGGGTGCCACCGCCTTCGCCAGCCTCGCCGGCCCCGGCGTGTGGGATCTCCACGAGCACGGCCGCATCCGCAAGCGGGACGGTGTCCTGTCCCGGCGGGAGCGCAAGGCGCAGGAGCGGGCAGAGTGGCGGGCCGCCGCTGAGAAGGCTCGCACCGAGGCCACCGCGCGCGCCGAGAAGGAGGCTGCCGAGAAGGCTGCAGCCGAGGCCGCGCAGCAGCTCGCCGTCGACCGGGCCAAGTACTTCGAGAAGGTGTGGGACCACGCCGTGATGCTCGCCGCCGACCTCGGCGAGACGACCGTCACCGAAGCCATCTGGAAGCGCGCCAAGCGCGACATCGAAGGCACCGACCCTGGCGAGTCCGTCGACATCATCCGCGGCCGGAACATCGCCGCCCGGCGTGTCGAAGCAGCCCGCTCAGAAGCCCCCGGCGGCACCCCCAGCAAGGTCACGTCTACGCAGCGTGCATCACAAATGCCCCCCATCAAGAAGCCGCGCGTCTACAAGCCGCCCACGAGGCGCGGGCGACGTCACGCAGGCGACACCCCGAAGTACGTCGAAGCAGCCCGCAAGCAGGCCGCCATCACCGCGAAGAACGCCGCCCTCGAGGAGCAGAAGTGAGCACCGACATCGAGCCGGGGACGCTCCCCATCGACTGGGACATAAGCAAGGTCATCTCCGGTCAGCTGGTTGAGCCGGAGGTGGACGAGGACGACATCGCGCCCGGCGTCATCGAGGTCGTGCCCGACCGCACCCCGGTCCTGTACACGGCCGGCTCCTACGCCATGACCGTCGTCTCCTACACCGGCCGTGCCGTCGGTCTCACGGCCCGCGGTGCGTGGTGGGTTGCCAAGCCTTTCGGTGTCGGCAGTGCCGCCATGTGTCACCTCGGCTACCGGTACGTGCGCGCCCACGACGTCATCGAGGACATCGGCGGGAAGACGTCGAAGGCTGACGTCCGGATGATCAAGCAGGAGCGGCGGGAGCGCTGGAAGCTCCTCGGCTGGAGCGCCGCGGCCACGGCCGCCCTGAACCTGGCCGGCTGGTGGGCACTGGTGAAGTACGCAGGGCTCACCGCCCTCGACTGGTCGTGGGCCGTCATGCCCGGCTTCACCGTTCTCGCCGCGTCCAGCATCGCCACCCTGTACGGGCGGTACCGGCTCGCCAACCCCGGCATGCCCGCCGGACAGATCGTGGCCGACGCCGACCAGGACGACGGCGAGGAGCCGTTCCCCCTCGCCTGGTGCACGGGCGGTGAGCAGGTTCAGGAGTGCGTCGAACGGGCCTTCGCCTACGAAGGGATCGCCACCCGCAGCTGCCGGGTCATCGGCCGGCGCGACGCCTTCTGGGAGATCGACGTCGTTCTCAAGGGCTCCACCGTCGGCAAGGTCAACGCCGCCGCCGAACAGCTCGACTCCCACTTCAACATCAAGGCCGGCGGCACTTTGATCGACCCCGACCCGCAGGAGTCGGCCCACCTCGTACTGCGCCTCGTAACCGCCAACCCGTTCGACAACATGCCCAAGCCGAGCATCCACGCCCCGAACAGCCTCGACATCTCCGACCCGCACAACTTCGGCCGCTGCATGGACGGCAGCCTCCTCGACCTGGTCCTCGAAGGCCTGCGGATCCTCGCCATCGGCGTCTCCGGCGCAGCGAAGACCACCGGCGTGCTGCGTGACCTGGCCGAGGTCATCACCGCCTGCCACAACGCCATCGCCCTCGACCTCGACCCCGTCAAGGACGGACTCCGCGAGTTCGAAGGCGTCATGGCCGCCCCGCCCATCCGCGGCAACAGGGACTGCGAGAAGTGGCTCGAGTACCTGGTCAAGATGGCCAAGGCCCGCAACACGGTGCGCAACCGGCTCGACATGGGCGACACCTGGGTCGCCACCGCCAAGCATCCGGCGATCTTCCCGTTCGTCGACGAGTTCATCTACCTCAGCCCCAAGGCGAAAGAGCTCTTCATCGAGCTGCTGCGGCTGGCCAAGCAGTCCGGGATCTACCCCGTCGCCGCCGGCCAGGACGCCACCAGCGACGCCATGGGTGACGCCATCGCCGACTCGTTCACGCTGCGGATCATGCTCGCCTCGCGGTGGGACGACATCCGCATCGTCTTCGGGCAAGGATCCGCGGCCAAGGGGTTCCGTCCCGACCGGCTCGTCCCCGCCCAGACCAAGGACATCAAGAACGACGCCGGCCAGTCGTACATCAAGGGCCCCGGCCTCGACCGCCCCCTGCTGTACGGGTGGAACGAGTTCAGCCGCGACCAGATCAAGCGGGCGGTCGCCGACCGCCAGGCCGCGGGACGCCCCTGGTTCGACCGCGACACACTCGCCGCGGCGGGCCTGCTGCACCTGGCCGACGGCGGCTCGGAGCAGCGGGGCGATGGCCGCCAGATCGCCGAGGATGCGGCGGCCGTCATGGCGAACGAGGGCGTCGACCGGATGCGCACCGAGAAGCTCGTCGAAGCGCTCGCCGACCACGACACGGAGGCCTACGGCGACCTGACGGCGGACCAGCTCCGGAAGCTCCTGAAGGAGACGGGCGCAGGCTCCCCGGTCCCGCTCGGTGACATCGACGGGCTGAAGAACCCGCGCGGCTACAAGCTCGAAGCCCTGACCGCTTTGCGGTGAATCGCCCGTTGCTCGGCGGGTGCTCGCCACTGCTCGACCGCAGGTCACGGCCGCTCAACCATCTGCTCGGTCAACCGCTCGACGAAATGGCGAGCACCCCGCGAGCAGCACTCTGAGCGGCTGTGACCTGCAACGGAGCACGACCGAGCAGCACGCGAGCACCTCACAAACCATTACAAAATGATCGACCGCGAGGGGAACCCGAATCATGGCCACCGCCCGACGTAAGCCCACGACCCGCCGCCGCAAGCCCGTCAAGCGCACCAGCCAGGTCCGCAAGCCCCGCGCCACCACCCGCGGCCAGAAGCTCGCCACCTGGGCCGCCACGAAGATCGGCGAAGCGTCCGAGAAGCACACCAGCACCGTCATGTCCCGCAAGGACGCCGCCATCCTCCGCATGACCCACGAAGGCTGTGCTCGCTGCAAGGGAAACGGGCAGATCTTCACCAAGGGAAAAGACGGATCCTTCACCGGCTCCAAGCCTTGCCCGGCCAAGCCCACCCGCGCGAAGGCCGGCCGGATGCGCGTCGCCATCGCGGCCCGCTTCGGATCTGACAAGCGCACCGGCCTCGTCGGCTGGACCTGCCCCTGCGGATCGAAAGAGAAGCCCCGCTTCCGTGACGCCCGCGAGGCCACCAAGGCACTCCGCACCCACGAGCGGAAGAAGCACGGCGGCAAGAGCGTCGGCGGCGCCTGGTACGGCCAAGTCCCCGAAGGAGCCACCGAAGTGACCGACCAGAAGAAGCCCGCCCCGAAGAAGAAGGCCGCCGCCCAGAACGGGCCGACCGTCGCTTCGAGGACCGTCCGCGCCCCCACCTCACCCCACGACCCGAACGACCCGACGCAGGAACACCGCCGCGGACCCGTCAACCCCGACCCGAGCGTCCGCAACCCGCACTCCGGCCTGACGGACACGGAGTGGGTCGCCCAGGGCTGCGACCGGCCCCTCGAGAAGGGCGGGTGTCCCGAGTGCCGCAGCACGACCTTCCTGCCCGTCGTCAACGCCAACGCCAAGACCGACTACGACCGGCAGATCTTCATCCGCTGCACCAGCTGCGTCGCCGGCCGCGTCACCGCCTGAACTCACCGTCCGCACCGCCTAGGAGATCCTCATGTCCCAGCTGCCCGACGGGCGTCCGACCTACGTCGGGCAGCCCACCGACCGGACCGAAGTACGCAAGCTCGCCAACGCCGTCGAGGAGGCGCTCGCCGAGGAGATGCGGACGTCGGTCCGTCTCGAGAGCCCCGACGTTCCGTCCTGGCAAGACGGACCCCGAATCGGCAGCACGCCGCCCGTCGCCCAGCCGGACAGCCGGATCGTGCCCGCCTGGGCCGCCGGAATCGCAGTCGCCTCCATCGGCGTCGGCGCCGGGATCACCGGCATCGGCTGCGGTGTCTGGCTCGTCTTGCAGGGTCTCTCCACGGTCACCCTCAACGGCGTCCTCATGGTCACCCTGCCGTTCGCCGGTCTTGCTATGGCCGCCACCGCCATCGGCGGAGCAATCAACAAGGCTCGGGCTGTGAAGACCACCACCATCAACAACTTCAACGGGCCCGTCGATCAGCGCAGCGTCCGGAGCAAGAGCGTCGGCGTGTGGGTCAAGAACAACAACCAGCCGTAGCCCGCTACGCCCCGCGGCCCTCGCCTTTCGCGGCGGGGGCCGTTGCTGTTGCCCGTGCCACCCAGCCGGGCCCGACCCGGTCCGACGGCGGCAGCGTGGGCGTGGCCTCGAGCAGCCGGCACAGGCGGTCGAGCGCCTGCTGGCACTCCTGCTGCGTCCGGCCGCGGACCATGTACGAAACCCCCATGCCCAGAGTCTGCCGGGCAAGGGGGTCACGGTGGGGCGGAACGCGCGGAACTAGCGCCAGGCGCTGGGGCGCAGCTTCCCGCTGAACATCATGTCGGTGAACTTCCGCTCGCAGCTGGCGCAGTGCCAGTGCGTGTGCGGGTTGCTCCACAGGTACGGGCGCTCTGTGGCCTTGCCGCATGACTGGCATTCGGGACCGTGGTCGCGCAGGCCGGGGATGGTTCCACGGATTGCGGCGCGGACGGCGAGCCAGCCGACGATAGAGCCGCCCGCCATCGACCCGAGGGCGATCAAGGCGATGCTCATGCCGGCCGCTCCTCGCTGGCCTCGGCCTTCTTGCTGATGCCCGGCCCGCCGATCTGCTCGCTGGCGCGGGTGGGCTGGGTGTTGCCGGGCCAGCGCAGATGCCAGCGAATGTACTCGCGGATGAGCTGCGTGCGGTTGCGGTCACCGACGGCCTTGCCGAGGGCTTCCCACTCGTCGTTGGGGATGCGGAGCGGGCGTAGGGGGGTGTGCTTCTCGGTGTTCTGCTTGGCCATGGGGCCAGCGTAGTCCTGTATATGCATGGGTTCCATCGTAGGGGTTGCGGTGTATATGCACCAGGGTCTAGGCTGTGCATATACACGAACCGCAAGGGGGGACCCGATGAACCGCAGGCTCCGCACCGTCCGCCAGGCCATCACCGCCGCACTCCAGGCCGGCAAGCACCTCGCCTACCGCACCCTCTCCGGCATCGTCGCCCAGCTCGTCGACCAGGGCCGGCTCATTCGCACCGGGGACCTGCTCGACCGGTTGGGTGCCGACGACCTCAAGGACGGCCAGAAGAGCTGGTTCGGGCGTCACGTGGCGAAGGCGTACCGCGCGGCGAACGACGGAGCCAGCGCCATCAAGGTCTGGGCGCAGCACCGGACGACGGGCCGCTTCATTCACGTCCACGTCTACAACCCCCTCGACCAGGCCTTGTACCTGGCGCTCACCAGCTACAAGGCCACCCGCCACCTCGTCGCCGCCGACTACGCGAGGTGCGCATAGACCAACTGGAACGTCACCGCCGGCGTCATCAACCAGACCGCGGTCCGTGCCTTCAAGTACGGGGCCTGTGGCGGTCTCGCCATCGCCCTCCATGACGCGACCGGCTGGCCGATCGTCGCCGTCACCGTGAACGGCGGTGAGCTGCTGCACTACTTGGTGCGCGCCCCGTCCGGCCAGCTTGTGGACATCGAAGGCGCACGCACCGATGCGGACGTTCAGTTCGAGTACGAGGTCGAGGCCGACGACGGCGCCGTGACGCTGACCGATGTCACCCGCGGCGACGTCTGGGCCTGGTGGCGCGACGAAGCCGGCGAGCCAGTCCCCATGGACGTCGTGCGCACCATCGCCGCCACCATCCTCACCGCCGCCTAGGAGGCCAGCCCGTGAACGACCTGTGGGAGCTCACAGTCGCCGAAGAGGCCCAGCTCGACCGGGACTACTGGGAACGCGAACCGGACGACGAGGAGGAAGACGACGACCCGTCGGAGCCCCGCACGCACCTCTGCGACTGCGGCAGCTGCTGCTGGGCCTGCGGCCACGACTCGAACTGCCAGAGCCAACAGACTCGGGAGAACGACGAATGATCCGCACCACCTATAAGGGCCGCGCGCTGAAGATCCTCAAAGCCCGCGGCAAGCCCGACCACGTCAAGACCGTCATCAACGGCCAGATCGTCAGCCACGCGTGGCAGGGGACCGAGGTTCAGGCGCTCGACTGGTTCCGGCGGCGCATCGACAAGCTCGACGAGAACGGCCCCAGCTGCCCCGCCGACGAGTACCCGCACTGGTGGCCGCCCACCACCAACACTGCGAACGCGGGCCAGTGACCCGATAGCCCGTGTCACCCTGGATCGTGGCCTGCTCTGGAATCCCCCGCCGGAGCAGGCCACTTCCGCATTGCGAGACAGGACGGAAGCCATGACCCTCGACGTCACCACGCGCGCCACCAAGCCACGACTCACCGAAGAGACAACCCGCTACGCCCGAATCGTCGGACGCAACATCGCCCTCCGGCGGACCCGTAGAGGGTTGAGCCAGGAACAACTGGTGGCTGCCATGACCGCCGCGGACCTGCCCGTCACCGCCACAGTGATCGGCTTCATTGAAGCCGGCCGTGTCGGTCGACGCCCCGAGAATCAGTACCGCAACGTCAGCGTTGATCAACTCATGGCCTTCGCAACCTTCTTCGGCTGCGACCCGACGGCGCTGCTCACGCCAGCCTGCGAAGCATGCGAGGGCTTCCCGCCTGCCGGATTCACGTGTAAGGCGCGCGGAACGGCTGAGGCTGCCGGCGCCTGATCGCCCGCCTCAGTCCATGAACGAGCCGTCGGCCCGCCTGCGGTGCCTGCTGTCGAGGTGCTTGCACTGCGGGCAGTGCCGCATCCCGCCCCGCTTCACCAGCCAGCTCATGCCCCCCGTGCACAGGTGCATCATTCCGACGCCCAAGTTCTGACCCGCCCGTGCCGCGCCCGGCATCGTGCACGTCCGGCAATCCCTACAACCCCCGGCCATCACGGCCCCCTTCGCTCAGTGGGGGACACGGTAGAGGCGGGCAGGGTGCGCGGGGAGGGGCTTGCCTGCATCCGTCACGCCAGCGTCGGGTCCTGGGGATTCGGGGTGCGCCCGCGACGGCTGGTGCGGGAGTGATAGTGCAGACTAAAACCACCACGTAGCCTACGATTCAAAGGCGATAGCGCTCATGTGCTACAGAATCAACGGGCAGTGAGGAGTGGTGGCCATGCCCGGAGGACCCGCACCATCCCGACGCCGAAACCGCGCCCAGTACTCGGAGTACGCCGGCGTCGTCTTCGACCTCCGCCTCCAAGGCTTGACCTTCGCGGCCATCGAAGCCCTGTCTCGGGCCCCCGACGGGCCCACCGGCGGCCACCGCATCAGCATCACCACCGCCAAAGAGCTCGTCTATGCCGAGGCTGCCCGCCGTGTCGACCCGAAGGTCGACGCCTGGCGGACCCTCCAACTCGACCGCCTCGAAGCCGTCCTACACGACCACCTCGCGCTGCGCAACGCGCATTGGGAGCGGGCCATGGGCAGCGAGGAGAGGGGGCCGGAGGTGGCCGCGGCGCTCGCTGTCGACCGCGCCCTCAATGGCGTGACGAAGACCGTCGCCGAAGAAAACAAGCTCCTGGGTATCGCGACGACGAAGATCGAGGCGCAGGTCACCGAAGTCACCCAGCAGGATCTCGAGTTGCAGGAACTCATCCGCACCGCGAAGGCGAAGTCTGCAGCCGAGGAGCAGGCGATCGTCGAGGGCGAGGCGACGTGACCCGGTCCACGTACTTCTTCGAGTCCCTCGCCCCCTCGTGGCTGACGCACGACGGCGGCTACCGGGCCGCCCTCACTCAGCACATGCGGGACCGGATGGAGCTGCAGGGCTACGAGATTGTCGGCCCGATCCGGATCATCCAGGTGCGCGGCGAAGTCCCTGCCCCGGTCGGCATGGTCCTGCTGCGGATTGAGGTCGAGGTCGAAGAGTTCGACATAGAGGTCCCCATGGGCGGGAACTGACCGTGGCTCCGAAAGCGCCCCAACTCGCCCCTGACCTGGGACAATTGGAGTACGCCACAACGACGAAGACCCCGGCGAGTGCTGTGAACACTCCCGGGGCGTGGCCCACCTGAGAAAGCAGGCAGACATGGACCAAGCTACATCCGACGGCGAGCCACTGTGCGTGATCTACGCGCTCTCGATCGACGGCGAAACCCATCGCTACGTCGGCATGACGCAGATCGGGGCTCAGGCGCGGCTGCGCATTCACCTCAAGACCGGCCGCGCCCCAACGCTTCCGTCGGCTCGGTGGATCAAGAAGCATCGACTGCTCGGCCACGAGATCAAGTCGGTCGTCCTTGAGGTGTGTACCCCCGAAACGATTGGCGATCGGGAAGCTGCCTGGATTGTCCTACTGCGAGGCCAAGGCTTCGATCTCCTCAACGTAACGGTCGGAGGCCGGGGGGGATTGCCGGGGCACGTACACAGCGCCGAGGCGCGCGCCAAGATGTCGGCCAGGATGAAGGGGCGCACCCTGGACGCTGAGTGGCGAGCGAAGCTTTCCGCCGCCAACGCCGGCCGGCCAGGTCGCCCCGTCACCGAGGCGACTCGTCAGAAGCTCCGCGCCGCGCACGCCCACCGAGCGCCCATGTCAGAGGAGCAGAAGGCCAGGCAATCGGCCGCCATGACTGGCCGCAAGCTCACCGCCGAGCATCGGGCCGCCCTGGTTGCCGGAGCGAAGAAGCGTCCCCCACAGTCCGAGGAGACGCGACGGAAGCGCTCGGAGACACTCCAGGGGCATCGCCTGTCGGATGACGCGAAGGCAAAGATCAGCGCCGCACGGAGCCGATACGAAGCAGAGAAGCGCGGCCTCTCCATCACAGAAGACATGGTCAGGGGAATACGCCGAGCGTCGGACGCGGGCGTGCCGATATCCGCGTTGGCCGAAAGGTTCCACCTGCCCTACAACCAGACCTGGCGGATCGCGCGCCGAAGGAGCTGGGCGCATGTCGAGTAACGCATACCTCTGCGACGAGGCGGGCGAGCCGTACAACTCCGCCACCTTCTCCCTGGATGCTCACCTGGCAGGGATGGAGCCGCGCCTACTGGAGTCGAGCGAGGGGCGGCGGACCCTTACGCGCCTTGATCCTCTCGCCTTCGCTTTGCTGTACCTGCCGCACCACTTGAAGGGCAAGCAGACCGGCGAGAGGATCACCTTCGCCGACTGTCACCTGGACTGGGCTCGGATGGCCCGCCAGTGGGTGCGCCCGGTTACGGAGCCGCGCTCCGCCCGGGACGTGTTCATCAGCCCACGAGAGTCGGCCAAAAGCACATGGTGGTTTCTGATCATCCCTATGTGGGCTGCCGCTCACGGCTTCATCAAATTTGTCGCCGCCTTCTCGGATAGCGCTTCGCAGAGCGAGACTCACCTCTCGACCTTCAAAGCCGAATTGGATGGCAACCGGCTCCTGCAAGAGGACTTCCCTGACCTCACGAAGCCAGCGACACGGAGTCGGGGTGCCGTAGTCGCGGATCGTCAGTCGCAGATCCAGATGGCGTCCGGGTTCACCTTTGCCGCAAGAGGCATCGACTCGGGGAACCTTGGCCTCAAGGTCGGCCGCGACCGCCCCGACGCTTTGATCTGCGACGACATCGAGAGCGGCGAGGCGAACTACTCGGTCCATCAGGCAAAGAAGCGGCTCTCCACTCTTCAGAACGTGATCCTCCCCCTGTCAGAGTTCGCCCGGGTGGCCGTCGTTGGGACGACGACGATGGCCGGAGGTCTGATTCACCAGTGCGTAAAGAGCGTTACGACGACAGAGGAGCCGGCCGCCTGGATCACGGAGGAGAAGTTCCGCATCCACTACTACGAGCCGATCATCACGACCGAGACCGGGGAACGGTCGATCTGGCCCGCCAAGTGGCCCATGACCTACATGACGCAAGTGAGGTCGACTCGGAGCTTCAAGCTCAACTTCCTCAATCAACCGGCGAACATGGACTCGGATTACTGGACCGAGGACGACTTCACCTACGGGCGCTTCCCGGTCGCGCACACCTATCTGTCTGTAGACGGCGCCGTCACCACCAAGAAGAAGTCGGACTACACCGGCCTGGCGGTTGTTGGCTGTGCTCCTGCGCGTCCTGCACGTGATGGCAGCCGACCAACGCCCGCGCGCTGCCTGGTGGAGCACGCCGAGGCGGTAAAGCTGAAAGGCAAGGCGCTCCGGGATCGAGTCCTGCAACTGCTGGATTCGTATCCGGAGATCGGCGCCATCCTCGTTGAGGCGAACCAGGGTGGCGACCTGTGGCACGAAGTCCTGCACAACCTGCCGGTGCGGGTGATCACCTTCTCGAACTCGGAGGCCAAAGAGGTTCGCGCCGGGCGGGTCCTCAACCTGTACCAACTCCTGCCTCCGCGCGTCGTTCACGCCGAGCATCTACCTGCGCTGGAGGAGCAGATGTGCGCGTTCCCGAACGGGCTCAACGACGACCTTGTCGACGCCGTCGGCAACCCCGTGCTGCGATTCCTCAGGCCTCCGCCGAAGAAGGCCCCGCCGTCCGCGACCGCCGCAAGCTACGTGTGAGGCGGCCGGTTTCGAAGGCGAGTAGCGCCAGTTACCTTTGATTTAAAGGTGACGGTCTATGCTTGCCTGGATGAAGGGTGGCGGAAGTGGCCTCAAGTGACCTGATGCAAGGCATCGAAGAGCTCGACGAGGCGCGCCCCCACTACCGGCAGGCCCAGCAGTTCTACGACGGCGACGTCCCCGAGATCTTCGCCTCCGCCCGCCTGCGCCGCGTCCTCGAGGACACCGGCACCGACTTCCGGTTGAACTTCGCCAAGACCCCCGTCGACGCCGTAGTCGACCGCCTCGAGATCGCCGCCATCACCGGTACCGACGACGCCCACACCGAGCTGATCTCCAAGCTGTGGAACGACAACGGCATGGACCTCGAGGCCCCCGACGTCCACTGCCACGCCTGCACCCTCGGCGACGCCTACCTGATAGTCCTCCCCGTCGAGGATGAGGCGGGCAACGTCGTCAGCGTGGAGATGCACTACAACTCCCCGCAGGTCATGCGCGCCATCTACTCCAGCGAGAACCCCCGCGAAGTCGAGTACTACGTCAAGCGCTGGTGCGAGGGCACAAGCCTCGGGGAGATCCACCGAGCCGAGCTGCTGTACGACGACCGCACCGAACGCTGGACCACCATGCCCGGCGCCAAGGGGACCGCGGCCAGCGACTGGCATCACTGGCTCACCGACGAAGACCCCGACGACCCAGACGCCGGCGGCGACGACTCGTGGATCATCGAGCACGACTTTGGCCGCCCGCCCGCCTTCCACTTCCGTACCTCCCGCCCGTTCGGCAGGCCCGAGCATCTGGGCGCCTACGGCCCGCAGAACGCGATCAACAAGCTGTCGATCACGCACATGGGCACGGTGGACTACCAGGGTTTCCCGCAGCGGTACGCCCTGACCGACGCGGCCACGACGGACACGTCGGACCTCGAGCCGGGCGACTTCGACGACTTTCCCCCGGACGATGCGACCGCAGGCCCGACCGACACCGGTGACGACTCGAGCTTGAAGGCCGGTCCGGGCGAGGTGTGGCTGCTCAGGGGCTTCAAGGGTGTCGGCCAGTTCGACGCGGCGAAGCCCGACATCTTCCTCGACCCGATCATGTTCGAGGTCCGGGCGATGGCGCAGATCACCACCACGCCGCTACACCTCTTCGACCCTCAAGGTGAAGTACCTAGCGGCGAATCCATCCGCGCTAAGGAAGCCCCCTTCGTCAAGAAGATCCGCAACCGGCAGATGTCTTTCGGTGCCACGTGGCGGGAGGTGTTCACCTTCGCTCTCAGCCTCCTCGGCATCAAGGACGCGACCGTCGACGTGCGATGGGTGCCGGCCGCCACCGTCGAGGATCAGACCGGCTGGCAGACCGCGACGGAGAAGGTCAAGAACGGCGTCCCCCGCAAGCAAGTCCTCCTCGAGGCCGGATACCGGCAGGAGCAGGTAGACGAATGGCTCGAGGGCGTCGACGACGCCGAACTCGGCCGCCGCGTACAGATCCTCGCCGCCGTCGCGGACAGTGCACAGAAGCTGGGTGCTGCAGCCGCGCTCGGGGTCGTCACCTCGGAGCAGGTGCAGGCGCTGCTGACCGGGGCCCTGTCGGACATTGAGCTGCTCGCCGGGGTGGAGGCGCGCACCTGATGACCAGCAACGCCCAGCTCGCCGCCCTGGTCCAGGGGGAGCACACGGATGCAGTCATCGCCCTCGAGCAGAGCGTTGGCGACCAGGCCGCGGGTGATGCGGATGAGCAGTTCGCGTCCCTGTCCAAGCGGATTGTCGCCGCGTGGGTCGCAGCGTTCGGAAGCGTCGAGGCGATCGCCGTGGACGTGTCGGTGCTGCGCCGGATCCTCGCCGCGGTACGGGCCGCTGTTCGCCGCCTCCTCGGCCCGCTCCCGGCACGGGCGCAGCGCGCCCTGGACGACTCGCTCGTCGGTGCCGTCCTGCTCGGTGCCCGCCAGCATGCCGCGTTCGCCAGCGCCGCCCGCGGCCGTCGCACATCCGGCGTCCCGACCCACCCAGACCGCCGCCTAAGGACCGCGGCGTCGGGCGTCGACGGGATCGTGGCCCGCAGTCTCGACCGCGCCCTTGGTCTGCTGCGACCGCAACGTGCGCGCCGTTGGACGGACGTCGTCACCGGTATCGGGGCCGCCCGCAGCGCCCTGTCCTCGGTCCGTGCCCACATCGCCTGGGTGGTCAACCAGGCCGTGAACTACGGCCTCAATGCCGGGATTCAGGCGATCGGCGCCCGCAAGCTGTGGATCGCCGAAGCCACCGCCTGCGTCAACTGCGCCGCCTATGCCGGGCTGGTTGTCGACGTCGGCCAGGACTTCCCGGACGGGCTCTCGTTCGATCCGAACCAGCGCGGGCGCGTACCCGCTGTCGACCTGCCGCCCCAGCATCCGCACTGTCGCTGCCGCTGCGTCCCCTGGCGGGACGAATGGGCCGTGCCCGGTGTGATGCCGCTTCCCGACTACCTCCAGCGCCAGGCCCGCCGCCATGTGGCCGGCGGCTCCCGCCTGCCGACCGAATCCCGTGCCGCCCGCATCCGCGCGGCACGCGCACTGCGCCGACCTGCCCCTACCGGATAGCCCGTGATGGGCCATCAACCCGCAACCCCGAGATGGGAGAACCAATGAACAACCAGACCGACATCCACGAGACCCTGCCCGCACGCCCGGCCGGGATAAGCCTGCCGCCTCGCACGCTGCTCGGCGTCATCAACGGACGGCCCGTGTACAACATCGCAGGCGGCGCCGAGACCGACGACGGCACCAGCGAGAGCGACGACGAGCCCGAGGATGAGCCCGCCGACGACAACGACGACGAGCCGGAAGAGGACGAGAAGCCCAAGCCGAAGCCGCCCGCCGCAAAGAAGACCGAGTCGGATGACGACGAGTACGCGCCGCCGTCGAAGGACGAATGGGCCCGCACCCAGGCCGCGTTGAAGAAGGCCAACGAGGACGGCAAGCGGCACCGGCTCCGCAACAAGGAGCTCGAGGAGAAGACTCGCGCGAACGAGACGGACCACGAGAAGGCGCTCCGCGAGGCCGAGGAGCGGGGTGAGTCCCGCTACCGGGCGCCGCTCGTCAAGGCAGCCGCCCGGGTCGCGCTCGCCGAGGCCGGTGTCGGCGGCTCAACGGATCGTGTCCTGCGCCTCGTCGACATGGACAGCCTGTCCGTGGACGACGACGGCGACATCGTCGGACTCGAGGCGGAGGTCGACCGCATCAAGTCCGAGTACCCCGAGTTCTTCCAGGCCGCGGTCAAGCCGAAGCCCAAGGCCAGGCCGACGGCGGCGGACCGGAAGCCGGCGGAGGAGAAGCCGAAGACGTCGGCCGAGCAGCATGCGATGCGAGTACTGGGCAGGTCTTGACATTCGAAGGTATATTTGCGGCTAGACCTTCGAATCAGGTGATCTGATCTCGCACTGGTCTCTCTTGCGAAGGCGCCCGTGATGGGGCCCGAGCCCACCAGCTTCCCCATCACGCCGCCCGCAGGAGGGCCACAGTGGCACGCAATACGCTCGAGGCATGGATCCCGGAAGAGGACGGCTCCGACGTCATCACCCGCGTCCAGCAGATGTCGGCTGTCGAGGCACTCGCCTCCCCGGAGCCGATGAGGTCCAACACCAAGAGCATTCCCCGCTCGGCCGGCGTGGGCGTCGCCCTCGTCGCCAAGGGCGGCACGTACACCGAGGACGTCTCGACCAACGACGACGTGACCCTCACCGCACAGAAGCTCGGCAAGGCCATCCGCATCGCCGAAGAGGACATCGACGACTCCCTCGCCGACATCCTCAAGACGAAGATGACGGACTGGGCGACGTCTTACGCCAAGCTCCTCGACAACGCGACCCTCGCAGTCACCGCGGCGGTCGGCACCGGCGTCCCGTTCGAGTCGGTGTACTACGTCCTGTCCCAGGCTGCGTCCGGACTCGGCTACGGCGCGAACGACAACATCACCCTCACCGGGTCGGGCGGCGTCACCTACGACAACCTGTCGGCGACGCTCTCTGACGTGGAAGGCGGCGACTACTTCGACGAGTCCCGCATGGTCGTCATCGCCCACCCGGCGTTCAAGGGCAAGCTCCGCGGCATCAAGGACGACCAGCACCAGCCGATCTTCGTGCAGGGGCAGGGCAGCGACCGCGGCACCCCGTCGACCCTGTTCGACCTGCCCGTCCGCTGGTCCCTTGGTGCAAAGACCTCGCCGACCGCGACCGACGCCCCCGGCGGTCTGCCGATCCTCGCCGTCGTCAACCAGGACTTCCTGCGCCTCGGCATTCGCTCCGGCCCGGAGTCCATCTTCATCGACGGCCGCGATGGACTGTCGGCGCTGACCGACGAGTCGATCCTCAAGATGCGTGCGAGGCGTGCATTCGCCCTCGGTCACCCGAAGGCCGCCGCGATCCTCGTCGCCGAGGCCTGACATGGCTGAGCCGAAGGCGAGGAAGACAGCGGCAAAGGCACAGCATCCGGCGACCGCCGGTGAGCCTGAGGTGGAGGTCGACCAGCGGTCCGCCGACGGCTCTGACGGCATGCGCTTCGTCAAGGAGTTCGTGGTCCTCGGCGCCGGGTGGGAGACCGCCGACGATGCGGCGCACGACGCGAACCGGGCCGGCGTGGTGCAGGAAGCGATTCAGCGTGGCCTGCACCCGCGGGGCGACGTGTCCTTCGACGGCGAGACGCAGCAGCCGGACGGGGTGTCGGTGTCGCTGTCGTACAGCGTCGAGGTGGTGCCTGCCGCGGTCGACGACCATGCCGAGGACACGACCACGCCCCGCAAGGTGATCGAGGGCGGGGCCTGACATGGTCGACGCCTGGGCCACGCCGCAGCAGGTCATCGACGTCACTGGTGTGACCGTTGACCCGCAGCAGCTTGCCCAGGCGCAGGCCGCGGTCGAGGTGTTCTCCAACCGGATCTACGCCGACACGACCAAGATCCGGACCCGGGATCTGTACTGGCTCGGCCGGGCGGTGGCGTGGCAGGCAGCCTGGCTTCAGGGGCAGTTCGACCTGACCACGCGCCTGGACGCCAGCAGCACGTCGCAGGACGGGGTGTCCAGCCAGTACACGGCGGACGCGCTGGTTGCTGCGCCGATGACGGCCCGGTCGCTGCGCCGCTGCTCGTGGATGCGGTCTCGCACGATCCATGTGCGCTCACCGTTCGAGTCCGGGAGTGCGGTGACGAACGCTCTGGCTGAGTCTCAGGACGACGCACAGCACTGGGAGTCGATGTCGTGAGGGCTCTCGCGAACACCAAGGTCAGCGTCCTCACCGGCACCAGCACGGACGAGTGGGGCGACACGGTCGACGGCGCCACGGTGTCGGCGTCCGCGATCCCTGCGTCGCTGATCGAGAAGTCCCGGCTTGTGACGACTCCGGAGCAGTCCACCCCCAGGGTGATCCGCTACACGATCGCCCGCCTCCCCTCCAACACCACCGTCGGAGCGGAGGACCGGATCCGGGACGACGTCACCGGCACCGTCTACGCCATCACCTCCGTCACCGCACCCAGCGGTGTCGGCCACACCCCAGACCTGCGACTTGATCTGAAGCGCGTCACCTGAACCAACGGCTGACGGACCACCCCGGGGAGACCGGGATCCGTACAGCCACCGAACAACCCGAGCCGGAGAGGAGCGGGCAGATGCAGATCGACCATGCGTCCATCCAGGCGCACCTCACGCCCGCCATCGACGACCTTATGGACCGGCTCGGCGCCATGGTGGAGGAGGACGCGAAGAACATCGCCCCCAAGAAGACGGGCGAACTCGCCGGCTCCATCCGGCGCGAGGTAAACAACGGCCGGTTCCGGGTCGGCTCCGACCTCGACCGCGCCCTGTGGATGGAAGAGGGTACGAAGCCGCACGTCATCCGACCGAAGAACGCGAAGGCCCTGTTCTGGGAGGGCGCCGAGCATCCCTATGCGCTCGTCAACCACCCCGGCACGCAGGCCCAGCCGTTCCTTCGTCCCGCTTTGTGGATCAAGCGGGAGGCGTGATGGTGACCATCGCGAAGCACGCCACGACCGACCTCGTCGCCATCGCCTGGCTCAAGGGCCTGGTCGGCGACATCGTCGCCACCACCGTGCCCCGCACCGACGCCGTCAAGGAAACCGGGTTCGTCACCGTCCACACGTCCGGCGGCGGCACCAACCTCTACGTCCCGATGCGGATGCCCGTCGTCCTCGTCGACTGCTGGGCCGCCTCCGCCGACTCCGTCAAGCCGCCATGGAACAAGGCCACCGCGCTCGCTGAGGCGATCGTCGCCGGCTGCTTCGACCACGCCGGAACGCCTCGGCTCCTCACCCTCCCGGCCGGCTACCCGAACGCCCGCGTCCTGTCCGCCTACACGGTGCAGGAGCCGCGGCGGCCGGTTGTACCGGGCGGCGGTGAAGCGTCCGCCGACCTCGGCTCATGGGCCCGCATCGTGCTGGCGCTGCAGCTGCACTGGATCGAGGTGGGCTCGTGACCACCCGCTGGGCTCTCGAGGGCCCCACCTCGCATGACCTTCTCACCTACGGCGGCAAGGTCATCGTCCACGGCAACCGGCACGAGCTCGAGTGGCTGATGGCCAACGCACGGGTCGTCCAGTGCCCGCGCAGTATCCCGCCCGAGCAGACCATCGAGCTGCGCTTCCACCCCCAGTTCGAGGGAGTCTCCTGGCCGCTCCGACGCGAGGAGTGGCGCACATGAGGCCCCCGAGTTCTTCCCTCCACGCCCCCGCCCCATCGGCCCGCCCGGGTCACGACTTGAGGATGTGATCCAAATCAGCGTAGATCCCGACAACTTGATTCAGGGCCCGGCAGCGATGTACCGGGGCGCTTTCGGTGCCACCGAGCCGGCCGACTCCACGGCAGCCCTCAACGCCAGCCCGCCCGCGTCGGCCTGGTCTGACATTGGCGGAACGACCGACGGCGTCAAGCTCTCCATCGAGAACACCTACGGCGAGCTCGAGGTCGACCAGATCGTCGACCGTGTCGGCTCGCGGCTGACGAAGCGCATGACGTCCGTCGAGACGAACATGGCTGAGGTCACGCTCGACAACCTGGCCTACGCCCTCAACGGCGGCACCACAGCCAGCGGTTCGGGCTACAAGACCTACGAGCCGAACGACGACAGCTCGGCGACGCAGCCCTCGTACTCGGCGGTCCTGTTCGACGGCATCGCACCGGACTCCCTGCGGCGCCGGGTCATCGTCCGCAAGGTCCTGTCGACGGACTCGGTGGAGCTGGCCTACACGAAGGACAAGCAGACCGTCCTGAAGGTCAAGATGCAGGCCCACTACGTGTCTCCGTCGATCCGAACCTACAAGATCATCGACGGCGTCTAACGCCCCCAAGCGGCCGGGCCCGAAACCTGTGGAGGGAGGCGGGTCCGGCCACCTCCCTCCACCCCCTCCACAGAAAGAAGCAGGTCATGGCCGCCAACACACGAACCGCCGCAGCTAAGAAGCGCACCGCCCCCAAGCCCAAGACCACCACCCCCGAGGTGGCCGAGGACTTCGAGCCGGTACGCCTCACATCCAAGCCCGACACCCCCGCAGACCGGATCGTCCTCTTCTACGTCGACGACCAGGAGTACTCGATCCCCAAGCGCGTCGGCCGTAACCACGGCCTGCGCTACCTGCGGACCATGCGCAAGCAGGGCGAGGCACTCGCCGCCCAGGAGCTCCTCGAAGTCCTGATCGGCGAGGACGGATACACGGCGCTCATGGAATGCGAAGACCTCGAAGACGAACAGCTGGACAAGATCATGACTCGGCTTCGGGACATGGCCCTCGGAGAGGTCGAAGACGAGACGGAGGGAAAAGCGAAGGGCCGCTGACTGACGAGGCCTGGATCGACTGGTACCGCGCAGCCACTGGCCTCTACTGGGTCACCGACCTGTCCGACCACGCCACCGCCGCCCCCTGGGTCGACGGATGGACGGAACGCACCGAGCAGATCGCCTGGGTCCTCGCCTACCAGCGGGACCTCGACGCGGACTTCCTTGCCGTGTACGGCATCGACCTGGAGGAGGACGAGATCAGCGCAGCACGCTACTTCTCGCTCGCCCACAGGGCGCCCGCCTACACCGGTGTCATGTCGGCCCGCGCCGAAGCCCAGCGCGAAGAGCAGGAGAACGGCGGCCGTAGGTCGGCGCCGGCCGAGCGGCGGCCCACGCCGAAGCAGCAACCGGAGCAGTACCAGTCGGTGACGGCACTGGCCGCACGCTTCCCGGAAGAGATCGAACTCGTGAAGGTGGGCGACTGATGGGCGAGTTCAGGCTGGCAGGCGCCTATGTTGAAGCGCGCATGGACCGCACCAAGCTCGACGCGGACATCGCCAAGCTCAAGCGCGAGACGCCGAAGCTGAAGGTCACGGCAGACCTCGACGACCGCGCCGCGACCACCCGCATCGCAGCCCTCGTCAAAACCCGCCGCATGAAGCTCGGCGTTGACCTAGACGACCGGGCCGTCACCACATCCCTCCAGCGCCTCACCCGTAGCCGCACCATCCAGGTGAAGATCGACCTGGACGACACGGCGCTCAACCGGCTCACCAGCCGCAGCGTCGACATCACCGCCGACCTGAACGACGCCGCGCTCCGCCGCACCGAACGGGCCCTCGACAAGCTCACCGCCGTCCGCACCGTCCGCATCCTCGCCACCGCCGACACCCGGGTCGCCGCCGACGAGATCCGCAACCTAACCCAACGGCGGCGCGTCCGCATCGGCGTCGATGTCGACACCAGGGTCGCGGCGGCCGACATCGCCAACCTGACCCGCAACAGGATGCTGCGCGTCACGGCCGACGCGGACACAGCTGCTGCCGCGGCGCGCTTGGCGCTCCTCACCCGCGACCGACGCGTCAACATCCGCACCAACATGCTCGGCCTCGGAAGCCTGGGGAGCCTCGGTTCATCCCTCGGTTCGGCTGGCGCATCGGCAGGCATGATGGGCTCCCGGTTCATGATGCTGGCGTCTGCCGCGCTGATGGCCCTCCCGGCGGTGGCTGCTCTGGGGCAGGCCATCGTCCAGATGGGCCCGGCGGCGGCGGTCGCGGTCCCGGCCCTGGGGTCGCTGATCACGATGGGCGCCGCCCTGGGTGTCGGACTCCACGGTGTCGGCACCGCGTTCAAGAGTGCATTCGAGACCGGGGCGTCCTCCGCCACGTCGGCTGCCTCAGCGACCAGGGCTCTCGAGTCGGCGCAGATCAACGTGGCCCGCTCCGCCCGCGCCTTGCGTGAGGCGCAGGTTGATGCGGCACGGCAGATCGTCGACGCCCAGAAGCGCGTCAAGCAAGCCTCCCAGGAAGTCCGGGACACCGAAGTGCGGGCCGCGGCCGAACGTCGGGCCGCACTTCGCCGGGTCGCTGACGCCGAGCGGGACCTGGCCGACGCACAGAAGGCCGCCACCCGCGCCCAGGAAGGCCTCAACGAGGCCCGCAAGACTGCGGCCGACCAGCTCGAAGACCTCGGCAACCGGTTGAAGGACGCCGAACTCTCCCAGCGTGACGCGGTCATGGACGTCGCCGACGCCGAGAAGGAACTCAACGCCCTCAAGGCCAAGGGCGCCGCCGCGAACGCCGACGACCTGGCCCGCGCCCAGCTCAACTACGACAAGGCCGTACAGCGCTTGTCGGAGCAGCGGATCGAAACCCAGCGTCTCCAGGAGGACAGCGCCGAGGCGGCCAAGAAGGGCGTTGAGGGCTCCGACGCGGTCAAGGCCGCGCATGACCGGGTTGCGGACGCTCAGCGGAACGTCGGCGACAAGGCCCGTGGCGTCGGGGACGCGCAGGCCGAGGCTGCGGCAGTTGCCAAGTCCGGCGCCGACTCAGTCCGGGCCGCGCAGCAGGCACTGGCCGACGCGCAGCAGGGCGTGGCGGACGCGCAGACGGCCGCCTCCCGGCAGGTCCGCGGCGCGCAGGAAGCGCTGGCTGACGCGAACCGTGCCGTCGCCGCAGCCATGGCCCAGGGCAGCACCGAGGCCACCAAGTTCAACGACGCCATGTCGAAGTTGTCGCCGAACGCTAGGTCGTTTGTGGAGGCCGTCAAGGGCATCGCCCCCGCCTGGAGTGCGGTCCGTGTCGACGTGCAGGACGCCCTGTTCCGCGGCCTCGGGACGACGCTGACCCGCATGTCCACCGCCGTACTGCCCGCGGTGCGGGACGGCTTGGTCGGCATGGCCGGTGTACTCAACCGCATGGGCACCGGCCTGATGGACACCTTCACCAAGCTCGGCAACCAGGGGCTTTTGAAGCGCATGTTCGACGGCTTCACCGAAGGGATGAAGCCCCTCGAGAAGGTGCCCGGACAGTTGGCGCAGGGCTTCGTCCAACTGTCGATTGCCGCCGCCCCCGCCTTCAAGCGGCTCACCACCGCTGCGGGCAACGCGATGAGCGGCATCACCGATGAACTCACGCAGGCCTTCAAGAGCGGCGCCCTCGAGAAGGCCATCAACAACGCCATCGAGATTGCGAAGCAGTTCGGGCACCTGCTCGGGGACATCTTCGGCACGGTCGGCAACATCATGAAGGCCGCCAGTGCTGGTGCGGGGGACGCGCTCGGCGGCATCGGCGCCATGTTCAAGGAGCTGCGCCGGATCACGGCGATGCCCGAAGTGCAGCAGATGCTGACCACGATCTTCCGGGCCGTCAACGACATTGCGAAGCTGATCGCCGGAACGCTCGGCGCGGTCATCATGGCGGTGCTGCCGCTGCTCGCCGCGCTGGCACCGACGGTGTCGGCTCTGGCGCAAGCACTGGGGCCTGTGCTGGCGGACTTGGCGGAGGCGCTGGGCAAGGCGCTGATGCCGATCATTCAGGCGCTGCTGCCGATCGTCGCTGTAGTGGGCAAGGCGCTGATGGACGTCGCGACAGCGATCATGCCGTTGCTGGGGCCGATCGGCTCGCTGATCGCGGCGGTCGTCGCCGCCCTGGCCCCGGTCCTGGGTGTGGTGCTCGATGTGATCGTGCAGCTGGTGACTTCACTGGCGGGCCCGCTGATCACGGTCATCAACGCACTGATCCCGATCGTCGGCATCTTCGGGCAGTTCATCGGCCAGCTCGCCCCGATCATGTTGCCGCTCCTCACGACTGTGCTGCAACTGCTGCCGCCGTTGGCGCAGCTCGCCGTGTCGCTGCTGACTCTGGCGATGCAGGTCATCACCCCCCTGATGCCGATCATCATCATGCTGGCCGGACTGCTGGCGGGTGTCCTCGCCGGAGCGCTGAACATCTTGGTACCGGTCCTGACGACGGTCATCGGCTGGATCACCCTGTTCGTCGACAAGGTCACGGCCGGTGTGAAGTGGGTCGTGGACGGCTTCCAGTGGCTGTACGACAAGTTGGTCGGCCACTCGATCATCCCCGACTTGGTGCGCGCGATCGTCAAGTGGTTCACCGACCTGTGGGACAGCGCCAAGAAGATCTTCAACCTGATCAAGGACTCCATCATCGGCGCCTGGAACGCCACATGGAAGAACGTCCGACAGGTATGGGACACGGTCTGGGGCGGGATCAAGGGCTCCTTCACCGGCGCCTGGAAATGGATCCGCGATTCGGTGTCCCTACTGAAGCAGGCGGTCACGACCGCCTGGTCGAACATGTGGACCGGGGCCCGCGACAAGGCCATGTCGATCTTCACCACGATCCGCACAAAGATCGGCGACTTCAAGAACGGTGTGACGAGCGCCTTCACTTCGCTGCGTGACGGCATCGGCAAGATCTGGTCCGGGATCCAAAGCAAGCTGTCCGGCCCCATCAAGTGGGTGATCGGCAACGTCTACAACGACGGCATCAGGCGCATGTGGAACACCATCGCCGGGAAGATCAGCAGCAAGATCATGCTGCCCGCCATCGGCCTCAAGTTCGCCCGGGGTGGCGTCGTCCCAGGTACAGGCACAGGCGACACCGTCCCCGCCATGCTCACCCCCAACGAACGCGTCCTCTCGCTCGCCCAGGTCGCCAAGCTTGGCGGACACCGCGCCATCGACGCCATGCTCGGCAAAGACCGCTCCCAGGGACGCACCGGCGGCAACCCCGACAACCGGGTGGCGCAGGGCATGCAGCACTTCGACAAGGGCGGCATCATCGGCACCATCTCCGACCTCGGCGGCGCAGCCTGGGGGACAGTAAAGGGGGGCTTCGACTGGGCTAAGGACCTCGTCATCGGCGGGCTGAAGTCCGCTGCGCAGAAGGCCATCTCGAGCATCGTCCGCCCGCTCATCAACATGATCCCGGACGGCGGTTCGTCGTTCGGGAAGCTCGCCAAGGGCATCCCCAACTCTGCGCTGGACCAGATGCTTGTTTGGCTCGGCAAGGAGGACAAGAAGGCGGTCGGCGGACCTGGCGTACAGAGGGGCCTGTCGTGGGCGAAGACGCAAGCGGGCAAACCCTATCAATGGGGCGGAAATGGGAACCCCTCGTGGGACTGCTCGGGCTTCGTTTCTGCGATCGAGTCAGTGATTCGCGGCGAGTCCCCGCACCGCCGTTGGGCAACCGGCGCCTTCTCCGGCGCTAACGCTCCGGGCGGCTGGGTCCGCAACTTGGTCTCGCCCTATCAGATCGGCATCACCAACGCAGGCGTGGGCCACACCGCGGGCACCATCGCCGGCGTCAACGTCGAATCGCGTGGCGGCGGAGGCGGCGTCATCGTCGGATCCCGGGCGCGTGGCGCCAACAACTCGATGTGGACGGACCGCTACGGCTTCCAGCCGGCCACCAAGTACGACACGGGCGGCCTGCTCCAGCCCGGCCGGACCATCGTCGACAACCACACCGGGAAGCCCGAGGCCGTCCTCAGCCCCGAGGACCGCGTGAAGTTCGAGGCGATCGTCCAAGGCGGCGGCGCGGTGACGATCCAGAACCTCAACGTCAACGGGACCTTCGACTTCTCCAGCCCGACGGCCAGGAAGCAGGCAGCAGACGCCATGGTCGCCGAGATGAACGAGGCGCTCCGCGTCTGGAACAGGAGCCGTGCCCGATGACCTGGGGAAGTATTCGACTCGGCCGCACCCTGCTGCGGGAACGCTTCACCGCGGCAGAGACTGGCATCGCACGCAGCATGGACCTCGACGGGCAGGAGTCCAACCCGCCCCTCACTCGGGTCGTTCTGGTCGCCACGCACGACAACATCAACGCCCTCGACAGCGACGCCCCGATCGCAGTCACCTGGACGGACAAGCCGGAGAGGAACGGCTTCTACCAGGTGAAGGGTTGCAACTCGACGATCACGGAGCATGTCGGGGACCGTGTCCTCGCCGACTGGAAGATTGGCCTCGACCGGCTCGGATCGGCGGGCGAAGTCGACCTGCAGTCACGGCTGACCGGGGCCGTCCGGTTGAACGACTTCTCCCTGACCGGGGAGCGCTGGCACGCCCCGCCGATCGGCCACTACGCCTACTACACGGGCAGCACCAACCCGACCTCCATGACCCGGGCCACCTTGGACGGCACCATCACCGTCTACCGGTCCATCCCCGCCGCCGCCTCCCCCCGCTGGGGCTGCTCACCGCTCGACTACCTGAAGGGCCGTGTACGGGTCACCGACACGACAGCCGGCCTCGAGGTCGACGGCACCCAACGCCCGGTCCCCGCCACCGCGTGGGCCCTGTCCAACGGCCTGGTCAACGTCACCCCCACGGTGACCGCCGGCGTCATCGACGTGCAGGCCTACACCGGCTCCGCCTGGCACTCGAAGCTGTGGAACGTCACCATCGGCGGCTCCAACGTCGCCACATGGGACTCGGCGACGCTGCTCCGCAACGACCTCGAGCACATCGTCCTGAGGCTCACCGCGTCCCGCAGTCCGGGGCGGGCGACCGTCGACCTCGCCCTACGCCGCGGCTCCCGAATCCTCGAGGGCTACCTGCAGTCCGGGTCCAGCGCCACCCTCGCCGTCTACAGGCAAGCGTCGGAGACCAACACCAGCTTCGCCGCCTCCGGGTATGTCATCGCCACCGGCAACGACGGCGACGGCAACAGGTTCGCCGCAGGGTCGGCGCGCACGTTCACCGCCCATGCCAACGGCGGCGTGTCCAAAGCCTCGGCGACCGCCTTGGACTTCTGGCTCGGTGTCCAGGCCGGTGGCGGCTCGCCGGCCTCCGGGGACGCGGCCACTGACCTGCGAAATCAGTACGTCGGTAGTTTGGCCGAAGCGACGTACTGCGTGAGGAGGTGATCCGGTGACCATCCAGGAGACGCTGACCGCCCTCGGCCGGTGGGACATCGACCTGCAGCCCACCATTCCCCGCGAAACGCTTGACGCCCTCGCCTACTTCGGCCACGTCGCGATCATCCACGGCCGCCTCGACCCCGCCCAGTACGGCGACAACCTGCTCGACATCGCCCGCTACGTCGGCGTGCTCCGCACCAACTCCCTGGCCGACGACGCCCGCACGAAAATCCCCAACGACAACGTCAAAATCGGCGGCGTCGGCATGGCCATGTGGCTCGGCGACGAAGACAACAAAGGCAGCGTCCTCGAGAACGCCACCACCTTCGCCTCCGGCAGCCTCTTCCCCGACGTCATCCGCGGCCTCCTGCCCGCCTCCGGGGCCGTCACCGAAGGCACCCTCTACCCGGTCGCAGGAACGTACAGCGGCACGCACCAGTGGCAGTCGCCGCGTGAAGCGATCCAGTACGTATGCCAGACGATGTCGACGACAGCAGTGCCCGTCTCCTGGCGCGTCAACAACGACGGCACCCTCGATGCGGGGCCAGAGTCTGACCTTTTCGTCACCACTCCCCGCTGCGTCGTCGTAGCCCGCGGCGCCGGCGAGGACATGGCCCTGCGCGCCGTGCCGGGCAGCATGGACCTGTCCGGGGATGCGGAGGACTACACCACCCGCGTCGTGCTCCTCGCGGCAGGCGAGGGCGCCTCAACCGCCACCGGGTCGGCAGACCTCGACCCGGGCGACAACCCGTACAAGGACATCCACGGCAACATCCTCAAGCTGACCCGCCTCGTATCCGAGTCCGACACGGCCGCGACGAACGCGGCGATCCGCGCCCAGCTCGCCCTGTCGCAGTTCATCTCACCGAAGCAAGACCTGCGCCTGAGCATTCAGGACTACGACGTAGAGGGCACGTTCGCCCTCGGCGACTACGTGTACGCCTACGACCCCGACAAGGGCCTCGTCGACGTCGACACGGAGATCGTGTTCCGCGGGCAGCGCCTCAACCCCATCAAGTTGCAGGTCACCGAAGTCTCGTGGGGTGTCACACCGGAGTACACGGTCGCCTACCGGGCCGCTAACGGCACCTGGTACGACCTCACCGACCACATTCAGACGTCGGAGGCCGGCACCTACGTCACGGTGGGCGGCTTCTCCCGGCAGCTGGCGTCGTCGTCGACAGAACCGGTCGGGTCACGGCCGAACGCCGACACGAGCATCCCCGGTGTACCGACGCTGATCGAACCCTTCTCCGGGGCCTCGTACCTCGACAGTCGGGGCTTCACCCGCGCCAGGGTGATCCTGTCGTGGAACGCTCCGAACAACACGGACGGCAGCACGATCCTCGACGGGGATCACTTCGAGATCCGGTACGCCGTCGACACGGACATGCTGTATCCGGCGACGTGGGCGCAGATCGCCCAGGTCCGGTGGATGGACTTGCAGACGTGGGCGCAGCCGTTCGCCGCGCCCGATGATGACTGGCAGATTGCCTACGCCCCATGGGGGTCGACCACGTTCCAGCTGCAGGACCTGTCGACCGGCATCGGCTACGACGTGCAGATCCGGGCCGTCGACAAGACCGGCAACACGGGCGCCTGGAGCGGTACGACGACGTTCGTCGCCTCCTCGGACAACATTCCGCCGTCGACTCCGGCAGCGCCGACGGTGGCCGGCTCGCGGATCGCGGTGCAGGTCACGCACGAGTTGGGGAAGTCGTCGGGTGGCACGTTCAATCTCGAGTCGGATCTTCACCACCTCGAGATCCACGTCGACTACGAGCCGACCTTCACCCCGACCGCGGACACGCTGAAGGCCAAGGTCAGCGCGACGGCGGGCATGATTCAGGCTCAGATTCCGGTCGTCGCGTCGGTGCAGGTGGAGGAGACGTCGGCACGCTACGTCCGTGTCGTCGCCGTCGACATGACCGGCAACAAGTCCGGTCCCAGCGACGCGGCCACAGCCACCGCCCTGCTGATTGACGACGCACACATCTCCGACTTGACCGTCAGCAAGGTCACTGCGGGCACGATCAGCGCGTCGTGGGTGATGGCGGGCGAGATCAAGACGGCGGACACGGGGGCCCGCGCACGGATGTCCGTCGACGGCTACGAGCTGTTCAATGCGGCCGGAACGCGAACGATGTTCGCCGACGCCGCCACTGGCGACGTGTCGATTCTCGGGCAGCTCATCTCAGGTACATCTGGCCGCCGTCTTGAGATCAACCCGACCGCGACGTTCCTCCCCGAGATCCGCTTCTACGCCAGCAGCGGCAGCAACTTCGGCTTCATCAACGCCAACTCCTCAGGAACCAACGCCGACCTCGGTGTTAACGGCGGCGTATATGACGACTCCGGCGTTGACGTGTTCGCAAGGCTGTTCCTGACCTCTGCAACCACAGAGCTCGCGGTCGTGCGCGCCGATACGCAGGCACGTCGAGGTGCGTTCGTGTGGATGTCCTCCGGCGGCATCGTGGTCGGGAATCACACCGGCGGGACCCAAGGCGGAGTCTTTACCGCGTCATCCTTTGAAGGGGCAGTCGGCTGGGATGACGGCGGCTCAGGCGTGAACCGCTTCAAGTTCGACAGCAGCGGAGTCACCCGGCACATCGGTAAATGGCGCAACTTTGTTGTACCCGACACCAACGAAGGCATCGTCACCGGCACCGTTATTTTCGGCGCGGGCACCTCTGCCTCCCTCACCTACGGCGCCACGATGGACTCGCAGACGGTCCCCGTCGTCACCTGCGTGGCAGGCAACTTCGGCTCCGCGACGCCCACCGTGTGGGGCATCCAGAGCTTCACCACCACCGGATTTGTCGTGGCCTGGAACAACTCACAGGGTATGAGGTTGAACTACTGGGCCTTCCGCACATGACCAAGAGGGAGGCCTCTGTGCCTGGCATTCGCACCGTCACCGACGTTGTCACCGAACTCTTCGGCAGCGACGCCGTGCCGGTCTGGCGCGTCCGCAGCACCGACGCGGCAGGCAACATTCACGAGCACGTTTTCCCGCACGTCACCCTCGCGTGGCGGGCCGCCGAATACGGCATCGACCCTGCTGACACGGCCACACTCCTCGACATCATCCTCCATGAACCCCTCCTCCCCGACCTGGAAGACCCGGACGAGGCGGCCAAGGACCCGGCAGCGCGCGTCGGGATGACCGTCCCAGCCCGGCGCGCCAACGGGCGAGTCCGTGTAGGTGACCCGGAGCCCGTGCGCCTGCACAACGCCGTGACGATCGCCGACGCCCGCACAGCCCACCTGATGCGCATCGCCGAAGCCAAGAAGCAGACCCGCATCGACGCCCCGTCCGGCAGGCAGAACCCGCTCAAGCCCGTCCTCGACACTGTCGTCGACCCCGCCCAGGTCTCCGACTTCGCGGTCCGCGTCGACCAGACCCGCCGCCGCATCAAGGGCGAACGCATCCCCCGCAACCCCCAGCCAGACACGCCCATCGACGACGCCGCCCAGCGACGCACCCGCGAGATGAAGGAGGCCCACCGTGCCTGAAACGCCCACCACGAGACTCGGCCTCTACAAGCCCCTCAACGACGGCAGCGAGTTCGTAAGCGTCCAGACGGACTTGAACCAGAACCTCGACCGCATCGACCTCGCCACCGGATTCCAGATCGTCACCTCCAGCACCCGGCCCGCCGCCCCCTACTCCGGCAAACCCATCGCCGAGTCCGACACCGGCCGCCTCTACTACTCCAACGGATCCGCCCCCGCCTCCGCCTCATGGATAGAGATCGCCAGCAACGGCGCCGCGTTCACCATGACCGGCACCAAGGACATCACCCTCAACGGAACCTCCAACGCAACAGAGAAGCTCGCGTTCCTCGTCTCCGGCGACAGCGTCAACCGGCTCTCCATGACGTCGGACGGCACCATGAACTGGGGCCCAGGATCAGGTGCGGCCGACGTCAGCCTCGCTCGAACCGGAACCAGCACCCTCGGCACGGCCAGCGGCGATCACTTCAAAGTCGGCGGCGACTTGAAACTCGTCAACGGGGCCACCACCTACCGCAACGCCCTCGCCACCGGCCCAACCACGGTCGCCAACACCGTGACCGAGACGATCATCGCCACCGGCACCATCCCCGCCGACGACGCTGTCGCCGGAGCCGTCTACCGGATCACCGCCTACGGCGTCGCCTCCACCACCGGCACACCCAACTTCACCCTCACAGCCCGCCTCGGCGGCGTAGCCGGAACCACCATGGGCGCCATCGGCCCAGGAGCCACAGCCACCGGCATCTCCGGCCGCCCCTGGCGCGCAGACTTCTACCTGCGCGTCGTCTCCTCGGGCGCCAGCGCCTCATGGAGTCCGCACCTCGCCGTGTTCCACTGCCTCGGCACCGGCACGCAGACGGGCACCCTGGCGAGCCCCAACTCCATCGCCAACCAGACGCTGGACAGCACCGTGTCCCGGGCCATGGTCCTAACGTGGACCTGGGGCACCGCCAGCGCCTCCAACACGGCCACCTGTACCGCCTGCGTCTTCGAGCGCGTCGCCTAGAAGGGAAGCACCGTGAGCAACTTCGAACTCATCCTGCTGATCGAGGTCGGAATCATCGCCGCCGTGAACCTGCTCAGCCTGCGGCGTTAGCCCCGGCCGGCTCGTCGGCGTCGGCCTGGAGGCGTTCGTTCTCGGCCTCCAGCTCACCCATGCGCGCCTTGAGGAGCACGTTCTCGTGGAACAGCTCCTCGGCTCGCCGACGGTAGCCGTCGAGCGCTGCCTCAATGCTGATCTGCTGCGCCATGCGCTGCTCCCATCTGGATAGCGGCATCCCCGCGGCCGGGAAGGCCGGACGAGTTGAGGCCGTGGTGAACCCATGCCCACGTGCGGCGAGGGACGTGGACGATGCGGGCGCCGGCGTCACGGCAGCCGATCGTGAAATGCCAGTCCTCACCACCGCGGTGGCCGCCGACGGTGCTGCCCTCCGGCGGATCCGAGAAGCCCACCCGCTGCGCAATGTCGGTACGGACCAGAGTGGTGATCGTCGTCTGATGCGGGGCGGCCGGGTTCCACGGCTTCCCGAAATGCCCGAGCGGATCATTCTCCGGCCACGGCGTCCCGTCACGGTGATGGACCATGTAGTAGCTGAATACGTACTGCGCGCGGTGGACTCGGGCCCCGGCCGCCAGGACCTTCAGGTGCCCCGGGTAGAACCAGTCGTCGCTATCCAGGAACGCCACCCACTCGGTCTTGACCTGCTCGAGGCCGCGCTGCCTGGTCCTGGCCGCCCCGTCACCGTCCTTGTCGACGACAACGACCAGATCAGCGGCGGGAAGCAGCTGTGCCTCCACCGAAGCGACCGCCCTGTCCAGCATCCCGTTGATCACCCGGAATGGGTGAGCCGGAATGACCACAGTGATTCCCGGCCCGGTCACCACAGCACCCCCCGCGCCCAGCCGTAAGCGTCACCAGGGTTCGCCCGGTACTCGACGTGCACGTCACCGAAGTAGGTCTCGAGCGCCTCCCGCAGATGGTCGGGCGGCACGTTCCTGTACCACTCGCCCGATGCAGGCAGCGGGGCGCCGGACATGCCGTGCTCCGGACGGCCATCGGAGGCGCAGGTCACGACCAGGAGCTCCGGCCCGCCCGGCTCCAAAGCCTCCGATGCGGTCTGCAAGACAAGCCGCCACAGCGGCAGATGCTCGAGGACTTCGGTACAGACGACCAGGTCGTACCGGTCTACGCCCTTGGGCCAGGGCAGGGTCGCATCGTGGACGATGTCGACGCCGGGGCCTGGTTCGATGTCGCAGCCCGTCCAGACCGCGTTGTGCAGGTGGCCGCGGATACTGCCGTTGATGTCCCGCCCGCCTAGGTCGAGGACCCGCCACGGGGCGCCACGGTCCACGCCGGACAGGTCCAGCATGCGGCTCACTGCATCGTGCGCTTCGGGGTGCATCAGTGTGGCCCTCGTCCCCACTTGGCGATGAACGTCTCCCGGTCCCGGCCCGCCTGCTCGGCAAGTTCGGGGCGGGCATTGGTGGATCCGTTTGGGTCCAGGTGCTGGACAGGGATGCCGGGGACGAGGAGTGCGCCGCCGTTCTCGCGGGCCCTCCAGTCGAGGTCGTCGTCCGAGTACCACCAGGCCATCGACTCGTCGAGCCTCAGGCCGACCTCGCCACGGATCATGTAGGCGTACCCCGTGATGCGCTGCCGCAGGTCGACGGGCTCCGCCTTCGTGTGCAGGATCTGCTGTCGGCCGTCGAACTGGTCCGGGTAGGCGAGGACCGCGGTCGTCGAACGCATCGCCCCGGACAGGGCATCCACCCAGCCTGGCGGTACGACGACATCCGAGTTGAGGACGGCGATGTCCCAGTCCGTGGCCCCGTGAATCCACGCGACACCGTCCGCCTTGCCGATGCCGATGTTCCACAGGGCGCTGATGTTCGGCGGGTCCATGTCGACGCCGTACCTGCGGGTGCGCCGGCCCCACGCGCTCGTATCAATGGGGGGCTGGCTGCCGTTGTCGACGACGAGTACGTGGTCGACCTGGTCGACGATCGAGTTCACGCAGTCGGCGAGCATCTGGTGCCGGTCCCGGGTGGGGATGACGGCGACCCGGTAGGGGCGACTCACGGCGACCTCCACACGGTGGAGTGAGCCTCAGCCGTCTCCGGTCGCAGCGGGGCGTAGTAGTAGCAGGCCAGGCTGCGGCGCAGGTGCTCGCCGACAACCGGGTCGGGATGCCCGTGCCAGGACCTCTCACCCGTCGCGAAAATCACCGTCCGGTTCCAGGCGGGGACGACCTCGACCTCGCGATCCTTGCCCAGGTACAAGACTCCGCCCCAGGCCGGATCCCAGTCCCGGGACAGGAACACCAGCATGTTCAGGCGGCGCTCGAGGGGCAGCGTCGGGTGCACGTTGAAATCCACGTGCATGTCGAGCCGGCCGCCCTCGCCCGTCTCGTGCATGCCGCCGCCGATGTCGTCCGCAGTGAGCGGCCCGATACCGGTGAGAAGCTCGAGCATGGCGCACGCTTCGTCACCGCGGGCGGCGTCGAAGAAGCCGCGCGTCGCCGGGCCCCACATATAGGAGTCCCCGGCCTTCTTGCCGCGTTCCTTCTCGTCCGGGTACGTGATCCAGCGCGGATCGTTGGCCGCGGGGAACTCGGCGTCGATCGCAGCGAGCAGCGAGTTGGGCCACAGGCCGTCGACGACGAGGTGCGGGAATGGCTCGGCCGCAGCGAACCGGTCAGCCTCAGCCTGGCCGAGGGTGGTCAGATCAGTCATGCCGCGGCCCCCAGCGTCTCCACGCCAAGCCACTCGGGATGCTGCAGCGTCCACTCCACAGTGCGCCGCAGCGAGTCCTCCAGCGGCAGCGGCGCGGTCCAGCCAGCCTCTGCGAGCTTCCGCCCGTCGAGGGCATATCTGAGGTCGTGCCCTGGCCGGCTCGAGTGGAAATCGACGAGGTCAAGCTGCGGGTTCTGGATGCCCATGAAACTGGCGAGGAGACGAACCATCTCGATGTTGTCGACTTCGCGTTCGCCGACGACGTGGAACCGTGACGGCCGGTCGAACTCGCCGTACATCTGCGGCTCGACGTGGTTCAGCAGCCACAGCCAGGCGTCGGCAAGGTTCCGGGCGTGCAGATAGAACCGGGACCCGGGTGTGCCGTCAGGGGAGACGTGCACAGTGACTGGCTCCCCGGCGAGGAGCGCCCGGATCGTCTTGGGCACGAACTTCTCGACATCCGCCATCTCGCCGATGATGTTCATGGTGTTGGTGATGACGACGGGAAGACCGAACGTCCGCCAGTACGAGTACGCGATAGCTTCCTGCGCGGCCTTGCTTGCCGAGTACGGATTAGACGGCAGGATCGCATCCCACTCCCGGTGCTCGTAAGCCGCTGGCGCCGGGCCGTACACCTCGTCCGTCGACATCTGCAGGATCACGTCGGGCTGGGCGTAGCGGGCGTAGTCGAGGACGTTCGTCATGAGCCGCACGTTGTTCTCGATGAACGCCCCGGGCGCCTCGATGCTGCGATCGACATGCGACTCGGACGCCACGTTGAGGATGTAGTCGACTGGCCCGAACCGGTGCCGCGTCGTGGACGAGATTGGGGCTGTCAGGTCGCAGAGAACGACGTCGACGCGGGCTGCCCAGTCGGGCCTCCCTTCGATGCTGGAGGCGATGCGGTCGCTGTTCCCGTGATGCCGGAACGTGACGGGACAGCTGATGTGCCAGTCCGTGTTGGCTAGGAGGTGCCGCAGGACGTGCGCGCCGACGAAGCCGCTGGCCCCGGTCAGGAGTACTCGCTTGGTCATCCGAGGATCGCTTTCTCCCAGAGGGGCGCTGTGGCGGTGACGGTGTGCTGTGCGGCCTGCTGGCGGCCGGCTGCGCCCATCTCGGCGCGCATGACGGGGTCGTTGACGAGGGCTCGCAGGTGCTGGCCCCATTCGTGGTCGCGGCGCACGAGGTATCCGGTGACGCCGTGCTGGACGTAGTCCTCGTAGGGGCGGACTGCGGAGGCGACGATGGGGATGCCGAGCGCCCCGCACTCGATGGCTTTCAGTGCCGACTTCGACTGGTTGAAGACATGCGGCCTGAGGGGGGCGATGCCGACCTGGTAGTCGATGGTCTTGAGAAACGTCTCCACGTCGGGGACCCAGGGCGTGAACCGGGCTCGGTCTTGGGGGATGCGCATCCAGCGGGCGTAGTCGTTGCCGATGCAGTGGAACTCGGTCTGCGGGTTGCGCTTCAGGAACTGCCGCAGCTGGTCCGAGACCTCGCCGAAGTCCATGTTGTGCGTGGCGCTGCCGCCCCAGCCGATGGTCAGGGTGCCGTCGTCCCGTCGGGCCGGTTGGTGCTCAAGGAGCCAGCCGGGGACGGCGTTGGGCACGATGTGCACGTTCGGGTTCCACTGTCGGACGATGTCGGCGAGCGGCTCGGTGGTGACGGTGACCGCGGCGGCGACCTCAATGTTCCGCTGCAGGTTGGCGCGGATGTCGGGCCGCGCAAAGAAGGTGTGCGCCACGGGGGAGGTGGCGTCGATGTTCCACAGGTCGTCGTCAATCTCGAAGATGAGCTTGCGGCCCTCTGAGGCCAGCTGCTGCCAGGTCACGGATGGTTCGGGATTGCAGACCCGCTGTCCGACGATGACCGTGTCCGGGCTTTCACGGACAGCTGTCGGCATGCGCTGCGCGTGGGCGACGTTGTGACCGAGACCAGCAAGGCCCTGCATGGGGAGTTGGATGCGGTAGAAGCCGCACCCGTTCTGGTCGGCCTGCCAGCCGAACGCGTCCAAGTCGCTCACGGGGCGCTCCTTCGCTGGGTCCGGAGCGCTGTCGCCGCCTCGGCGATGCCCTGCTCAATGGCCGCCTCTGCGTGCTGGGCTGCCCATTCGGCCCGTTCGGCTGCCGCGTTGGCGCGGGTGGCTGCGGCTTGGGCGCGGATGAGGTAGCGGCGGGATTCGGCGCACAGGATGAACGCGGCGACGGCGAACCCGATGCTCAGCAGCGACTGGACTATCTGGAGGGGCGTCACGACTCAGCCCGCCTTCGGCTTGCTCACATGCACAGGCTGGCCACTGGCGCCGTCCTGCGGCTCCTCGTCGACGAGGGTGTAGGTCTTACCGCCGTCGGCCGACATGGCGCGCGAGTCGCGAACGTTCTGCCAGATGGGATACCCGCTCATCTCGGAACAGTCCTGCCATTCGGCGGGGTCGTCGGTGATCGGGGTCAGCGCCTCGTACCGGAGCAGCTTTTCCAGGTACGTGGTGGCGTGGGCGGCAGATGAGCCGCTGTGGCCCATCTCTGCGAACGCGGCGACGACCTTGCACAGGCCGTCCACGATCCAGGGGTCTTCGCCGAGCAGGGTGAGTTCGCGGCGGGCGTGGTCAACGAGATTGCTCATAGGGCGCTCCTGTGCGGGTGTGCGGGTGGCGCGGGTTGGGTGCGGCGGGGCACAGACCCGCACAGCCGAGCCCCGCCGCGGGTCCCTGAGCAAGAACCCACCCACAATGTACCTGTGATTCGTAGGTGATTGGTGGGGTTGAGGCTACGATTCAAAGGTAGAGAGCCTTCGAGGGAGACCCGCATGGCCACACCAATGACCGCCACGCAGCGAATCACCGCCTACATAGCCGAAGGCCTGACCGTTCACGAGCACGTCGGCTGGCGCACCCACAACCGGGAAGCCGCCACCGGCAAAGTCTTCGGCCCCGTGATCGGCGTCCTCATCCACCACACCGCCGGGCACAACGACAAAGAGATCTGCTTCAACGGGCATTCGACCCTGCCCGGCCCGCTCTGCCACAACTGGCTCGGCAAGACCGACGGCCTGTGGATGATCGGCCAAGGCCGCGCCAACCACGCCGGACTCGTCGACCCCGACGTCCTCAACGCCCTGCGCGACGAACGCTCCCCGCTCCCCAAGGACGACCAGGCCAACGCCGACGGCAACGACGTCCTTTACGGGCTCGAGATCGAGAACCTCGGCGACGGCGAAGACCCCTACCCGGCCGCCCAGTACAGGGACGCTGTCCTCTGGGCTGCTGCCCACTGCCGCTTCCACGGCTGGACCGAGAAGTCGATCGCCGGGCACAAGGAAGTCCAGCCCGGAAAGATCGACCCCAGCTTCGACATGGACGTCTTCCGCGCCAACGTCCGAACCCAGTTGGCCACGAAGCCCGGCAAGCCCGCACCCACCCCGGTCCCCGCCAAGCCGAAGGTCGACCTGTCCCGCCTCATCAGCGCCGCGCGCACCGACCCCGGCGCCAAGCAGGGGCACGTCACCTACATGGCCGGCGTCAACCTCGTCGAGAACGCCCTCGTCCGCGAAGGACTCCTCGCCAAGACCTATGCAGGCGACGGGTCGTTCGGCACCACCACGATCGCCGCCTACGCCGCCTACCAGCGACGTCTCGGCTACACCGGCCCCTCCGCCGACGGCATCCCCGGCAAGACCACCCTCGGAAAGCTCGGCGCCAAGTACGGCTTCACAGTCACCGCCTAACCCCAACCCGCAGTAAAGGACCCCGACATGTCGAACGTCACGACCATCACCAAGACCGCCGCCACCTACGGCAAGGACCTCGCCGAGCGCGTCATATGGACCTTCCTCGTGGCCGCTGGCGGCGTAGCCCTCGCGGCCGGCCCGGCGTCCATGTTCAACGTCACCTTCTGGGAGACCGTCGGCACCGCCGGGATCGCCGCGGTCGGCTCCCTGCTGAAGGGCCTGTTCGCCAAGGTCGTCGGCGACAGGAACTCTGCCAGCACCGTCTCGGGCGTCTGAGTCTGCCCACCCTGCGCGACCGGGAGGGCGCCACATGGATGCCGCCACGGTCACGGCCCTAGGCGTACTTGGTAGCGCCGCCGTGGCCGGACTGGCAGCCATGTACGGCTCCCGGATCGCAGGAAGGGCACAGCGGGAGGGCGGAGTCATCGGCGGCTACAACAGCCTCACAGACCAGCTACAGGAGGAGCGTAAAGAGATGCGCGCCGACCTGGCCGCGCTGCGCCTGGAGCTGGCCACGGAGAAGGCGGAGACGACGCGCCTGAAGCTGCTCGTGACACAGCTCGGAGGCACGCCGTGACCCGTGGCCAGCGGGCGTTCGCCCGCCGACGGCATCTTCTGTGGGTGGTTGCTGCGTTGCTGGCGTTGGCTGGCGTGGTCATCCTCATGTGGCAGCGGACTGACCACGAGGCGTCAGCGCGTGCCCAGCTTGCAGCGGAAGCGGACCTGCGAGGCGAGGCCGTGTCGACGCTGGCCAGTGACGTCCGGCAGCTTCGGAGCCAGTTGCAGGCCGCAGGGAAGACGCCCGCAGCACCGGACCCGGAGCAGGCCGTCGAGGACTTGCCGTCTCGGGCGGAGGTGCCGGTGCCGATCCCCGGACCGCCTGGCCCCAAGGGCGACCCCGGCGACCCTGGAAAGCCCGGGAAACCAGCGCCGACACCCGCCGACGGCCAGCCTGGGACAGACGGCAGCGATGGCGCGGACTCCAACGTCCCCGGGCCGCAGGGACCTCAGGGCCAGCCCGGTGCAGACTCCACAGTCCCCGGACCGCAGGGCGACCGCGGAGAGCAGGGGCCGCAAGGCGACCGCGGACCGGCAGGCCAGTCATGCGAAGACGGCTACAGCTGGCAGACCCCCAACTACGACCCCGACGCCCGCGTCTGCCGCAAGGACGGGGCGCCGCAGCCAGCTAAGCCCGGCCTGCTCGGGCTCGGTGTACTAGCCGCCTCCGCTAGATACAGGAGACTCTGATGCCCTTCCCGCTTGGCGTACAGACGGTGACCCTGACGTCCGGAGCGGTCGGCTACCGGGCACCGGACGGCAGTCACGCCGTCGGCACGATCCGCTTCACGCCCTCCGTGTCCCGCGTCACCTCGGCTGAGCACGGCGTCATCGCCCTCGGCACCAACAACGCCACCCTCAACGCGTCGGGCGGCTTCACCGCCACGCTCCTCGCCAACGACGCCGACGGCTTCACCCCGTCCGGCTGGACGTACCGCGTGGACGAGGAGTTCACCAACGCTCCCGGCCGCGCCTACAACATCAGCCTCCCCGCATCCGCGGCCACCGTCGCCCTGCCCTCGATCGCACCCACCGTCGAATCCACAGGCACCTACGTCGTCGTCACCGGGCCAGCAGGACCGACAGGGGCAACGGGCGCGCAAGGATCTGCGGGAGCGACCGGCCCCCAAGGCCCCGCCGGCGCAAACGGATCCAACGCGCAAGCCGAGGCGTACACCGATGCAGCCGTCGCCAGCCACGCCGCAGACTCCACCAGCGTGCACGGCATTACGGACACCGCCGCCCTCGAGACCAGCACCGGCGCGCAGGCCAAGGTCACCGCGCACTCTGGTGCCACCGATCCGCACGGCGACCGGGCGGCCGCATCGGCTGCTCTCAGCGCGCACGCGTCGGACACGACCGACGTCCACGGCATCACTGACACGGCAGCTCTCGAGACCGCGGCCGGCGCCACGTCGAAGGTGAGCGTGCATGCTGCCGCTGTCGACCCGCACGGTGACCGGTCCTGGGCCGACAGTAAGTTCGCCACCACCACCGCCCTCGGCACCCTGAACACGACGGTCACAGCGCTGAGTGGAAGCGTCGTCAGCCTCGACGGCTTCGTCAACGACTGCTTGGCCCGCGTCGCCGCGATCGAACAAGGCACGGCCTTCCTCAGCGGCGTCAACAGCAGCGACGACGTCAACGTCAACGGCGGGAACCTGACCGTCACCGACTTCGCCAAGGGCTACCGTTTCCGCGTCGACGGATCGTCCCTGGACCTCGAGGCCACCGGCACGGACCTGATCGTCAGCAACTGGAGCGGCTCCGGCTTCAACGGCACCCAGAGGAGCTACCTGCGCCTGTCGGCCGACGCGCAGAACATTCAGATCGCCGGGAAGGTCGAGTTCGCCGACTCGCTGTACGGCACTGTGCGGCACACCCTCGACGGCGCGGCGAACACGCTCGGCTTCCACGGCGCAACCCCTGTCACCCGACAGGCCGTCACCGGCAGCCGCGGCGGCAACGCTGCCCTCGCGTCACTGCTGACCGCGCTCGACACCCTCGGCATCATCGACGACCAGACCACCGCCTGAGGCATCACTAGCGCATAACGTCCTATGGCTTATGCGCTACTTGGAGCCTTCGAGAAAGCTCTAACCCCGGATAACCTTCCTTATCAGCGGTAAGATTGGACGGTGAACGAGACCTCAGAGGAGCCGATCGAAGTCGAACTCGTGGACGTGGACCGCCTGCCGGTGCTCGCCGGGCATCTCCCGTCAAGCATCGTCCACACCGAACGGGATCACGAACTCTCCGATGACGCCCGACAAGCCATCGAAGACTCCATCCCCGACAACACCCGCCGCGCCTACGGCCGCCAGTGGGAGACCTTCGCCAACTGGTGTGCGGGAGAAGGCAGGGTGCCGCTGCCCGCGACACCCAAGACGCTCGCGCAGTACGTCCGCCACCTCACCACCACGCCGTCCGCGCGCACCGGCCGCACGCCTGCACCCTCCAGCATTGAGCAGGCCATCGCAGTCATCCGGGCGGCCCACAAAGCGGCCGGACATCGCGATCAGCCCGAGACCGCCCCGGCCCTGCGTGTCCTCAAGGGATACAAGAAGGATCGCTCGGAGTCGGGTACACGGAAGCGCAAAGCACCCGCCATCAACCTTGCCAAGCTCCGGCTTCTCGTCGCCGACTGCGACCCAGCCACGCTCGCCGGCCTGCGCGATCGAGTGATCTTCATCCTCGGGTTCACCATGATGGCCCGACGTTCCGAACTCGCCGGGCTCTACCTGGAGGACGTGCGGGAAGACGAGGAAGGCGACCTGACGATCCTCATCCGCTCCAGCAAGACCGACCAGGAGGGAGAAGGCGTCGAGGTCATCGTGCCCCGTGGCGTACACAGGGAGACCGACCCCGTCCGCGTCATGCGCGCCTACAAGGCAGCCCTCGCGGAACGCGGTATCACTGATGGGCGGCTGCTGCGCGCCATCAATCAATGGGACCAGGTCACCCGCGACTCGGTGTCCGGCGACGCGATCAACGAGATGGTGCAGCGTCGCGCGTCGCGCGTCCTCCCTGACGATGGGCTGATCTATACGGCGCACGGCTTCCGGGCGGGCGGCGCCGGAGAGGCGTACAAGAACAAGGCGCCTCTCTCTGCGATCAGGACTCAAGGCCGATGGGCCGACGGTTCGCCGCAAGTCCTGGAGTACATCCGCGTCGTCGACGCTCGTGAAGAGAATCCGATGAGGGGAATCGGCCTGTGACCATGACTGCGGCGGAAGCGCTGGAGGAGGTTCGGCGCCGTCAGGCTGCCGAGGGGGAATGGCTGGGCGACGCGACCCAAGGGCGCCCGACCTTCGCCGAGGCGGAGCTCCTCGACAGGCAGGGCATCCCGTCCTGCCACGTCTGGCTGGTCCCCGAGAGGGAGGTGCCGTCTCATCTGTCCGCCACGCAGGCCCTTCGTCGGTGGCAGGCCGGTGCCTGCGCGATGTGCAGCGCTGCCGGTGGCCGCCTCCTCGTAGACCATTGCCACCAAACCGGGCTCGTGCGCGGCCTGTTGTGCACCAGCTGCAATACGGCCGAGGGCTTGCAGAGTGCACCGTCATTCGTCGCCTACCGGGAACGGCCGCCAGCCGTGATCCTCGGAGTCGAAGAGATGTACGGCTCGCCGTGGGGCGAGGTGATCGCTCCTTCTGACGCTTCGCCAGAGGAGAGGATCCAGCGCAACGCCGCCCACGTCGACGCGGCCGAAGCGCTCTTCGCTGGCATCACCGACCGTTTCCGCCCGACCGCCTGACGCGCGAACGCCCCCGCAGTTTCCGGCTGCGGGGGCGTCTGTCTGTGGGGTCTAGCCCCAGGCGCTGTCGCTCATGTGCCCTCCAACTTGGATGCGGCCACCGGGCTTAGGTGCGGCCATCGGGAGGCCCGAAGGCTTCAACCCTCGAGGGGCAGTGCGAACTGCCGATGGCCGCGCGATCACCGTAAGCGGAACGTGGCCTTCTTGTCAGCCCTCGTGCACCACCCGCCTGCCCTACTGGCGGCAGCACCTCGTGCAGAGAGAGCGGAACGCCCGCCCTCGGGGCGGGCGTTCGTGTCTACATGGCTTGCTTTTCTCGCTGTTCGCGGAGGTCGTGGACGCTCGCGGTGAGGGTCCCGTCTTGCTGCTCATAGTGGGAGAGGGCGAGGCCGAGGCCGAAGAAGGTTGGCGCCCATTCGCCGACGAAGATTCCCCAGCGGTCGGCGCGGGCGATGCCGGCGCCTGGTTCGGCGTTGAGGGACAGGGCCCAGGTGGCGACGGACAGGCCGATGGACATGAACGCTGCGGTGTAGGCGTGTTCGCTGCGCATGCCTTTCTCGTGCAGCATCTTGATCATGAGGTCTCCCTGGTGTGGGGGGTCAGGGCACGTCTACTAGGGTCACCCGACTGGCGGACACGCGCATCTGGGGGCCGTGTCAGTCCACGATCCCGAGCGCGGTGTCTGGCCGGCAGTACTGGCATGCCCCCACCTCCACGCATCCTTGCCGCGCTTCCTGCTCGCTGATGGCTTTCTTGCGCGGCCCGGTCATGGCGCAGTCCCCGCGGTGGATCTGCACGGTGGTGCGTGTGGCGCCGATGCCGTATTCGGCGAGCCATGGCGGCGGCTCGACTTCGGGCGGGGTGTTGGTGCGGGTCTGCTGCTCGTGGTGGCGGATGGCGTCCTGGACTGCGGCGAGCTGTATCTGCAGGTAGGTCTCCAGGGCGTGGAGGCGGGGCAGATCAGGCGGCAGATCGGACATGTGTTCGAGTCTACGGCGGGGCGGGCAAGGCTGGCACACTGAGGGCACCGACGAAGGAGGGGCCATGAACGTCTATCGCACAATCCGCACCTGGTATCGCGATCCGGCTTACGTCCAGGCGGTACTGCTCTCAGCCGCTTCCGCTGTCGTCATCCTCACGGCGACGGCAACGCTTCGCCTGATCTGACCCCGCCCGTTGTCAGTGCGGCCCCGTAAAATCGGACCATCATCCACGGCTACCCGCGGTGGTTGCTTCGACCCCGTCCGGACAGCGCCGGGCGGGGTCGGCTGCTACCAGGAGGAGACCGTGATGCGGATCGCAGCCATCTACCTCGGCGGGTTCGGACTCGCCGCCCTGGCTACATTCGCCGACAGTGTGCACGGGTTCAGCGGTGACGTTCTGAGCCTCACCTACGGCGGCGCGGCTGCGTTCGGCTGTGGCTACCTCGCCGCGCTACGCCCTAGCCCCCGCGCCTGACCTGCAAGCTTCCCGGCGCCGAGTAGCTAAGCCGCCAGCTCAGCCCCGCCGCACCCGGCCCGCTCTGCCCGGTCTGCCGCAGCCCACTCCACAACGAGCCGCGCGTACTCCGGGCGCCGCTCCTCAGGCAGCACACCGTCCACCCACAGGGCGCGGATCTCGGCATCAACCTGCGCAGCAGACCGCGCTGGGGTAAGGCCGGGAGGGGTCAGGGGCATGCCGTGAAGTTTACGGCGCGGGGTGGGTGACGTCAGCCGGCTGGAGGGTTCTCCGCGGCCTGCTCGCGGCGCTTCTTCTTGACCCAGTCGTGCATGGCCTCGACGAGTGCGTCTGACGGGCTGCGCTCCTCGGCTGCGGCCAGCTCCTCGAACTCGTCGCGTAGCTCTTGCTTGGGTCGGAACGCCATCACTCGCGTCTGACCTGTGGCTGGCCTGCCGCCCTTTCGGCCGTGCAGCATCTTGCCGTCGGCGTCGGGCCGGATAGCGTTCCATCTTGGCGCCTCACGCCCGATCGCCTCGGCCTCCGCGATCTCGGCTTCGGTGCGCGTCGCCTTCCATTCGACCGTGCTGCGGTGTACGGCAGGCCACCACGCCTTCTCTCGCGCGTGGACGGCCCATCGAACGTCGGTGTCGTTCGTGATCCCGACATAGAGCAGGGCGCCCGTCTCATCGAAGAAGCGGTACAGGGCGGTTCGGCCGTCCACTCACTGACCGCCTTCCGACTCGGGCCGCTTGGGCATCTCTGCGTCCGGGCGGCCGACGTACCACTCCATGAAGTGGCGGAGCTCGGCCGAGCGGTCGCTGTTGACGCGTCCTGTCGCCGCTTCGAACTCGGCCCAGAGTCCGCCGTCGATGCCGCGCAGTCCGCGCACTGGGTGCTTGTGCTGATTCGCCATGAGGCAATCATGCCGGGGTGGTTGACCACCCGTCAAGGCTGTGTCATATTGGAGTCATGGAGGTGGTCAACCACCCCGGATCAGCAGAAACCAGCGGCTAGCAGGGGAGACGAAAATGGCAACACAAGTAGACGACTCGACCGGTCTTCCTGACTCGTCGGTCCCGGCCGCCTTCGACCGCGGACACCTCTACAGCCCCACCACGGCGCTCACCCAGTACGCCCAGGATGGCCGCTACGCCTACGACTACCGCCCCGGCAACTCGTTCGAGCCGCTCCCCGAAGCCCCTCGCGGCAACCCCAAGGCGTTCGCCGCGTGGTGGAGCAATGAAGCCAAGGCCAAAACCCCGGACTTCCTCGGGCTCAAGGTCGGCGACGAGATCACCATTCAGCACGCCGCCGGTCCCGGCCCGGCCGAGGTCATCGAAACGTGGCGAGCTGGCGCGCTGGTCACCTACCCCTACCCGGTTCCCGGCAAGACCGGCCAGATGATTGTCCGCCGCCGCAACGACGCCGGTCACTGGTACCCGTAACCACCCAGCCCGCCCCCGCCCCGCCTCGTGCGGGGCTTCGGCATGTCAGCTCGACCGGATCCGGGCCTGTTACGGTTGAAGGCTGCCTAGGAAGGAGCAGCCGTGACCTGCCGCTATCTGACCAGCCGGACCGTGGACACCGATCCCGCAGGGCGCCCCGTCCTCGCCCACGGCTACACCTGCGGCCAGCCCGCCGTAGCCGACGACGCCTGCACAGACCACCTCACCGCAGCCGCAGGCCTCTCACCGCGACCGCTGTACGGATGGGCCGGCCCCCGCCTCTAAGCCCCGGCGGGTCAGCCCCCAGGCTTCTCCGCGACGAACGAGCCCTTCCCGCGCACCGTGACGACGAGGCCGCGCTCGGCCAGCAGTCGGACGGCAGCACGCGCTGTCGGCCGGGACACCTTGAACTCGGCGCAGATGTCCGCCTCAGAAGGCACCCGACGGCGCGGCGGATACGTCCCGTCCTCGATCCGGGCAGCGATCACCGCAGCGATCTGCTCGTACAGCGGCTCCGGCCCTTCGAGATCGACGGTCATATCTCGAACGTAGGTGACCTGCGACAATGCTTCCCATCGGGTGACGTCACCTGACAACACGTGACAAGTGGCCTACGCTGCGAGCACAGAAAACCCCGGCGGCCGTGTCACCGGCCCCGGGCTTGGACGACGCTACGACGGAGCATCGACATGCCGGATTCTACGGACCACGCAGCAGCAGGGGCAGAGCCACGCAGAGGCCGGGACTGTGCCCACTGCACCCAGCCCGGGGCGGACGTCTGCATCCGCGTCCACGGATCAGAGTCCGGCGGCTCCGGCTTCGCCGTCTACGCCCACCGGGCCTGCGCCGACGAGCGCGGCGACACGATCCTGTACGTCGTGGTCGACCCCGCGGAGCGTGCGTCATGAGCCAGGCCGCGCCGTACACCACCCCGGACCGGACCGTGATTCCCGGCTACTGCTGGATACGCCGGCCCGGCACCGAGACCCGCTGCACCCTCGAGCCCGGACACCGCGGCGAGCACTACCACGCGTACAGCCGCACCCCGTGGCCGCACCGCGGGCCGGAACCCCAGTGACCGCCGAGACAAGGTCGCCGGCCTGCCGGATCGGCGAGTGCGGCGAGTGCCCCGGAAATCGCACCGTGCGGCTTCCGCGAGGCCCGGCATGGGAGAAGCCGGTGGAAGAGCTGCGGTGCGGGTGCCCCTGCCACCGGAAGCGCCGCCCCTGACGCCCGCCTGCTGCTCGCGTCGACGGCGGCCGGGTGGGTGGGCGGGTCTACTGGCAGGTACTGACTTGCCAGTCAGGCACATCACAGGTCGGTCACGTTCGGAAACGCGCTTTCGGAACCCCTTGACCAGGGCATAACGGGTGAGTGACCGTTAATCCGCTGCCCCCCACCGGCCTAGCGGCGCGGACTGCCATACGGCGCCGGGCTCAACCGGATCAGCCAGCGGTCCATCGGGAGGATCAGATCAGCGGTCTCCAACGGCAGCCCAGCAGCGTCCAGCCGGGTTCGCACCAGCCGGTATGCGGGCATGTCCGCCAGCAGCCCCAGAGCATGCGCCTCCTCGATACGCAGCGGCACCGTACCCAACTCGACGACGACTGCGGCGTGGGGCTTGCGTCGGCCGCGCCACCACGACGACACGAGCATCGCCGAATGCCCTCCGGGATCCAGGCACTCCACCGTCTCGTGCTGCAGCGTGGCTCCGACGCGCACGCCGAGCCGCTCGGCAAGCTCGGCAGTCGCCGGCCGCGGGCGGGTGTCGGTGGTCTCCGAGGCGAATGGCCACTCGGCGTCAGCGTCCGTGAGGGTGCGCATGGCAGGAGGATGCGCCACGGTGACGTACTTGCGCTCCTCACCGTCGAGAACTCCGGTGCGGCGCAGCAGCGCGTAGGCAAGGCGGACGGTCTGCGGATGAACGCCGTAGGCCTGGGCCATGTCGGTGCGGGACGGCAACCGTTCCCCGGTCTGCCATTCGCCGCCCTGGATGCGTCGGCGGATGTCGGCAGCGATGCGGCGATAGCGCGCGTCGGCTGACATCCGGACCCCTGTCGATCATGACCTGAGTCCTGAAACCTAGGAGCGCCGGGGTCGGCTGGATATATCCAGCCCCGTTGGGCAACCTGGGGTATGCCGCTGGCAATTGAAAATTAAAGAGCTTCGGTGTGCAGGGTTCAGGCACCTGCGCGCCGAAGGGGCCGCCCACCAGCCCGCCGTACCCCTATAGCGGCTGGCGGGTGGCCCTGCTGTATACCCGTCCATGCGCGTCGGGTATCCACCCGAACGGGTGACTCCATTTGCGTGATCTATGCAGGGGCCACTCGTTGGGCATAGAGACCGGACCCGGGCCTTCCTGCCTCCAAGGGCATGTAAGGGGCCTGGGTCCGGTCTTTTGCTGCCCGCCCTCGGCGGGAGTGGGTGTCCTAGTGGGAAACCACTGGGAGACGATCATGGTGATCAGTGGCTACACATGACGACACCTGATGACAGACGCTAGCCCAACGCCCAGCTCAGAGACTCAGGTTGCACAGAAGCGGGAGCGTGTGAATCTGCGTTAAGGATCAGGTGGGAGTTCTCGAAGAACTTCGACGCGTATTTCGGAGGCTGAACGGGAGCAGGATCATCCCGCAGAGGCACCAGCTGCCGATGACGTCCAGCGGCCAGTGATAGCCGCGCAGGACAAGTCCGATGCCCGTCGCCAGGGTGAGCACCAGGGCGACGGGCATCGCCCATCGGCGCTTCAGATCCGGGCTGAGGAGCAGCGCGGCGCCGCAGTAGGCCACCATCGCGGTCGCCGAATGGCCGGACGGGTAGAAGCCGCCCGCCTCGGTGAGCGGGCCCTGGCGGTCGATCACCGCCTTCAGCGGCGAGACCAGCACAGGGACCGTGACCATGGCGAGGACGGCGTACAGCGCCGCGAAGCGCCGGCCGCGCCACAGCGCGTACGCCACGGCCGCGGCCAGAACAGGAAGCGCGACCTGCGTACTGCCGAGGTCGGAGAGCTGATCGGTCAGTACCCGGGGCGCATGGCCGACGATCCGCAGTTCCACGCGCTCATCGAGGGACCGCAGCGGACCATCGGCAGCCACCTGCCAGGTGATCACAGCGAAGAGAACGGCACACAGCGCCAGAAGAACCGGCGGGGCCACAAGAAAAAAAGTCGGCCGCCTCGGAACAGGGGGGGTGGTTCCGAGGTGACCGACTGGACCGGTTTGCCGCGCGCCCCGGGGGGTTTGGGGCGGGCGGCCATCCGATCGGTGAGGAGTTCCGGAGCCGGAGGCCCCAGTGGTGTGCGCCAGGGCACGTCCGAGGCGAGGCTGGGGAGGCTCCGCCCTGGAGTCGCCCGCAGTCCCCTGCGAGCGGGGTGTTTCTCTCATCTGCAAAAACCGTACGGCAGGGGCGGGGGGACCGACAGGCGGATCTCCATCCCGCCATCGGCCCCCCACAGAGTCTTCACAGGCCCCGACCGTTCCCCTTGGTCACACGCCCGCGAAGGCCTGCTCGATGATGTCCAGACCCTCGTTGAGCAGGTCCTCACCGATCACCAGCGGGGGCAGGAAGCGCAGCACATTGCCGTACGTACCGCAGGTGAGCACCAGCAGACCCTCGGCGTGGCAGGCCTTGGCGAGCGCGGCGGCCGCGGCCGCGTTCGGCTCCTTGGTGGCGCGGTCCTTGACCAGCTCGATCGCGATCATCGCGCCGCGGCCGCGGATGTCGCCGATGATGTCGTACTTCTCGGCAATCGCGGTGAGGCGGCCCTTCATGACCTCCTCGATGCGCTTGGCCTTGCCGTTGAGGTCGAGCTCCTTCATCGTCTCGATGGCGCCGAGCGCACCGGCGCAGGCCACCGGGTTACCGCCGTACGTACCGCCGAGGCCGCCCGCGTGCGGGGCGTCCATGATCTCGGCGCGACCCGTCACGGCGGCGAGCGGCAGACCGCCCGCGATGCCCTTGGCGGTGGTGATCAGGTCCGGGACGATGCCCTCGTCCTCACAGGCGAACCACTGGCCGGTCCGGCAGAAGCCGGACTGGATCTCGTCCGCCACGAACACGATCCCGTTGTCCTTGGCGAACTGCGAGATGGCCGGCAGGAAGCCCTTGGCCGGCTCGATGAAACCGCCCTCGCCGAGGACCGGCTCGATGATGATCGCGGCGACGTTCTCGGCGCCGATCTGCTTGTTGATCATGTCGATGGCCTGCGCGGACGCCTCGGCGCCGGCGTTCTCCGGACCGGTGAGCCAGCGGTAGCCGTACGCGACGGGGACGCGGTACACCTCGGGCGCGAACGGCCCGAAGCCCTCCTTGTACGGCATGTTCTTGGCGGTCAGCGCCATCGTCAGGTTGGTGCGGCCGTGGTAGCCGTGGTCGAACACCACGACCGCCTGGCGCTTGGTGTAGGCACGCGCGATCTTGACGGCGTTCTCGACAGCCTCGGCGCCGGAGTTGAACAGCGCCGACTTCTTCGCGTGGTCACCCGGCGTCAGCTCGGCCAGAGCCTCGGCGACCTCGACGTAACCCTCGTAGGGCGTGACCATGAAACAGGTGTGGGTGAAGTCGGCGAGCTGCGCGGAGGCGCGGCGTACGACGGCCTCGGCGGAGGCGCCGACGGAGGTCACGGCGATGCCGGAACCGAAGTCGATGAGGCGGTTGCCGTCCACGTCCTCGATGACACCGCCGCCGGCGCGGGCGGTGAAGACGGGCAGCACGGACCCCACACCACCGGCGACCGCGGCGGTACGGCGGGCCTGCAGCTCGATCGACTTCGGGCCGGGGATGGCGGTGACGACGCGGCGCTCCTGCGGGATTGCGGTCATGAGGGGCTCCTGGGGGTGTTCCGGACGCAACTTCTCTTTCTCCGCAGGCTAGGCGCGAGGAAGGGGGCCGGGCATGCTCCGTTCGGGAGTGTTGGGCACAAGCCGTTGTCCCCGACGGACAAGGACTCCCGTGGCTCGGTCATCCGTACCTGCCGGGTCCCGGCACCGCGACACCACCCGGATCGGTGAACTCCCTTCAGTGGGGCACTAGATTGGCCGGTGCACAGAGCGGGCCTGGCTGGTCAGGGGGCAGCAGTTCATGGATTCCGAAGGCACTTTCGACGCACGCGGCGCACGGTCCGATCCGGTGCCACGTCCCGCCGGGCCGCCACCCTCCGTGCCGCCTGCCGAGGCGCCCGGGATCCCCGCGCTGCCCGGTCACGCTCCCACCACCCGCCCCGCGGTCGTCGACTGGCTGCGCACCCCCCGCCCGGCCGCCGACCCCGGCATCTGGCGCCTCGGCCACCGCGCCCGCCCCGACGAGGAGCCCGAGCTCGTCCCCGCCCGCCGTCTCTTCGCCGGCGCCGTCATCGCGCTGCTCAGCGGCTGGCTGCTGTGGTCGCTCCTGTGGAACGGCTACCTCGGCCGCTACTGGATCTGGCCCCTCCTCGTACTGACCCCGGACTCCTGGCGCTCCGACCCGCCCACCTGGGCCACCGCCAGCTACATCTACTACGCGATCGTCGGCGGCGGCCTGCTGGTGTTCTTCGCCCGGATCGGCCATGTACCGGAGATCTGGAACCGGTACGTGCGCCGCGCCGACAAGCCCGTCACCGCCCCGCCGCCCCGGCCCGAGGCCGACCCCGCCGACTGGCCCGACCTGCGCACCGCGGGCCTCACCGATGCGGCGAAGAGCCTCGCCGAGGCCACCCGCGCCGGTCTGCTCGGCGATGTCGACTACGCCAGGATCCGGCGTGCCTGGCAGGGCGTGCACGCCAGGCCCGAGCGGCTCGCCGCCTTCACCGACACGGTGCGCAAACACGGCGCGGCCGCCTGCGCCCACCCCTCAGGCGTACGCGACCTGCCGCTCCGTACCGCCACCCACGATCTCGCCACCGCACAGGTCAAGATCGGCACCGCGGTCGACGACATCCGAAACCCCTATCCGCGCCGCACCACCGGCGTGGCCCTGGAGCCCGCGCTGCTCGGCACCTCGCTGCTCGCCGTCGGGCCCTCCGGATCCGGCAAGAGCGTGCGCCTGGTGCGGCCCGTCGTCGAGTCGATGTGCCTGCTCGCGCTCGCCAACCGCGCCGCCGTCGTCGCCGTCACGGCATACGGCACCGGCCTCGCCCCGGACGACGCCTTCGACCTCGTCATCGCCGTCGGACGCCCCGACTCCACCCATGACCTCGACCTCTACGGCGGCGCCGACGACCCCGACGAGGCCGCCAGGATGCTCGCCGAGGCGCTCGTCGGCGATCTCGCCGCCGCCCTTCCCGGCGGCGACAGCAGGCGCGCCGCCACCGCGCTGGCCCAGCTCATCGGGCCGTACCAGTGCGTCCACGGCCACTTCCCCACCGTTCCGGAGCTGCGCGAACTCCTCGGCGGCGCACCCGCCGCCGTCGGCGCGCTGCGCACCGCCCTGGAGACCGGGTCCGACGCCGGCGCCGCAGCCCAGCTGCGTGAACTGGACGCCCGTGAGCGGCAGTCGGCCCGCGCCGACGACATCGGCGTACTGCTCGCCGAGCGGATCGCCTTCCTGGACCGGCCCGCGTTCGCGCACTTCTTCCGTACGGACGGCGGCGGCCGGCAGTTCTCGCTGCGCGCCATCGAGCACCCGCTGCGGGTCCGTGTCGACCTGCCCGAGCGCGGCCACGCCGAGGCCTCACGGATCGTCGCGCGCCTGGTGCTCGCCCAGTTCACCGAGGCCGCGCTCAGCCGCTCGGACAGGTCGCTGTTCGCCTGTCTGGTACTGGACGACGCGACGTACACCGTGACCGCCGACTCGGTGCGCTCGGTCCAGCGGCTGCGCTCCGCCAACGCCGGGGTGGTGCTGGCGCTGCGCACCCTGGAGGACGTGCCGGAGCCGCTGCGCGGCCCGCTGCTCGGCGCGGTCGGCTGCCGGATGGCGTTCGCCGGCCTCGCTCCCTGGGACGGTGGCCGGTTCGCCGAGACCTGGGGCACCGAATGGGTGCAGACCCGGGACGTCACCAACCGGCAGATCATCTCCGACGAGCCCGTCACCAAGGCGCTGCACATCATGCGCCGCCTGGTCACCGGCAAGGCGGCCACCTCCGAGGCGATCACGGTGCGGGAGGTCGAGCGCGCCCGCTGGTCGGCGTCCGACCTCGCGCACGCCGTGCCCGCCGGGCACGCGGTGCTCTCGCTGACGACCGTACGAGGCGAACACGCGCCGCCCCTGCTGGTGGATCTGCGCACCTGACCGGATCCCGGAACTGCTACGCCCTGGCAGAATCGGTGTACGCCGTTCATACGGGACGGCGAAATCCTCCGCGCTTCTGCCTCCGCGCCTCTGCTCGAAGGGCCTACGGTCGCCATGCCGCCCACGCTCGCCTCGCTTGTCCAGCACTCGGCGCTCAAACTCACCGTGCGTGCCGGGGAGGACCGGCTCGAGACGCCGGTGCGCTGGGCACATGTCAGTGAGCTCGCCGACCCCGTGCCGTACATGGAGGGCGGCGAGCTGCTGCTCGTCACGGCGATGACGCTGGACGCGGAGGACCCTGAGGCGATGCGCCGCTATGTGCGCAGGCTGGTGGGCGCGGGCGTCGTCGGGCTCGGTTTCGCGGTCGGCGTGTACTACGAGGACATCCCGGAGGCCCTCGTCGAGGCGGCGAAGGAGGAGGGGTTCCCGCTCCTCGCCGTGCCACGCCGCACTCCCTTCCTCGCGATCAGCAAGGCGGTCTCCGCGGCGAACGCGGCCGACCAGTACCGGGCGGTGACAGCCGGTTTCGAGGCGCAGCGGGAGCTGACGCGCGCCGCCCTCGCCGAGGGCCCCGACGCGGTCGTCGCCCGTCTCGCCGCGCATATCGACGGCTGGGCGGCGCTGTACGACGCCTCCGGCGCGGTCGTCGCCGCCGCGCCCGAATGGGCCACGCGCCGGGCCGCCAGGCTCACCGGCGACGTGGAGCGGCTGCGCGAGCGGTCCGCGCCCGCGAGCGCCGTCGTCGGCGACACGGAGGACCGCGTCGAGCTGCAGTCGCTCGGCAGCGGCCGACGCGTGCGCGGCGCGCTGGCCGTCGGCACGGGTGCCCCGCTGGGCACGGCCGAGCGGTACGCCGTGCACTCCGCCGTCGCCCTGCTGACCCTCTCCACGGAGCGCTCGCGCGCGCTCCAGGCGGCGGAACAGCGCCTCGGCGCGGCCGTGCTGCGGATGCTGCTCTCCGGCCAGCAGGACCACGCCCGTGCGGTCGCCGGCGATCTGTACGGCGGCCTGCTCGACGCGCCCTTCCGGCTGGTGATCGCCGAACCCGCCGGAGAGCCGGACCCCGCGAGCGAGCATCCGCTCCACGCGTTCGCCGAGTCACTGGAGTCGGCGGCGGCGCGGGCCGGCGAGGCGGTGCTCGTGGTACCGGACAGCGACGACCGGCTGGTGGTGCTGGCCGCGGACGGCGGCGCGGTCGTCGCGGCGTGCACCTCCGCCTACGCCGACAAGGAGGCGGAGGACGCCGAGGTCGTCGTCGGCCTCTCGGCGCCGACCGGACCCATAGCGGCGGCGGGCGCCTACAAACAGTCCGAGCAGGCGCTCTCGGTCGCCAGGCGACGCGGCCGCGCTCTGGTCGAGCACGAGGAGCTGGCGGCAGGGTCCATCCTCCCGCTGCTCGCCGACGACGCCGTACGCGCCTTCGCGGACGGAATGCTGCGCGCGCTGTACGAGCACGACGCGACCGGCCGCGGAGACCTCGTCGCCTCGCTGCGCGCCTGGCTCTCGCGCCACGGCCAGTGGGACGCTGCCGCCGCCGACCTCGGCGTACACCGCCATACGCTGCGCTACCGGATGCGCAGGGTCGAGGAGATCCTGGGCCGCTCGCTCGACGACCCGGACGTCCGGATGGAGCTGTGGCTGGCGCTGAAGACGACATCGGCGGCCGCGACCGAGTAGCAGTCGGGCGCAGGATTTTTCCGTTTTCGTGCCCGAAGTCGGGCAAAAACAGTGGTGTTTGACCGCTGGACTGCCTAAGGTCCTGCCTCGTGGCCACCAACTCCAGCACTCCTGAGGCCGACACCTCCGTCGTCGGTACCGCTGTCGCACCCCCGCCCGAGCGCCGGACATCCGGAGCCGTCTGGGTCGCGCTCGCCATCGTGTACGTCGTCTGGGGCTCCACCTACCTCGGCATACGCATCGTCGTCGAGACCATGCCGCCGTTCCTCTCCGCCGGAGGCCGCTTCATCCTGGCCGGCCTGATCCTCGCCGGGCTCGTGGCCTGGCGGCAGGGGACCTCGGCGCTCAAGGTCAACCGCGTCCAGCTCGCCTCGGCCGCCGTGGTCGGTCTGCTGCTCCTGCTCGGCGGCAACGGCCTCGTCGTGCTCGCCGAGACCTCCGTGCCCTCCGGGCTCGCCGCCCTGCTGATCGCCGTTGTGCCCGCCTGGGTGGTCGTGCTGCGCAGGGCCTCCGGCGAGCGGCCCGGCCTCGGCGCGTACCTGGGCGTCCTCCTCGGCCTGGCGGGCCTCGCCGTGCTGACCCTGCCCGGCCTCAGCGGCGACGTACGCCTGTGGGGCGTTCTCACCGTCATCGCGGCGACCGTCATGTGGTCGGTGGGCTCCTTCTCCTCCTCGAAGATCCCCATGCCGAAGAACCCCTTCGCAGCCAGTGCGTACGAGATGGTCGCGGGCGGCATCGGCTGCCTGCTGGTGGGACTCGGCCGCGGCGAGCAGCACGGCTTCGTACTCGGCGAGGTCTCCGCCCGTTCCTGGACCGCCCTCGGCTATCTCGTCGTCTTCGGCTCGCTCGTCGCGTTCACGGCGTACGCCTGGCTGCTGCACTCCGCGCCGCTGTCCCTGGTCGCGACCTACGCGTACGTCAACCCGGTCGTTGCCGTCCTCCTCGGCGCGCTGGTCCTCAACGAACAGCTGAGCTGGCCGATCGCCGTCGGCGGCGCGGTCGTGGTGGCGGGCGTCTGCCTGATCGTGTCGACGGAACGCCGCCGCTGAGGCAACTCCGGGGGCCGCCCCCGCAATCCCGTACGGCCTTCGGCCGTGTCTTCGCCGGACGGGCTGGAAATGCCGGCCCAGCCGCATTCAGCCGCGCCGGCGCTTGAGGCGCGGAGTCCGGGGCGGAGCCCGGTTGAGCGCAACGCACGCCAAAGCGGCGGACCCGCCCCGCCCACCACTCCACCCCGGACAAACGCCAGACCGCCCTCCCGCCCCTACCGTGGGGCAGACACACCCCCATGTACATCTACTTCGGAAGGGCCGGGACATGACCTCCACCCACGCCTTCTGGCTCGCCGGCCGCCAGGCCACCGGCGAGGCCACCTTCGATGTCACCTCCCCCTGGGACGGACGCCTCGTCGGTCAGGTCGCTGTCCCGACCGACGCCCAGATCGAGGAGGCCGTCGCCGCCGCGCACGCCGTGCGGGACGAGTTCGCCGCGACCCCGGCACACGCACGCGCCGCCGCCCTCGACCATGTGTCGCGCCGGCTCGTCGAGCGCACCGAGGAGATCGCCCAGCTGATCTCCGCCGAGAACGGCAAGCCCGTCAAGTGGGCCCGCGGTGAGGTCGGCCGCGCCGTCTCCGTCTTCCGCTTCGCCGCCGAGGAGGCCCGCCGCTTCAACGGTGGCGAGGCACAGCGCCTCGACACCGACGCCGGCGGCGTCGGCCGGCTCGCGCTGACCCGCCGCTTCCCCAAGGGCGCAGTCCTCGGCATCGCGCCGTTCAACTTCCCGCTGAACCTCTGCGCCCACAAGATCGCCCCGGCGATCGCGGTCGGTGCGCCGATCATCCTCAAGCCCGCACCGGCGACGCCGCTGTCCGGCCTGATCATCGGCGAGCTGCTGGCCGAGACCGAGCTCCCCGCGGGCTCCTGGTCCGTGCTCCCGGTCCCGAACGACCGGATGCCCGCCCTCGTCCAGGACGAGCGCCTGCCGGTCATCTCCTTCACCGGCTCCGACAAGGTCGGTTACGCGATCATGGACTCGGTGCCGCGCAAGCACTGCACCCTGGAGCTGGGCGGCAACGGCGCGGCCGTCGTCCTCGGCGACTTCGGATCCGAGCAGGACCTGGACTGGGCGGCGACCCGTATCGCCACCTTCTCCAACTACCAGGGCGGCCAGTCCTGCATCTCCGTGCAGCGCGTGATCGCCGACGCCTCGGTGTACGACCGCCTGCTGCCGAAGATCGTCGCGGCCGTCGAGACCCAGGTCACCGGCGACCCGTCCGACTCCGCCACCGACGTCGGCCCGCTGGTCAGCGAGGACGCGGCCAAGCGCGTCGAGTCCTGGGTCGACGAGGCCGTGGAGGCGGGCGCCAAGCTGCTCGCGGGCGGCAAGCGCGACGGTGCCTCGTACGCGCCCACCGTCCTCGCCGACGTCCCCGCGGACACCACCCTCGCCTGCGAGGAGGTCTTCGGACCGGTCCTCACGGTGAAGAAGGTCGACGGCGAGGCGGAGGCCTTCGCCGCCGTCAACGACTCCAAGTACGGCCTGCAGGCAGGCGTGTTCACGCACGATGTGCAGACCGCCTTCCGCGCCCACCGCGCCCTCGAGGTCGGCGGCGTGATCATCGGCGATGTGCCGTCGTACCGCGCGGACCAGATGCCGTACGGCGGTGCCAAGCAGTCCGGCGTCGGCCGCGAGGGTGTGCGGTACGCGATGGACGACTACACGTACGAGCGGGTCCTGGTCCTCACCGGTCTGGCCCTGTAGAGCCCGTACGCCGAGGACGACGGCCGGAGCCCACTGTGCGGGGGCTCCGGCCGTTTTTCCGTGTTACGGAGTCACCGCTGTGTGCGCACTGGTGGAGAGGGCAGGAATCGGGTACTACGGACGAGTAGCACCGGTCGGTACGGCGGTCTCGCCCCGGCCCATGCCCTTGGATGTCCCCGACTCGCGGCGAGGTGAGCCTCATGTCCGCACCACTCGACAAGACACATGCTCCGAAGGTCAGTGAGCGCGAAGCACGACAGGTCGCCGAGGCCGCGCGTGAACAGGACTGGCGCAAACCCAGCTTCGCCAAGGAACTGTTCCTGGGCCGTTTCCGCCTGGACCTGATCCACCCGCACCCGATGCCCGCCGACGAGGACGCCCAGCGTGGCGAGGAGTTCCTGGCGAAGCTGCGCGACTTCTGCGAGACGCGGATCGACGGCGCCCGTATCGAACGCGAGGCGCGGATCCCGGACGAGGTGATCAACGGGCTCAAGGAGCTCGGCGCGCTCGGCATGAAGATCGACACGAAGTACGGCGGCCTCGGCCTCACCCAGGTGTACTACAACAAGGCGCTGGCCCTGGTCGGCTCCGCGAACCCGGCGATCGGCGCGCTGCTCTCCGCGCATCAGTCGATCGGCGTACCGCAGCCGCTGAAACTTTTCGGCACGCAGGAGCAGAAGGACACCTTCCTGCCGCGCCTCGCCCGTACCGACATCTCCGCCTTCCTGCTCACCGAGCCGGACGTCGGCTCCGACCCGGCCCGCCTCGCCACCACGGCCGTCCCGGACGGCGACTCGTACGTCCTCGACGGTGTGAAGCTCTGGACGACGAACGGCGTCGTCGCCGACCTCCTCGTCGTCATGGCCCGCGTCCCCAAGTCGGACGGCCACAAGGGCGGCATCACCGCGTTCGTCGTCGAGGCCGCGAGCGAGGGCATCACGGTCGAGAACCGCAACGCCTTCATGGGCCTGCGCGGCCTCGAGAACGGCGTCACCCGCTTCCACCAGGTGCGCGTCCCCGCCGCGAACCGCATCGGCCCCGAGGGCGCCGGCCTCAAGATCGCCCTCACCACCCTCAACACCGGCCGTCTCTCGCTGCCCGCGATGTGCGTCGGCGCCGGAAAGTGGTGTCTGAAGATCGCCCGCGAATGGTCGTCGGCGCGCGAGCAGTGGGGCAAGCCGGTCGCCAGGCACGAGGCCGTCGGCACCAAGATCTCCTTCATCGCGGCGACCACTTTCGCCCTGGAAGCTGTGGTCGACCTCTCCTCGCAGATGGCAGACGAGGACCGCAACGACATCCGTATCGAGGCGGCGCTGGCCAAGCTGTACGGCTCCGAGATGGGCTGGCTGATGGCCGACGAACTGGTCCAGATCCGCGGCGGCCGCGGTTTCGAGACGGCGGACTCGCTGGCGGCCCGCGGCGAACGGGCCGTCCCCGCCGAGCAGATCCTGCGTGACCTGCGCATCAACCGCATCTTCGAGGGCTCGACGGAGATCATGCATCTGCTGATCGCCCGCGAGGCCGTCGACGCCCACCTCGCCGTGGCCGGGGACATCATCGACCCCGACAAACCCCTGTCCGCAAAGGCGAAGGCAGGCGCGAACGCCGCCGGGTTCTATGCCCGCTGGCTCCCGAAACTGGTCACGGGACGGGGCCAACTCCCGCGTACGTACAGCGAGTTCCACCCGTCCGGCCATCCGGACCTCTCCGGGCACCTGCGCTACGTCGAACGCTCGTCCCGCAAGCTGGCCCGCTCCACCTTCTACGCCATGTCCCGCTGGCAGGGCCGGATGGAGACCAAGCAGGGCTTCCTCGGCAGGATCGTCGACATCGGCGCGGAGCTGTTCGCGATGAGCGCGGCGTGCGTACGCGCGGAACTGCTGCGTACGTCCGAGGATTACGGCCGCGAGGCGTACCAGCTGGCCGACGTCTTCTGCCGGCAGTCCCGCATCCGCGTCGAGGAGCTCTTCACCCGCCTGTGGTCCAACACCGACGACCTCGACCGCAAGGTCGTGGAGGGCGTCCTGTCCGGTACGTACACCTGGCTGGAACAGGGCATCGTCGACCCCAGCGGTGAGGGCCCCTGGATCGCGGACGCGACCCCGGGCCCGGCCGAACGGGACAACGTCCACCGCCCGATCCGCTGAGAAACTCCGGGGCGTCCACGGACGCCCCGGAGCACCTTCTCGACCGCACCGGTCCCCGTGCCCGACAATCGACCCTTGATCACGGTCAACACGGAATGGGGGCAGGGATGTTCGGGGCGGGGATGTTCGGGGCGGGGAATCAGGGCGTTCGGCGGCGGGTGGCTGCCCTCCTTGCGGCGGCCGTGCTCAGCGGCGTCGCCGCGTGCGGCAGCGGTGACGACAAGGGCAAGGAGAAGAAAGCCGACGGCAAACCCACCGCCTCCGCCCCCAAAGCCCTCACCGAGGCCCAGCTCAAGGCCGCCTCCTTCACCGACGGCGAGAAGGTCGGCAGCTACACCGCCTCCGAGTTCACCCTCGGGGCGCCGCTCGGCGAGGCCTACACCGCCGATCCCGCCACCTGTCAGCCCCTCGTCAGCCTCGCCAAGGGCGCCACCGGCCACGACCCGGCCGCCGAGGTCAACCGCCAGGTCGACGTTCCCGACGAGATGGCCGGGCTCAGCGTCGCCGTACAACTGCGCTCGTACGCGAACGGCGAGGCGGCCGCAGTCATGAAGGCCCTCGGCACCGCGGGGACCCGGTGCGCCGGCGGGTTCACCGAAGAACGCGCCATCGCGAAGGCCAAGTACCTCAAGGTGGAGCCCGCCAAGGCGCCCGCCTTCGGGGACGAGGCGAAGGCGTTCCGCTTCACCATCCTCGATGTGAAGGGGAAGCTGAAGCTCTACGAGTACCTGACCGTCGTCCGCTCGGGCTCCACCACGCTCTCCTTCCGCGCCGAGATCATCGGCACCAAGGACATCGGAGGAGTGCCCGAAGAGGTCATGAAGGCCCAGTGGGAGAAGTTCCGGGCGGGCTCGAACACCGGCGCGTAGGGACGCACTGTCCAGTCGGACAGGGGTTACGGCCACAATGGGGGGATGAGCGACAGCCCATCCCCCCTCGCCGACCCGCACCTCGTCTTCGACGCGACCGAAGGCCGCCGGGACATCGTCGTCCTCGGCTCCACCGGGTCCATCGGCACACAGGCCATCGACCTGGTGCTGCGCAACCCCGACCGCTTCCGTGTCACCGCGCTCTCCGCCGCCGGCGGCCGCGTCGGACTCCTCGCCGAGCAGGCACGGCAGTTGCGGGTCGACACGGTCGCGGTGGCCCGCGAGGACGCCGTGCCCGCACTGCGCGAGGCACTCGCGGAGCAGTACGGGGCCGAGCCCCTGCCCGAGATCCTGGCCGGACCCGACGCCGCCACCCAGCTCGCCGCCTCCGCCTGCCACACCGTGCTCAACGGCATCACCGGATCCATCGGTCTTGCCCCCACCCTCGCCGCCCTCGAAGCCGGCCGGACGCTCGCCCTCGCCAACAAGGAGTCGCTCATCGTCGGCGGGCCGCTGGTCAAGGCCCTCGCCAAGCCCGGCCAGATCATCCCGGTCGACTCCGAGCACGCCGCCCTCTTCCAGGCGCTGGCGGCCGGGACGAGAGCCGACGTACGCAAGCTGGTGGTGACGGCCTCCGGCGGGCCGTTCCGTGGCCGTACGCGTGCCGAGCTGGCAGATGTCACCCCCGAGGACGCCCTCGCCCACCCCACCTGGGCCATGGGCCCGGTGATCACGGTGAACAGCGCCACCCTCGTCAACAAGGGGCTCGAGGTCATCGAGGCGCATCTTCTCTACGACATCCCCTTCGACCGCATCGAGGTCGTCGTACACCCCCAGTCCTACGTTCACTCCATGGTGGAGTTCACGGACGGCTCGACCATCGCCCAGGCCACCCCGCCCGATATGCGCGGCCCGATCGCCCTCGGCATCGGCTGGCCCCAGCGGGTGCCCGACGCCGCCCCGGCCTTCGACTGGACCAAGGCCTCGAGCTGGGAGTTCTTCCCGCTCGACACCGAGGCCTTCCCCTCGGTGGGACTCGCCCGGCAGGTGGGGGAGCTGGGCGGAACGGCCCCGGCGGTGTTCAATGCCGCGAATGAGGAGTGCGTGGACGCATTCCTCGCCGGGCGGCTGCCGTTCAACGGAATCATGGATACGGTCACCGGAGTCGTCGCCGAGCACGGCGTTCCCGCCTCGGGAACCTCACTTACGGTGGCAGACGTCCTGGAAGCGGAGACCTGGGCCCGGGCGAGGGCCCGGGAACTGGCAGTGAAGGCGACAGCGGAGGCTCGCGCATGACGATTCTGTTGACGGTCCTCGGCATAGCTCTATTTGCTGTGGGACTGATGGTCTCGATCGCCTGGCACGAGCTGGGCCATCTGTCGACGGCCAAGCTCTTCGGTATCCGCGTGCCCCAGTACATGGTCGGCTTCGGACCGACCGTCTGGTCCCGGAACAAGGGCGAGACGGAGTACGGCATCAAGGCCATCCCCATGGGTGGCTACATCCGCATGATCGGGATGTTCCCGCCGGGGGAGGACGGCCGGATCGAGGCACGGTCCACCTCGCCCTGGCGCGGGATGATCGAGGACGCCCGCTCGGCGGCCTTCGAGGAGCTGAAGCCCGGCGACGAGAACCGGCTCTTCTACACACGCAAGCCGTGGAAGCGCGTCATCGTGATGTTCGCGGGACCGTTCATGAACCTGATCCTCGCCGTCGCGATCTTCCTGGGGGTGTCGATGTCCTTCGGCTTCGCCACCCAGACCACCCAGGTCGCCGGGGTCCAGCAGTGCGTCATCTCGCAGAGCGAGGACCGCGACAAGTGCCAGAAGAGCGACCCGGTCTCGCCCGCCCAGGCCGCGGGCCTGAAGAAGGGCGACAAGATCGTCGCCTTCAACGGAGAGCCCGTCGCCGACTGGTCCGAGCTCTCGAACCACATCCGCGAGACGATCGGCCCCGCCACCATCACCGTCGTGCGGGACGGCCGGCAGCAGGTGCTCAAGGCCACGCTCGCCAAGAACATGGTCGCCGAGAAGGACGGGCAGGGACAGGTCGTTCCCGGCAAGTACATCGCAGCCGGCTATCTCGGCTTCGCCGCCCAGACCGAGATCCAGCCGCTCTCCTTCGGCGAGTCCGTGAACCGCATGGGCGACATGATCGAGAACAGCGTCGATTCGATCGTCGCGCTGCCGTCCAAGATCCCCGATCTGTGGAACGCGGCCTTCAGCGACGGCGAGCGCAAGGCCGACTCCCCGGTGGGCGTCGTCGGCGCGGCGCGCATCAGCGGTGAGGTACTGAACCTGGATGTCCCGACGCAGAGCATCATCGCGACCTTCCTGATGGTGCTCGCCACCTTCAACCTCTCGCTGTTCCTGTTCAACATGCTGCCGCTGCTGCCGCTGGACGGCGGGCACATCGCGGGCGCGCTCTGGGAGTCCGTACGCCGCAGCATCGCGAAGGTGTTCCGGCGTCCCGACCCCGGTCCCTTCGACGTGGCCAAGCTGATGCCGGTCGCGTACGTCGTGGCGGGAATCTTCATCTGCTTCACGCTGCTCGTGCTGGTCGCCGACATCGTCAATCCGGTCAAGATCAGCTGAGCGAGTCCCTTTCGTGGCGGCCGGACACCCTTTGTGTCCGGCCGCTCACCTTTGAGTGGACTTCGGGCAGCGATGTGCTGGGCCCAATCTCAGTGCCGTAATCTCGGAGGCTGGAGCCCGCCGATCTCGGGACCTCGATCCACACCTTGGGGTTGCACAGCAGATGACTGCAATTTCGCTCGGAATGCCGTCCGTTCCGACCAAGCTCGCCGACCGGAGGGTCAGCCGCAAGATCCAGGTCGGCACCGTGGCCGTCGGCGGGGACGCCCCGGTGTCGGTGCAGTCGATGACGACCACACGCACCTCCGACATCGGCGCGACGCTGCAGCAGATCGCCGAACTGACCGCGTCCGGTTGCCAGATCGTACGAGTCGCCTGCCCGACCCAGGACGACGCGGACGCGCTGGCCACCATCGCGCGCAAGTCCCAGATCCCGGTGATCGCGGACATCCACTTCCAGCCGAAGTACGTCTTCGCTGCGATCGACGCCGGCTGCGCTGCCGTCCGGGTCAACCCGGGCAACATCAAGCAGTTCGACGACAAGGTCAAGGAGATCGCGCGCGCGGCCAACGAGACCGGCACCCCGATCCGAATCGGAGTCAACGCCGGATCGCTCGATGCCCGGCTCCTCGCCAAGTACGGCAAGGCGACCCCTGAGGCGCTCGTCGAGTCCGCGCTGTGGGAGGCGTCCCTCTTCGAGGAGCACGGCTTCCGCGACATCAAGATCTCGGTCAAGCACAACGACCCGGTCGTGATGGTCAACGCCTACCGGCAGCTCGCCGCCCAGTGCGACTACCCCCTCCACCTCGGCGTCACCGAGGCAGGCCCCGCGTTCCAGGGCACCATCAAGTCCGCCGTCGCCTTCGGCGCCCTGCTCAGCGAGGGCATCGGCGACACCATCCGGGTCTCGCTCTCCGCCCCGCCCGCCGAAGAGGTCAAGGTCGGCATCCAGATCCTGGAGTCGCTCAACCTCAAGCAGCGCCGCCTGGAGATTGTCTCCTGCCCCTCCTGCGGCCGCGCCCAGGTCGACGTCTACAAGCTCGCCGACCAGGTCAGCGCCGGCCTGGAGGGCATGGAGGTGCCGCTGCGCGTCGCCGTCATGGGCTGCGTCGTCAACGGCCCCGGCGAGGCCCGCGAGGCCGACCTCGGCGTCGCCTCCGGCAACGGCAAGGGGCAGATCTTCGTCAAGGGCGAGGTCATCAAGACCGTCCCCGAGTCGAAGATTGTCGAGACCCTCATCGAAGAGGCCCTGAAGATCGCCGAGCAGATGGAGAAGGACGGCATCGCGTCCGGCGAGCCCGAGGTCTCCGTCAGCTGACATATCCGTACCGGCCCCGCCACGCCCCCTGGCGCGTGGCGGGGCCTTGTGCTGGGCTCGGCACCCCGCAGACCTGCCAGGTACAGTGCGGAGATCAGCAGACCGCATGGTGAGGCCCCCTCGTGTTGACGCAGACCACCACCCGGGTCCTCGAACCCAGCGACCTCGGCGCAGCGCTCGCCATCCTCGAGAGCGAGCCCGTAGCGAATGCTTTCGTCACGTCCCGCGTCCAGGCCGCCGGGCTCGACCCCTGGCGCCTCGGCGGCGAGATGTGGGGCTGGTACGCGGGCGGGCAGCTGCGCTCGCTCTGCTACTCCGGCGCCAATCTCGTGCCGATCTGCGCCGCCCCCGAAGCCGTCCGCGCCTTTGCCGACCGGGCCCGCAGGACCGGTCGCCGCTGCTCCTCCATCGTCGGCCCGGCCGAGCCCACCGCCGAGCTGTGGCGGCTGCTCGAGCCCAGCTGGGGCCCGGCCAGGGACGTACGCGCCCAGCAGCCGCTCATGGTCACCGAGCAGCCGCCCGGCGACATCGAGGCCGATCCGTACGTCCGCCGCATCCGCAAGGACGAGATAGAGGTGATCATGCCGGCGTGCGTGGCGATGTTCACCGAGGAGGTCGGCATCTCGCCGATGGCCGGTGACGGCGGACTGCTCTACCAGGCGCGCGTGGCCGAACTCGTCGGCGCGGGACGGTCGTTCGCCCGTATCGACGACGGCAAGGTCGTCTTCAAGGCCGAGATCGGCGCGGCCACCAGCCATGCCTGCCAGATCCAAGGCGTGTGGGTCGCACCGGAGTTCCGCGGCCGCGGGCTGTCCGAGACGGGCATGGCGGCCGTGCTGCGCTATGCCCTGCAGGACGTCGCACCGGTTGTCAGCCTGTACGTGAACGACTACAACACCGCGGCCAGGGCGGCGTACCGGCGGGTCGGCTTCCGTGAGGTCGGCGCCTTCATGAGCGTGCTGTTCTGACTGCGCGCAGCGGGAAGTAGGGTTTCGCGCATGGCTGCACTTTCAGGAGGCGGACCCCAGACCCCCAGCGTTGTGGTCGGGCCGGTCAATCTCGCCGCGCGGATCGACGAAGCCCTCGCGGTGCAGGCCCTAGCCTTCGGGCTCACCGACGACGAGATCGAGGTGCGCCGTCATATCGTCTACCGGCATCTCCTGCACCCGGGGGCCCGCGCACTCGGTGCGCTGACGAAGTCGGGCAGCCTTGTGGGTTTCGTCTACGGAATGCCCAACGACCGCACGCACTGGTGGTCCACCGTCGTCGAGCCGTATCTGCGCAGCACCGGCTCCGACGGCTGGCTCGACGACTCGTTCGTGATCACCGAACTCCATGTCCACCCCGGCTTCCAGGGCCGGGGCATCGGCCGCTCGCTGATCACCACGATCACCGACAGCGTCGAGCAGCCGCGCTCCATCCTCTCCGCGATCGACATCGAGAGCCCGGCCCGCGGGCTGTACCGAGCGCTCGGCTACCAGGACCTCGCGCGGCAGGTCGTTTTCCCCAGCGCACCCAGTCCGTACGCCGTGATGGGCGCCCCGCTGCCGCTGCTGCGCGGGAACTGATTTCCGCCTGCCGGTGCCCCCCGGCTAACCTCCTGCTCATCACACGTTCCGAGCAGGAGTTCACCATGGCCCAGGTCCAGCGCATGTCCCGTCTGATGGTCAAGACACTGCGCGACGACCCGGCGGACGCCGAGACGCTCAACCACAAGCTGCTTGTGCGCGCCGGCTATGTGCGCCGTACGTCCGCCGGCATCTGGAGCTGGCTGCCGCTCGGCAAGAAGGTGCTGGAGAACATCACCCGCGTCGTCCGCGAGGAGATGGACGCCATCGGGGGCCAGGAAGTGCTGCTGCCCGCCCTGCTGCCCAAGGAGGCGTACGACGCGAGCGGGCGCTACGAGGAGTACGGCGACCTGCTCTTCCGCCTCAAGGACCGCAAGGGCGCCGACTACCTCCTCGGCCCCACGCACGAAGAGATCTTCACCCAGGTCGTCAAGGACCAGTGCTCGTCCTACAAGGACCTGCCGGTGATCCTCTACCAGATCCAGACGAAGTACCGCGACGAGGCCCGTCCGCGCGCGGGTGTGCTGCGCGGCCGCGAGTTCCAGATGAAGGACTCGTACTCCTTCGACACCACCGACGAGGGTCTCGTCGAGTCGTACCAGCTGCACCGCGACGCGTACATCCGGATCTTCGAGCGACTCGGCCTCGACCACCGCATCGTCTCGGCGGTCTCGGGCGCGATGGGTGGCTCGGCGTCCGAGGAGTTCCTGGCCCCGGCCCCGGCCGGCGAGGACACCTTCGTGGACTGCCCGGCCTGTGAGTACGCGGCCAACACGGAGGCCGTGACCTTCACCGCGGCCGCGGCGGACGCCACATCCCACGGTCCCGTCGAGGAACTGGACACCCCCGACACCCCCACCATCGAGACCCTCGCCGCGCACCTTGGCGTCCCGGCCTCGGCGACCCTGAAGAACCTGCTGGTCAAGGTGGACGGTGAGATCGTCGCGGTCGGTGTCCCCGGTGACCGTGAGGTGGACCTCGGCAAGCTCGGGGAGCACCTGGCCCCGGCGGAGGTCGAGCTGGTCACCGCGGAGGACTTCGTGGACCGCCCCGATCTCGTACGCGGCTATGTCGGCCCGCAGGGCCTCGCCAAGGTCCGCTACATCGCCGACCCGCGCATCGCGCCCGGCACGGCCTGGGTGACCGGCGCGAACAAGCCGGACACGCACGCGAAGAACGTCGTCTGCGGCCGCGACTTCGAGGTGGACGACTACCTCGACGTGGTCGTGGTCGAGGACGGCGACCCCTGCCCGAAGTGCGGCACGGGCCTCAGGCTCGACCGCGCGATCGAGATCGGCCACATCTTCCAGCTGGGCCGCAAGTTCGCGGACGCCTTCCAGCTCGACGTCCTGGGCCAGAACGGCAAGCCGGTCCGGGTGACGATGGGCTCGTACGGCATCGGCGTCTCCCGCGCGGTGGCTGCCCTGGCCGAGCAGACGGCTGACGACAAGGGCCTGTGCTGGCCGCGTGAGATCGCCCCGGCGGACGTCCACGTGGTGGCGGCGGGCAAGGCACTCCAGACGGAGCTGGCGCTCGAGGTCGCGGAGAAGCTGTCCGCGGTGGGCCTGCGCGTGCTGGTCGACGAGCGCCCCGGAGTCTCGCCGGGCGTGAAGTTCACGGACGCGGAACTCATCGGCGTCCCGAAGATCCTGGTGGCGGGCCGCCGCTCGGCCGAGGGCGTGGTGGAACTGAAGGACCGCCGCACGGGCGAGCGCGAAGAACTGACGGTCGCCGAGGCGATCGCGCGCCTCAGCGCCTGATCCTGGGATCGCGCTTTGCGCCGCGAGGCGGCCGTGGGGGCCCGAGCGTCCGTGCCGTGGGGCTGGGTTCCTGGGGTGTGGGCCCTGAGGCCCCCACGCCGTGTGGCCGGCGTCTCTGTGGTGCAGGGCCCGAGCGCCCACGCCACGAGGCCGGCGCCCTGCGGGTGTGGGCCCGAGCGCCTGTGACGCGGGGCCGGCGCCCTGCGGATGTGGGGGCCTGGCCCCCACGCCGTGAGGATGGCGTCCCGAGGATGTGCGGCCTGAGCGCCCGTGCCGCGGGGCCGGCGCCCTGGGCTGTTGGGGCCCGAGCCTCCCGTGCTGCGGGGCTGGGATCCCTGGGGTGTGGGCCCCAGCGCCCCTGCCGCGAGGCCGGCGCCCTGCGGGTGTGGGGGCCCGAGCGCCCTACGCTGCGAAGCCGGCGGCCCCGGGGTGTGGGGGGCGTCAGCCCCCCGGGGGCCTGGGGGCACCGCCCCCAGTTTCGGGAAGGGGCGGGGAGGGGAAAGCGCGCCGCAGGCGGCCCCGGCCCGCGCCCCGGAGCCGGTGCGCCGACGGGACCCGCGGGCTACAACAGCCAGCCCGCGAACTCCAGCGCCAGTTCGCCCTCCCCGCGCCGCCCCGCCGCAATCGCCCGCGTGCCCGACTCCACCGCCCGGAACAACGTCCAGCCGCGCAGGCGTTCCCGGTCCACCTCCAGCGAGTCCGCCAGCTTGTTCACCCGGCGGCGGGCCGCAGACGCACCGGACGATGCCGCGATCAGGTCCTCGACCCGGTCGCGGACCAGGCGCGCCAGGTCGTAGGCGCGTTCACCCACCAGCGGCTCCGGGCCGACCGAGAGCCACGGCGTGCGGTCGCCCGCGAGGACCTTGCCCTGGCGGAAGTTGCCGTGCAGCAGCAGGAGTTCGGGCGACAGGGCCGTGAGCTCGTCGCGCGCGTCAAGCGCCGCGGCGACCACTGAAGCCGCCGCCGGATCCGCGAACGCACGCACCGCCTCCGCCTGCCGCGCCGTCCGCTCCGCCACCGTCTCGAAGCCATGGTCCGCCGGCGGCTCGACCCACAGCCGCCGCACCGCCCCCGCCGCCTCCAGCAACGCCTTCGCCTCCGGCAGCGACCGCAGGGACACCTCCGGATGCAGCCGCTCCAGCAGCAGCGCGTCCTCCGACGACGCGAGCAGCCGCACCGCGCCCCAGCCGTCCCAGCGCTCCAGCGCCGTCCGCTCCAGTGCCGGCGCGGCGAAGGACGGGGCGGCCTTCAGCGCGGCGGCCGTACCGTCGGGCTGTCGTACGAGGACGACCAGACTGCTCCTGCCGCCCGGCGCCACCACCCGCTCGACGTCCAGCTCCCACCGGTCCACCGACTCCTGGACGGTCTTGGGCAGCTGCCCGAGCCAGTCGTCCGCGGCCGTGTCCCCGTAGGTCTCACCGAGTGCCCGGACGAGCCGCTGCGGCGGTTCGAAAGCCATACGTCCGTTGTTCCCTTTCCGCTTCAGCGCGCTGGACGCCCACTCCGCTCGGCGAGCCCAGGAAAGGCTACGCCGCTGCCGCGCCAGCGCACCGCACGGACGGCCGCCTCGCGCAGCGAGCCCGCGGCCTCCCGCCGCAGCGGCCCTTCCGCGGCCCGTACGAGATCGGAGTAGACACCCGCGACCCGGTCCTCGAGCACCGCGGCGAGGCGCAGCGCCGCGGCCGCGTCCGGCACCGGGAAGGGCAGCGCGTACGCAGGGGCCGCCGCAGCCGGCGCCCCGCCCAGATCGCGCACGGTGCGCACCAGCGCGTCCCGCTGGGCCCGGTGCGCGGCGTACGCGGCCTGGATCTCGTCCTCCCGGTCGTCGCCGATCCGGCCGCCGACGACCCCGTACCCGTACACCGCCGCATGCTCCGCGGCGAGCGCGGCCTGTACAGCCTCCAGCGTGGCCACTACGGCCTCCGGCGCGTCCGGCGTGCTCATCGCGCGCCACCCTTCGTCAGCAGATACGCATGCGCGGCGCCTGCCGCCGCGACCGAGGCGAGCAGCCGGGCCAGCTCGGGCTCCGCATCGACAAGGGCGGCCGTGTGCGCGTCGGAGGTACGGCGCTCAGCCGCGACCAGTGCCTTGACCGCGGTCCCGGCATCGGCCGGAACCGGCACCGGTGGTGCCACCCGCGTCGTCCCCCCGAGCGCCGTCACATGCTCGGCGACCGCCGCCCGCAGAGCGGTCAACTGCCCGGCCAGCGCCGGATGTTGCCTGATGACGGCGTCGTACTGGTCACGCAGCGCGCCGCTCGTGGCAGCGAGCCTGCGCCGCAGTGCCGCCTCCGCGCGCGCCGGATCGGGCGCCGAGCCCGCCGTACGCCGTCCCTCCGGCTCATCCGTCGAACAGCCCGTCAACAGTGCGGTCGCCGCTGCCCCCGTCAGGATGAGCGCACGCCTCCGTGTTGTGCCCGTGCGCCCCACGCGTCTCTCCCTCGGGCCCGCAGTGATCATCGCCGCAGGCGAGCGTACCTGCGGGTCCGGCGCAGGTGGACGGCAACACCCCCCGGGACCGGATACCCTTTGATCTGACACGCGAGGATCCCACAACAGCACACGCGGCCGAGGAGTCACCCGGATGAGCACCACCCAGAGCGAGAGGCTGCGCGGGCTGCTGGAACCGCTCGTCAGCGCCGCGGACCTGGATCTGGAAGAGATCGAGGTGTCCCGGGCGGGCAGGCGCCGCATGCTGAGGGTCATCGTGGACTCCGACGAGGGCGTGGAGCTGGACGCCTGTGCCGAGCTGAGCCGCGCGATCTCCGAGAAGCTGGACGAGACGGACGCGATGGGCGAGGGCGAGTACGTCCTCGAAGTGAGCTCGCCGGGCGCCGACCGCCCCCTGACCCAGCATCGCCACTACGTACGCGCCGTCGGCCGACTGGTGAAGTTCCAGTTGCACGACGGCGGAACGGCCGAAGAGTTGGTGGCCCGCATCCTCACCGTGGACGACGAGGGACTCGACCTCGAAGTGCCGGGTGTGAAGGGGCGCAAGCCCACCGCCCGCCGTGTCACCTTCGCGGACATCGCCAAGGCACGGGTGGAGATCGAGTTCAACCGCAAGGACAAGAAGGAAGAGGAGGCGTAGCCGTGGACATCGACGTAAAGCTCCTGAAGGGCTTGGCACAAGAGAAGGAGATTCCCTTCGACCTGCTGGTCGAGGCGATCGAGTCGGCCCTCCTCATCGCGTACCACCGCACCGAGGGCAGCCGACGCCACGCGCGCGTCGTGCTCAGCCGGGACACCGGCCATGTGACGGTGTGGGCGAAGGAGGACGCGGCCGACCTCGAAGAGGGGCAGGAGGCCAAGGAGTTCGACGACACCCCTTCCGACTTCGGCCGTATCGCCGCGACCACCGCCCGCCAGGTCATCCAGCAGCGGCTGCGGGACGCCGAGAACGACGTCACCTTCGGTGAGTACGCCCGCCGTGAGGGCGATGTCGTCGCCGGCATGGTGCAGCAGGGCAAGGACCCGAAGAACGTCCTGGTGAGGCTGGACGACAAGCTCGAGGCGATCCTGCCGGTGCAGGAGCAGGTGCCGGGCGAGGAGTACACCCACGGTCTGCGGCTGCGTACGTACGTCGTCCGGGTCGCCAAGGGTGTGCGCGGCCCGTCCGTGACCCTGTCCCGCACTCACCCGAACCTGGTGAAGAAGCTCTTCGCACTCGAGGTCCCGGAGATCGCGGACGGCTCGGTCGAGATCGCGGCGATCGCCCGCGAAGCCGGCCACCGCACCAAGATCGCCGTTCGCTCGACCCGCTCGGGCCTGAACGCCAAGGGCGCGTGCATCGGCCCGATGGGCGGCCGGGTGCGCAATGTCATGGCCGAGCTGCACGGCGAGAAGATCGACATCGTGGACTGGTCGGACGACCCGGCCGAGATGGTGGCCAACGCCCTCTCGCCGGCCCGCGTCAGCAAGGTCGAGGTCGTCGACATGGGCGCGCGTTCCGCACGGGTGACCGTCCCCGACTACCAGCTGTCGCTGGCGATCGGCAAGGAGGGGCAGAACGCCCGCCTGGCCGCCCGTCTCACCGGTTGGCGTATCGACATCCGCCCCGACACGGAGCAGAGCGACGACCAGGGGCCGGACCGGGACTCCGACCGGGGCTCCGACCGGCACCGGGGCTCCGACCAGGGCTGAGGAATGCTGTGTCCTCCCGAGGGACACCCCCGGACCGTCGGGGCGGCGGGATCCCGGTGCGCCGGCGGCAGGATGTCACCTGGATCAAGACAACAACCGTTCGATTTTTGCCCCGAAGGGGTGAGGTCGGTCCGGGGAGGTAGACTTAGACGTGTCTGGCCGGACGCATGCCCGCGTATGCCCTGAGCGAACCTGTGTGGGATGCCGGGAGCGAGCGGCCAAGAGCGATCTGCTGCGCATCGTGATGACCGGAGACGCCTGCGTCCCCGATGATCGCGGTACGCTGCCCGGCCGGGGTGCGTATGTACACCCCGCCTTGGTCTGTCTCGACCTGGCGGTCCGCCGCCGAGCGTTCCCACGGGCCTTCCGGGCCAGGGGACCGCTCGATACCGCGGATGTACGCCGGTATGTCGAGCAGGCAGCACCGTAAGAAGAAGTACGGCACGGAACCCCGTGCGGTCAGGTACCTCGCGAGTTGGAAGTAGGTCGAGATTGCGATGAGCACTCGATGAGTACGCGATGAGTACGCCCATGAAGTAGCGACGGTCCGGCGGTAACCCGGACCTAAAAGGAGCGAAGTGGCTAAGGTCCGGGTATACGAACTCGCCAAGGAGTTCGGGGTTGAGAGCAAGGTCGTCATGGCCAAGCTCCAAGAACTCGGTGAATTCGTCCGTTCGGCGTCCTCGACGATCGAGGCGCCGGTTGTACGCAAGTTGACTGACGCACTGCAGGGGCCCGGCGGCAACGCCGGCAAGTCCGCTGCGAAGCCCGGCGCGCCTCGTAAGGCCGCGCCCGCCAAGCCCGGCGCGCCCTCCCCGGCGTCGTCGGCCCGTCCCGCTGCCCCCAAGCCCGGCGCCCCGGCCCCCAAGCCGGCCGCAGCCGAGGTTCCGGCGAGCAGCACCCCCAGCACCCCGTCCGCCGCCCCGGCCTCTCCGGGTCCGCGTCCGGGTCCCAAGCCGGCACCGGCCAAGCCCGCTCCGGCGGCTCCGGTGCCCGCGGCCGAGTTCTCGGCCCCGGCTCCGGCCCAGCCCGCAGCGCCGCAGGCCCCCTCGCGTCCCGCGGGTGCCACCCCCGGGCCTCGTCCTGCCGGTGGCTCCGCCCGTCCGGCTCCGGCCGGCGGTCAGCGTGACGGCGGCCGTGACGGTGGCCGTGGTGGCGACCGTCCGGCGCGTCCCGCCGGTCAGGGCGCCCCGCGTCCCGGCGGCAACCGTCCGGCGGGTCCCCGTCCGGGCAACAACCCCTTCACCTCTGGTGGCTCCACCGGCATGGCGCGCCCGCAGGCGCCCCGTCCGGGTGGCGCCCCGCGCCCCGGCGGCGGTCAGGACCGTCCCGGTGCCCCGCGTCCGCAGGGTGGTCCCGGCGGCGCTCCCCGTCCGCAGGGTCAGGGCGGCGCCCGTCCGAGCCCGGGCGGTATGCCCCGCCCGCAGGGCGGCGCTCCGCGTCCTGGCGGTGCCCCCGGTGGTAACCGTCCGAACCCCGGCATGATGCCGCAGCGTCCTGCTGCCGGTCCCCGTCCTGGTGGCGGCCCCGGTGGCGGCGGTCGCGGTCCCGGTGGCGGCGGCGGTCGTCCCGGCGGCGCCGGTGCCGGTCGTCCCGGTGGCGGCGGCGGCTTCGCCGGTCGTCCCGGTGGCGGTGGCGGTGGCGGTCGTCCCGGTGGCGGCGGCGGCTTCGCCGGTCGTCCCGGTGGCGGTGGCCCCGGTGGTGGCGGCGGCTTCGGTGGCGGCGGTGGCCGTCCCGGCTTCGCCGGACGTCCGGGTGGTCCCGGCGGCCGTGGTGGCACGCAGGGCGCCTTCGGCCGTCCCGGCGGCCCGGCGCGTCGTGGCCGTAAGTCGAAGCGGCAGAGGCGCCAGGAGTACGAGGCCATGCAGGCCCCGTCGGTGGGCGGCGTCATGCTGCCTCGCGGCAACGGACAGTCCGTCCGTCTGTCGCGCGGTGCCTCGCTGACCGACTTCGCGGAGAAGATCAACGCCAACCCGGCGTCGCTCGTCGGCGTGATGATGAACCTCGGCGAGATGGTCACTGCCACGCAGTCCGTCTCCGACGAGACGCTGAAGTTGCTCGCGGACGAGATGAACTTCGTCCTCGAGATCGTCAGCCCCGAGGAGGAGGACCGCGAGCTGCTCGAGTCCTTCGACATCGAGTTCGGCGAGGACGAGGGCGGCGAGGAGTTCCTCGTGTCCCGTCCGCCGGTCGTGACCGTCATGGGTCACGTCGACCACGGTAAGACCCGACTGCTGGACGCGATCCGCAAGACGAATGTGGTTGCGGGCGAGGCCGGCGGTATTACGCAGCACATCGGTGCGTACCAGGTCGCCACCGAGGTCAACGGTGAAGAGCGCGCCATCACCTTCATCGACACCCCGGGTCACGAGGCGTTCACCGCCATGCGTGCGCGTGGTGCGAAGTCCACCGACATCGCGATCCTCGTGGTGGCGGCGAACGACGGTGTGATGCCGCAGACGATCGAGGCGCTGAACCACGCCAAGGCGGCCGACGTGCCGATCGTGGTCGCGGTCAACAAGATCGACGTCGAGGGTGCCGACCCGACCAAGGTGCGCGGTCAGCTCACCGAGTTCGGTCTGGTGGCCGAGGAGTACGGCGGCGACACGATGTTCGTCGACATCTCCGCCAAGCAGGGCCTCAACATCGAGAGCCTGCTGGAGGCCGTGGTCCTCACCGCGGACGCCTCGCTCGACCTGCGGGCCAACCCGGACCAGGACGCGCAGGGTATTGCGATCGAGGCGCACCTCGACCGCGGCCGCGGTGCCGTCGCGACCGTCCTGGTCCAGCGAGGCACGCTGCGCGTCGGCGACACGATGGTCGCCGGTGACGCGTACGGCCGTGTCCGCGCGATGCTCGACGACAAGGGCGAGAACGTGGAAGAGGCGGGTCCGTCGACCCCGGTCCTCGTCCTCGGTCTCACCAACGTCCCGGGTGCCGGCGACAACTTCCTGGTTGTCGACGAGGACCGTACGGCCCGTCAGATCGCCGAGAAGCGTGCCGCTCGTGAGCGGAACGCCAACTTCGCCCGCAAGGGTGTCCGGTTCTCCCTGGAGAACCTGGACGAGGCGCTCAAGGCCGGTCTGGTGCAGGAACTCAACCTCATCATCAAGGGCGACGCGTCCGGTTCGGTGGAGGCTCTCGAGTCCTCGCTGCTCCAGCTCGACGTCGGCGAAGAGGTCGACATCCGCGTGCTGCACCGCGGCGTGGGTGCGGTCACCGAGTCGGACATCGACCTGGCGATGGGCTCCGACGCCATCGTCATCGGCTTCAACGTCCGCGCTGCCGGGCGTGCCCAGCAGATGGCGGAGCGCGAAGGCGTCGACGTCCGGTACTACTCGGTGATCTACCAGGCCATCGAGGAGATCGAGGCGGCCCTCAAGGGCATGCTCAAGCCGGAGTACGAAGAGGTCGAGCTCGGTACGGCGGAGATCCGCGAGATCTTCCGCTCGTCCAAGCTGGGCAACATCGCGGGTGTTCTCATCCGCTCCGGCGAGGTCAAGCGCAACACCAAGGCGCGCCTCGTCCGCGACGGCAAGGTCATCGCGGAGGACCTCAACATCCAGGGTCTGCGCCGCTTCAAGGACGACGTCACCGAGATTCGCGAAGGCTACGAGGGCGGTATCAACCTCGGAAACTTCAACGACATCAAGATCGACGACGTCATCGCGACGTACGAGATGCGCGAGAAGCCGCGCGGCTGACGCAAGAGCTGACGCACGGCATCCGGTCCGGGGCCGGTCGGCGGAGAGTATTTCCGTCGATCGGCCCCGGCCGTTCCGTGTACGGTTCTTGTGTCCCTGCCAAGAGCGGGCAGGGCCCTCTAACCCGTACCGGCGGGACATCCGGACATACATGTATGTGGGGACACTGTCCTTCGATCTGCTCCTCGGCGACGTACGTTCGTTGAAGGAGAAACGCTCCGTGATCCGCCCGATCGTTGCCGAGCTCCAGCGGAAATACGCGGTGAGCGCGGCGGAAGTGGGCGGTCAGGATCTTCACCGCCGGGCCGAGATCGGCCTGGCCGCGGTGTCCGGGGACACGGGGCACCTCACAGATGTACTCGACCGGTGCGAGCGCCTTGTCGCCGCCCGGCCGGAGGTGGAGCTGCTGTCGGTTCGACGCAGGCTCCACAGCGACGAAGACTGATTGAGCAAGGCAAAGAAGGAGAAGGACCAGTGGCCGACAACGCGCGGGCGAAGAAGCTGGCAGACCTCATCCGGGAGGTGGTCGCCGAGAAGCTGCAGCGCGGCATCAAGGACCCGCGCCTGGGTACGCACGTGACCATCACGGACACCCGTGTCACCGGCGACCTGCGGGAGGCCACGGTCTTCTACACGGTGTACGGCGACGACGAGGACCGGGCGAGTGCGGCAGCCGGGCTGGCGAGCGCCAAGGGCGTTCTGCGCTCGGCGGTCGGAGCGGCGGCGGGGACGAAGTTCACGCCGACCCTGACGTTCGTGGCGGACGCCCTCCCGGAGAACGCCAAGACGATCGAGGACCTGCTCGACAAGGCGCGTGCCTCCGACGCCAAGGTGCGTGAGGTGTCCTCGGGCGCCAAGTACGCCGGCGATGCGGACCCGTACCGCAAGCCGGAGGACGAGGACGCAGACGGGGACGACGCCTCCGAATGACACAGCAGAACAAGACGCCGGACGGCCTTGTCATCGTCGACAAGCCGTCCGGCTTCACTTCGCACGACGTTGTCGCCAAGATGCGCGGGATCGCCAGGACCCGCCGCGTCGGACACGCGGGGACGCTCGACCCCATGGCCACCGGTGTACTGGTGCTGGGCGTGGAAAGGGCCACCAAGCTTCTCGGCCACCTCGCGCTCACCGAGAAGGAGTACCTCGGCACCATCAGGCTGGGGCAGAACACCGTCACGGACGACGCGGAGGGTGAGATCACCTCCTCGGCCGATGCGTCCGCGGTCACCCGGGACGGCATCGACGCCGGCGTCGCCAGGCTGACCGGCGCGATCATGCAGGTTCCGTCGAAGGTCAGCGCCATCAAGATCGACGGAAAGCGGTCGTACGCCCGCGTCCGCGGCGGCGAGGATTTCGAGATCCCGGCCCGGCCGGTGACCGTTTCGTCGTTCCAGGTGTACGACGTCCGGGAGGCCGTTGCCGAGGACGGGACGCCGGTTGTGGACCTGGTCGTCTCGGTGGTCTGCTCGTCCGGTACGTACATCCGCGCCCTCGCCCGTGACCTCGGCGCCGATCTGGGCGTCGGCGGGCATCTGACGGCGCTGCGGCGCACTCGGGTCGGTCCGTACGGACTCGATGCGGCGAAGACGCTCGACCAGCTCCAGGAGGAGCTGACGGTGATGCCGATCGCCGAGGCCGCCGAGGCCGCGTTCCCGCGCTGGGACGTGGACGAGAAGCGGGCGAAGCTCCTGATCAACGGCGTACGGCTGGACATGCCGGCGTACGACACCTCGCCGGTGGCGGTCTTCGGACCCGACGGGCGCTTCCTGGTGCTGGTGGAGGAGCAGAAGGGCAAGGCCAAGAGCCTCGCCGTCTTCGGCTGAGCTCGCGCGGCCGGTGGCCGCACCGTGGAACGGGCAGGGCCGCTGCCCGTTCCACGATCCCCCTCCGAAGGTGTCTATCCACCGCGGCCCACGGATTCACCCCATCGGGCGGGCGCTCGGAGTGAACCGCGGGTGTATTCGGGGGCGCTTTCGGTACGCGTCCTTCTCCCGCTGATCACCGCCGACCTAACGTCGACAGCATGGGACGCGGGGACCTGGCGACGCTGGTACGTATCTGCGATCCGGCGGGGCGGCCGCGCGGGACCGGGTTCGTCGCCGACGACCGGGGCACGGTCGTGACCAGTCATGAGGCGGTCGACGGGCTGGTCCGGGTCATGCTGCACGCGCCCGGCGGGCGTACCTGCCTCGCCGAGGCCGACGCCGTCGTTCCCCTGCCCGAGGCCGGTCTGGCACTGGTACGCACCGAGGGGCTCGGGGTACGGCCGCTGCCGATCAGCACGCGGGAGCGGGTCGAGACGGGGACGTATGTACGGCTCGCGGCCCATGGCTGGCGGGAGGCGCGAGTGCTCGGTGCGGCGCAGGTGACGTACATCGCGACCGATCGCCTCCATCTGGTCGGCGACGCGATGGAGTTGGCGATCGGGACGGACGGCAGAGATGCCCTGCGGCTGGGTGGCGAAGCCGTCGGGGGGCCGGTGCTGGACGCCATGACAGGTGCGGTGCTGGGCGTTCTTGGCACCGCGCTGGAGGTGGGGCACCGGGCGGCGGGGTTCGCGCTGCCGCTGCGGGCCCCGGGCTTCCCGCCGGACGGGCCGCTCGCCGAACTGCTGCGGCGCAATGCGGCGACCGTTCCCGGGTACGGGCACGACCTCAACCTGGCCGGCGTGCTGGAGCTCACCGCGACGTCCACGGGGTCGGTCGGCGGGCCGGGCGTCTGGTCCGATCCCGTTGAACGACCCGAAACTGTACGGGAGTTGGCCACCTTCACCGGGCTGGTGATGGGCGTGGTCGGCGATCCCGGGACGGGCCGTACGACCGAACTCTCCGCGCTTGCCGCCCGCCGCGCCCGCGGTGCGGAACCGGCGCCCACCGTGTGGCTGCGCGGCGCCGATCTGCACGCCGACGACACTTCCGTCGCCGACGCGGTCGCCCGCGCCATCCGGCAGGCAGGACGTGTCCTCGCCGCGTCGGGAGCGCGCGGGGACTTTAAGCTCGTCACCCCGGAGCGGGTGGCGCGGCTGGCCCGCGAGGCCGGGCGGCCGCTGCTCGTCGTGCTGGACGGGCCCGAGGAGATGCCGCCCGTACCGGCCCATCGGCTGCCCGACTGGACTGCGGGGACGGTGAGTTGGCTGAGTTCCTGCGGTGTGCGGTTGGTCGTCGGCTGCCGGCCCGAGCACTGGGAGCAGGCCGGCGCGCTCTATCCGCCGGAGGTGCTGCACCGGCCGGCCGTACCCGCGCACCGGCTGCCGCCCGCGCTGCGGATCGGCGACCTGTCGGCGGGTGAGGCGGAGCGCGCGCGTGAGCGGTACGGGCTCCCGGCCGGAGCGATCGCCGCCGCGGACGAGCGGCACCCGCTCGCGCTGCGGCTGCTCGCGGAGGTGCGGGAGGCGCTGCCCGGCGAGGTACCGGGGCGGTCCGATGAGGTACCGGGGCGGCTCGGCGAGGTACCGGGGCCGCTCGGCCGCGAGGACGTCTTCAGCGCCCATCTGGACCTGATGTGCCTGCGGATCGCGGTCCGTGTCGCCGCGGCATCCCGCCCGCCGCTGCGCGGTACCGCGGTCCGCCGGCTGGCGGCGAGGGTGGCGGGCCAGGTCCATGAGGCGGCGCGGCGCTGCCTCGGCCCCGGACAGGGCGGGCTGGACCGCGAGTCCTTCGAGGAGATCTTTCCGTGGCGTACGGGTTGGGCTTCCGCGGTCCTCGCCGAGGGCCTGTTGGTCCCGGCGGGCGAGGGCTACCGCTTCGGGCACGAGGAACTCGCGGACTGGCTCCAGGGTGCGCACATGGACCTCGACGCGGCGCTCCACTCGCTGGTCCACCGCTGGGACGCGCGGGCGCCGGTGAGCCTGCCGTGGCGACCGGGGACGAACGGACCGGGCGCCCACGTCCCCCCGCCCCCGGGCTCGCACGAGCGCTGCCCCCGCGCCTTCCCGGTCCCCCGCCACCGCATCGGCCCGGTGGTCCATGCCCTGCTGCTTCTGGGCAGGGAGGGCGGCCCGCCGGAACTGGCACGCAGGCTGGAGGAGTTGATCGACGCACTGGACCACCTGGAGCCGACGCGGGGAGAGTGCGTCGGGGCGGTGCCGACCGACGAGGTGCCGGGCCCCGGGCCCGCCTGCGGCTGCCCGTGGGTGTCGGGACCCGCGGCCGAGGCGGGTGATGCCCGGCCAGGCGGGGGCGCAACGGGCGGTCTTGGGGGAGCGTGCTCCGCCTGCGAGGCGTGCGGTGCCGCTGCCGGCGGTTGGGCTGAGCCCGGTGGTGCCCCGGCGGGCGGGCATGCTCCCGGCTGCCCGTGGGCGTCGGGCTCGGGAGTCGGAGCGGGCAGTGGTGCGACCGGCGGTCCGGCCGTGCCGGGCACTTGGGCTGAGCGCTGTGGTGCTTCGGTGGGCGGGGCCGCACCCGGCCCTGGTGGTGCCTTGGCAGGTGGGCATGCTCCCGGCTGCCCGTGGGCGTCGGGTTCCGGAGTCGGAGCGGGCAGTGGTGCGACCGGCGGTCCGGCCGTGCCGGGCACTTGGGCTGAGCGCTGTGGTGCTTCGGTGGGCGGGGCCGCACCCGG
>NZ_JBHWWF010000027.1:87770-122335 GCF_042736455.1 Streptomyces sp. NPDC060064
CCCCGGTGGTGGCCCGGCGGGCGGGCACGTCCCCGGCTGCCTGTGGGCGCCGGGTTCCGCGGCCGAAGCAGGCGCGCAGAAGCTCGACGACGCTCAGTGGTGGGGTGGCCATCTTCTTGGGGAGGTCCTGTTGCGGGTGCCCGATGCCGGGACGTATCTCCCCACTCTGCGGCTGCTCGCCGAGCGGATCACCCAGCGTTCCGTACGCGAAGGCGGTCCCCAACACCTCGGTTCACTTGGCGAGTTCGGGCCCTGGTTCTGGGAGCGCTTGCGGGTGACCGAGGAGGAGCGGATCGATTTGTTGCGGCGGCTGGTGCCCGCCGACGGAGTGCCCGGGGGCCGGACCGGGCGCCGTTACCTCGATGCCGTCGCCGCGCGGCTCACCGCGGACCCCGGCGTCGTACAGCCGCTGCTGTGCCGCTGGTTCACCGACGGGACACCGCTGCCCTCGGGCCCGAACGCCGGCATACGGCCCACTGTCGCCGTCGCCGCGCAGGCGCTGCTGTATGCCTGCCGGAGCCTCGCACCCGACGACCTCGCCGAGGCTCTCGTCGCCACCGCCCACCCGCGCGCCGACGAGCTCCTCGCCGTGCTCGCGGAAGAGGAGCCGTCCGTCCTGTGCCGGGCCCTCGACCGCTGGGCCCACGACCCGCGGCCCGAGCGCCGCGCCGCGGCCGCCGCGTACGGACTGGCCACCGCTCCTCGTCCCTGATCCGGGAACCCGCGCCAGGTATCTCGACAAGGCACTCGCGGCATTCCACGGCGGCGACCCCGGGCTGCCCGCGAGCGCGCTCGCAGCCGCGCTCACCACCCACCCCGAACCCGCCCTCGCGGAGGTCAGCACTCCGGCTCTCGCCCGACGTGCCGCCGCGCCGGTCGGTGAGTACATCGACCACCGGCCCGACGGCGCGGCACAGGCCGCCGCGTACGTCGAGCGACGCCTCGAGCAGGGCCCGGCCGCCCGCGCCGTACTGTTCCCGCTGTTCACCGGCCTGCTGCGCGGAGCGTTCGCGCCGGTACTCGTCGCGTCCGGCAGCCCCGCCTCGCGGTTGCTGCGGGCAGAGCTCCTCGACGTACCGCTGGAGGAGTACGAGCGCGCGCACCCGCGAGCTTGAGCACCGCACCAGGCTGCTCCTCGTCCGTCCCCCCGAGGGCGAGACCTGCTACGACCGGCGGCTGGTCGAGCCGCCCCGCGAGGTCCCCGTCGGTCGAGCGGCTCGGCAGTCCGGTGCCGATGCGAACCGAAAGCGACGGGCATGGCAGTCTTAGACCTGCGTAATCGGCAATCACGTACACAGGTTCGGGCGAGGAGCGGTCACAGTGCAGCGCTGGCGTGGCTTGGAGGACATCCCCCAGGACTGGGGACGCAGCGTCGTCACCATCGGCTCCTACGACGGCGTGCACCGTGGGCACCAGCTGATCATCGGGCGGGCAGTGGAGCGGGCGCGCGAGCTCGGAGTGCAGTCGGTCGTCGTCACCTTCGACCCGCACCCGAGCGAGGTCGTACGGCCCGGCAGCCACCCGCCGCTGCTCGCACCGCACCACCGGCGGGCGGAGCTGATGGCGGAGCTCGGCGTCGACGCGGTGCTGATCCTCCCCTTCACCACCGAGTTCTCGAAGCTGTCGCCGGCCGACTTCATCGTGAAGGTGCTGGTCGACAAGCTCCACGCGCGCGCGGTCATCGAGGGGCCGAACTTCCGCTTCGGCCACAAGGCGGCCGGGAATGTCGCGTACCTGGCCGAGCTCGGCGCGACGTACGACTACGAGGTCGAGGTCGTCGACCTGTTTGTGAGCGGCGAGGCCGGCGGCGGCGAGCCGTTCTCCTCGACCCTGACGCGCCGCCTCGTCGCGGAAGGCGACGTCGAGGGCGCCGCCGAGATCCTCGGCCGCCCGCACCGCGTCGAGGGCGTGGTGGTGCGCGGCGCGCAGCGCGGCCGCGAGCTGGGCTACCCGACGGCGAATGTGGAGACGCTGCCGCATACGGCGATCCCGGCGGACGGGGTGTACGCGGGGTGGCTGACCGCGGACGGCGAGCGGATGCCGGCGGCGATCTCGGTGGGCACGAACCCGCAGTTCGACGGCACGGAACGAACGGTGGAGGCGTACGCCATCGACCGCGTGGGTCTTGATCTGTACGGGCTGCATGTGGCGGTGGACTTCCTGGCGTATGTGCGGGGCCAGGAGAAGTTCGACTCGATCGAGGCGCTGCTCGAGGCGATCGCCGATGACGTGAAGCGCTGCCGCGAGATCATCGGCGTCGCCTGAGGACTCCTGTCCGGTGATCCTGGGCCCTGACCCCGGACCACCGGACAGTTTCTAGTCCCGCCCGGCCCAGTGACAGGCCACCTGGGCGCCCGCGGCACTCGCCAGTACGGGAAGGTCCCTCGTACGGCAGCTGTCCGCGACCCCTGCCCGCTCCGCCTCGCCCGACGCCAGCACCTGGCAGCGCGCGTGGAAACGGCAGCCGGGCGGGATCCGGGACGGGTCCGGCGGCTCGCCCGTCAGCACCACGGGCGCACCGTCCGATTCCGGCAGTACCGACAGCAGGGCCTGTGTGTACGGGTGTTGAGGGTTCGTCAGTACGTCCTCGACCGAGCCCGACTCCACGATCCGGCCCAGGTACATCACCGCGACCCGGTCCGCGATGTTCCACGCGAGGCCCAGGTCATGGGTCACCACCAGTGCGGACAGACCCAGGTCGTCCCGCAGGCGCAGCAGCAGCGCCAGGATCTCGCCGCGTACGGACGCGTCCAGTGAGGCCACCGGCTCGTCGGCGACGATCAGCTCGGGCTGCAGAACCAGCGCGCCCGCGATGACGACGCGCTGGCGCTGGCCGCCGGAGAGCTCGTGCGGGTATCGCAGGAAGAAGCGCTCGGGAGGCCGAAGCCCGGCCCGGGAGAGCGCCTCTGCGACGGCCTCGCGCTCGTCCCCGGCGTACCCGTGGATCCGCAGGCCCTCGGCCACCGCGTCGTACACGGTGTGCCGTGGGTTGAGGGAGCCGCTCGGATCCTGGAGCACCAGCTGGACGCGCTTGCGGTAGGTCTTGAGCGCGCGTGAGCCGTAGTCGAGCGGCTTGCCGCCGAAGGTGACCCGCCCCGACGTGGGCGGTACCAGGCCGAGCAGCGAGCGGGCCAGCGTCGTCTTGCCGCAGCCGGACTCGCCGACCAGCGCGACGATCTCGCCCGCGCCGATGTCCAGGTCGACGCCGTCGACGGCACGGGCGGAAGGACCGCCGCGCCGCCCGGGAAACGTGACGTTCAGACCGGTGGCCGAGAGCAAGGGAGTGGTGATCACGGCTGGCTCCTGACGGCGCTGCGGGTCGGGCGAGTTCGGTAGCTCGGGCGAGTTCGGCAGGACGGGCGGCTTCGGTGGCTCGGGCGATGTCACAGCCGCTCCTCCGCTCCCGCCGCGGCGCCCACGCGCACGCACGCCGCCCGATGCCCGTCCCCCGCCGTGGCCAGCACCTGGTCCCCCTCCGCGCACGCGTCCAGCGCGACCGGGCAGCGCGGGTGGAACGCACAGCCGCCCGGCAGCGCCGACGGGTCCGGCGGATCGCCGGGCAGGCCTCGCGGCGCCCGGCGCGACGCGGGATCGCCGATGCGTGGGAAGGCCGCGGACAGGGCCTGTCCGTACGGATGCTCCGCCGCGCCGTACACCCTCTGCGCCGGGCCCTCCTCCACGACCCGGCCCGCGTACATCACCGCCAGCCGGTCGCAGGTGTCGGCGAGCACCGCCAGATCGTGGCTGATCATCAGCAGGCTGATGTCCTGCTCGGCGACCAGCTGCTCGATCAGCCGCAGGATCTGCGCCTGGATCATCACATCCAGCGCCGTGGTCGGCTCGTCCGCCACGATGAGCTGGGGGTCGCAGGCCAGAGACATGGCGATCATCACGCGCTGGCGCTGGCCGCCGGACAGCTCGTGCGGATACGCGTCAGCCCGCGCGGCGGGCAGGCCCACCTGGTGAAGGAGTTCGGCGACGCGCTTCTTCGCCGCTGCCGGGGTCGCCCTCCGGTGCAGCAGGATCGGCTCGGCGATCTGGTCGCCGATCCGGTGCACCGCGTTGAGCGAGTGCATAGCGCCCTGGAAGACGATCGACGCGCCCGCCCACCGCACGGCCCGAAGCCGCCCCCACTTCATGGTGAGGACGTCCTCCCCGTCGAGCAGGATCTCGCCGGTCAGCCTGGCGGATGCGGGCAGCAGCCGGAGCAGGGCCAGGGCGAGCGTCGACTTGCCGCAGCCCGACTCGCCCGCGATGCCCAGCTTCCGGCCGGCCTCCAGGCTGAGGTCGACGCCGCGTACGGCGGGCACCGCCCGCGCCCCGGAGCCGTACGTCACATGCAGGTTCCTGACCTCGAGCAGGCTCAACGAGCCACCCCCAGCTTCGGGTTGAGCACAGACTCGATCGCGCGCCCGCACAGCGTGAAGGCGAGCGCCACCAGCGCGATGGCGATACCGGGCGGCGCCAGATACCACCAGTGGCCCGACGAGACCGCGCCCGCCTCCCGCGCGTCCTGGAGCATGCCGCCCCAGGAGACGATCGTCGGATCACCGAGGCCGAGGAACGCGAGCGTCGCCTCGGTCAGGATCGCGCTCGAGATACCGAGCGTCGTCTGGGCGAGTACCAGCGGCATCACATTGGGCAGCACATGACGGCTCATGATGTGGCCGTGTCCGCCGCCGAGCGCCCTCGCGCGTTCGATGTACGGGCGTGACTCGACCGCGATGGTCTGTGCGCGCACCAGCCGTGCCGTCGTCGGCCAGCTGGTCACGCCGATCGCGATGACGACCGTCCACACGCTCCGGGACATCACGGTCGCCAGCACGATCGCCAGCACCAGCGTCGGCATCACCAGGAACCAGTCCGTGATCCGCATCAGGACGGTCGAGAACCAGCCGCCGTAGTGACCGGCGATGATGCCGACGAGGGTGCCGATGGCCACCGACAGGGTGGCCGCCAGCAGTCCCACCGTGAGCGAGATCCTCGCTCCCCACACCAGCAGCCCGAGCAGTGAACGCCCGAACTGGTCGGTGCCGAGAGGGAATTCACCGCTCGGTCGCTCCAGCGCCGTCCCCGGCGCGTTCGTCACGCTCTGCACATCGGCGCCGACGAGCAGCGGAGTGGCCAGCGCCGTCAGAGCGATGAGCGCCAGCGCGCCGAGGCCGAGGAGTCCCGTCCGGTGGGTGCGGTACGAGCGCCAGAAACGCGCCACCGAGTCGCGGCGGCGCGCCCAGGAGAGCGAGGACGCGGTCTGTGTGGTCTTGGTGACCGGGGTCGTTGTCATCGGCCCACCCGGGGATCGAGCAGTGGATAGAGCAGGTCGGCGAACAGGTTCATCAGGATCATCGCGCCGGCGAAGACCACGAAGAGGCCCTGGACAAGCGGCAGGTCGGGCACGCTCAGCGCCTGGTAGAAGAGCCCGCCCAGGCCCGGCCAGGAGAAGACCGTCTCGACGAGGATCGAACCGGCCGCCACATGGCCGAGGTTGATGAAGACCATGGTGACGGTGGGCAGCAGAGCGTTCGGGACGGCATGGCGGCGGCGTACGACATCGTCCCGCAGCCCCTTCGCCCGGGCCGTCGTCAGATAGTCGCTGCCCATCTCGTCCAGCAGCGAGGACCGTGTCACCAGCAGCGTCTGGGCGTATCCGACCGCGACCAGGGTGGTGACCGGCAGCACCATGTGGTGCGCGACATCGGTGACGTACGCGAAGCCGGTCCTGTCACCGGACTCCATGCCGCCGGTCGGGAACATTCCGGGGACCGGACCGACGCCCACCGAGAAGGTGATGATCAGCAGCAGGCCGAGCCAGAAGGCCGGCACGGACCACAGTGTCAGCGCCACACCGGTGTTGAGCTTGTCGCCGAGGCTGCCGTGGCGCCACGCGGAGCGGGTGCCGAGCCAGAGCCCGAGCGCCGAGTAGATCATCACGGCGGCGCCGGTGAGCAGGAGCGTCGCGGGCACCTTCTGCGTGATCAGCTCGCCGACGGGCGCGTGGAACTGGTACGACGTACCGAGATCGCCCGTCAGCGCCTTGGCGCAGTAGTCGGTGAACTGCTGCCACATCGGCTGGTCGAGGCCGAACTGGCGGCGCAGGGTTGCCAGTTGCTCGGCGGACGTCGGCATGCCATGGGTCATGGCCTTCACCGGGTCGCCCGGGATGATCCGGAAGAGGAAGAAGCTGGTGACGAGCACGGCGAGCAGCGAGATCGCCGCGCCGCCCAGCTTGCCCGCCACATAGAGGAGATAGGCGCGTACGTTGCCGCTCGCGGCGCGGGCCTCGGGGACCCGCGCCACAGCGGTGGTGCTTGTCGTGCTCGTAGTGCTCATCGACTATTCACGGTCTTCCGCGCTGGAACGGCGGCGCATCATGACGAAGAACCCGAGTCCGGCGGCGAGGACGACAGCCGCGCCGATGCCGATCACGACGCCCTTGGAAGCGCCGCTGTCGGAGCTGCCGTCACCGGCGGCCGGCTCGGCCGACCACCAACTCCAGTAGCCGTCCTGACCCCAGAGATTGCCCGCGGCCTCCGGCATCGTCTTGATGGACTTGATCTGGTCGGTACGGTACGCCTCGACGGCGTTCGGATACGCGAGGACATTCATGTAGCCCGTGTCGTACAGCCGGGATTCCATCTGCTTGACCAGGCCGGTCCGCCTGGCGGCGTCGTACTCCGCGGTCTGCTGCGCGTACAGCCCGTCGAACTGCTTGTCGCAGATGAAGTTGTCGGTCGCGCCGGAGTCCTTGGGCGTGGCCGGCAGCGCGGAACAGGTGTGGATGGAGAGGACGAAGTCCGGGTCCGGGTTGACGGACCAGCCGTCGAAGGCCAGGTCGTAGTCGCCCTTGATCCACGGGTCGGATACATTGTCGAGACAGTCGACCTTGAGCCCGACGCCGAGCTCGCCCCACCACTCCTGCAGATACTTGCCGATCGCCTTGTCGTTGGGGTCGGTGGCGTGGCAGAGGATACGGAAGTCGAGCGCCTTGCCGTCCTTGCCGACGCGCTTGCCGCTGCCGTTCTTCTTGTAACCGGCCTGGTCGAGGAGCGTGGCAGCCTTCGCCGGGTCGTACGCGATCTTCTGGCTCGCGTCCGGCTTCCAGAAGTACGACTCGAAGCGCGGCGGGATATAGCCCTCGCCCTCCACGGCGTGCCCCTGGAAGACCTTGTCGACGATGGTCTTGCGGTCGGTGGCGTGGAAGAGGGCCTTGCGGACGGACGGGTCGAGCAGCGCCGTATGGCCGCTGCCGAAGGACTTGCCGTCCTTCGACCTGGCGCCCGGGTTGGTGGCCAGGGCGAAGAAGCGGCGGCCCGGCGCGTCGTTGACCTTGATGTTGTCGGCGCTCTTGAGGGCGGTGGCCTGGGCGGGCGTGAGGCCCTGGACGAAGGAGACCTCGCCCTTCTGCAGCGCGGCGACCGCCGCGTCACCGTCCTTGTAGTACTTGAATACCAGCTCGTCGAACTTGGGCGTCCCACGCCAGAAGTCCTTGTTGGGCTTGAGCTTGACGAACTGGTCGACCTTGAAGTCGGTGACGATGAACGGGCCGTTGCCGACGATGGGGAACTTCTTGTCGTTGTTGAACTTCGAGAAGTCGCCGACCTTCTCCCAGACATGCTTGGGCACGATCGGGACGTCGAGCGCCGCCATGGTGGCCTGCGGCTTCTTCAGCTCGATGACCAGTGTTTCGGGGTCCGGCGCGGTGACCTTCTTGAAGTTGGCCGTGAAGCTGCCATTGGCGGTGGCCGCGTTCTCGTCCGTCATCATCTTGTTGAAGGTCCAGGCGGCGTCCTCGGCGGTGGCCTGCTTCCCGTCGGACCACTTGGAGTTCTTGCGGATGGTGTACGTCCACGTCAGCTTGTCCGGGGACGGCTTCCACGCGGTGGCGAGGCCGGGGATCGGGTGGGCGTCCTTGACGTCGTAATTCGTCAGGTACTCGTAGGCCAGTCGGTGGATGGTGGTGCTGACCAACTTCTGCGCCAGGAACGGGCTCAGGGAGTCCACGCTCTGCGAGACGGCGACGGTGAGGACTTTCTTGCCTCCGTCGTCGGCGGCTTGGGCCGAGGGGGTTGCCGAGCCGGCCACCAACAGGGTGGCGGCGCCGGAGGCCAGAAGCAGTCGGATGCGGGGTGGAACCTTTGTGGCCATGGGACGGGAACCTCGCGTCATCAGTCGCTCGGAGAAGGTGAAGCGAAGGTTTATCAGCGGTGGCGAGTCGCGTCAACGATCCGTCAAACACCGTGTGGGCTGCGGGAATGCAATGAGGGCCCGCACCGTGGAGACGGTGCGGGCCCTCATTGGTTTAGACCTCTGTCGCGCTACTGCTGAGGGGCTGGCGGTGCCTGTGGAGGCTGCTGCTGCGGCCATCCGGCGGGCGGTACGGGCCCCTGCAGATCCGGTTGTCCCGGACCACCCGGCTGGCCCTGCGGTCCGGGCTGGACCGGCTGGCCGGGCTGTCCGTGGACAGGTGCGGGCGGACTCAAGGGGGACTGCGCCTGGGCTGGCAGCGACTGCTGCCAGCCCTGCGGGGGATAGGGCTGCTGACCCTGCGGCGGCTGCTGGCCACCGTACGGCGGCTGCGGCTGACCCTGCGGGTACGGCTGCTGCGGCGGGTACGGCTGTCCGGGCATCGGCTGCCCCGGCGCCTGCTGGTGGCCCGGCATCGGCGGGGCCAGGTGCGGCGGCGGGTTGCCGTCCGCGGTCCACAACCCCTGCTGCTGCTGAGCGCGTACGAAGTCCTCGGCGATCAGCGCGGACAGGTTGAAGTACGCCTCACGGGTCTTGGGGCGCATCATGTCGAGGTCGACCTCGGCGCCGGCCGAGAGGTGCTCGTCGAAGGGCACCACGATCACACCGCGGCAGCGCGTCTGGAAGTGCTGAACGATGTCATCGACCTTGATCATCTTTCCGGTCTCGCGGACCCCGGAGATGACCGTGAGGGAACGCTGCACCAGCTCGGCGTACCCATGGGCGGAAAGCCAGTCCAGTGTCGTCGACGCACTGCTCGCACCGTCCACGGACGGCGTCGAGATGATGATCAACTGGTCGGCAAGATCCAGCACTCCGCGCATCGCGCTGTAGAGCAGACCGGTACCGGAGTCGGTCAGGATGATCGGGTACTGCTTGCCCAGTACGTCGATCGCGCGCCGGTAGTCCTCGTCGTTGAACGTCGTCGAGACCGCCGGGTCCACGTCGTTGGCGATGATCTCCAGGCCCGAGGGCGCCTGCGAGGTGAACCGGCGGATGTCCATGTACGAGTTGAGGTACGGGATCGCCTGGACCAGGTCACGGATGGTGGCCCCGGTCTCGCGCCGCACCCGGCGGCCGAGCGTGCCGGCGTCCGGGTTGGCGTCGATCGCCAGGATCTTGTCCTGCCGCTCGGTGGCCAGGGTCGAGCCGAGCGCGGTCGTCGTCGTGGTCTTGCCGACGCCGCCCTTGAGGCTGATGACCGCGATCCGGTAGCAGGACAGCACCGGTGTACGGATGAGGTCGAGCTTGCGCTGCCGCTCCGCCTCCTCCTTCTTTCCGCCGAGCTTGAAGCGGGCGGCGCTGGAGGGATTGCGGCTGCTCTTGGCCTTCTGCTTGCCCCGGACCAGGCGGTCGGAGGAGAGCTCGACGGCGGCGGTGTAACCGAGCGGGGCGCCGGGCACGGAACGCTCGCGCTGGTCGTGCGTGACCGGCGTGGGCCAGGCGGCACCGGTCCGCGGGTCGGTGGGCCCGGCCTGCGGGGGAGCCTGTGGCTGGCCCTGCTGCGCGGGCAGATAGGGCGTGGCGGGTGCGGGCAGGTTCGGCGTCTGCGGCGGTACGGGCGCGTGTGCTGCGGGCTGGCCGGGCTGTCCTGGCTGCGGGAATCCGTAGCCGTGCGGGGCGGGCTGTCCCGGCACCGGCTGTCCGGGCTGGGGGAAGCCGTAGCCGCCGTGCGGGGCCTGTGCATTGGGGCCGGGGACGGCCGGGGGGAGCGGCGCGGCGGGCGCGGGCGACGGCGGAACGGGCTGGCCCTGCTGCGCGGCGTGAGGGGGTGTGGCGGGCGCGGGCAGGTTCGGCGTCTGCGGCGGTACGGGCGTGTGTGCTGCGGGCTGGCCCGGCTGTCCTTGCTGCGGGAATCCGTAGCCGTGCGGGGCGGGCTGTCCCGGCACCGGCTGTCCGGGCTGCGGGAAGCCGTAACCGCCGTGCGGGTTCTGCGCGTCGGGGCCCGGGACGGCCGGGGGCAGCGGCGCGGCGGGCGCGGGCTGACCGGGCCGGCCCTGCTGCGGGAACCCGTAACCGCCCTGCTGCTCAGGAACAAAGGGAACGGGCGGGGCCGCCGGGGCGGGTGTCTGCCACGCGGGCGCGGCCTGAGGACCGTTCTGCGCCGGCAGCTGAGCCTGCGGCGGGGCGGACTGGTCGTTTGTCTGCGCGGATACCGGCCACTGCGGCGCGGACGTCGGTGCGGCCGGCTGGAAGGCGGGCGGCAGCGGCGGCAGTCCGGTGCTCTGTGCCGGGGGCGTCGGGGACCACGGCTGAACCGGTGCGGGCGCGGGCGGAGCGTCCTGGGGTACGGAGTCGGCCGGGGCGGCGTCCTGGGGTACCGAGTTGGCCGGCTCCTCGGCCGGAACCTCCGCGTCCGCCGGTACCTCCGCGTCCGCCGGTACTTCCACGTCCGCCGGGGTGGCCTCGTCACGGGGCTCGGCGTCGTCGCCGTCGGAGTCCTGCGGCTCGTCGACGACCGAGTCCGCGGTGGCATCCGCGGAGGCGGCCTCGGGCGCGTCGGCTTCGGCGGCACCGGCCGGAGCCTCGCCCTGGGGTTCGGCTTCGGCCTCGGCGGAATCGTCCGCTGCGCCCTCCGAACCAGTGCCGGAGACAGGGCCGGAACCCTCGTCGGAACCGATACCGGAGCCGGACTCCTCCGTCTCCTTGGCCGCGGCCCGCTCCTCCATCTCGCGCTTCAGCGCGGCCGGGGAGAACCGCATGGTCGCCCCGCTCTCGATATCGCCGCCACCGAAAGGCTGCGGCGCGGGCTCGGCGGCCGCCTGAGCAGCCGGAACCGGAGCCGGAGCCGGCGGCACAGCAGCGGGCGTGGGCGCAGGGGCAGGAGCCGGTGCAGGAGTCGGCACCGGGGCAGGAGCCGGCACCGGGGCAGGAGCCGGCACGGGTGCCTGAACCTGTGCCGGAGGCGGCGTCGGCGCCCAGCTCGGCTCGAAGCCACTGCCCGCGGGCAGCCCCGGCACCGCCACCGGCGGACCGTTGGGCGGCGCAGGAGGAGGCGTGAGCCCCTGCTGGCCCGCACCCCCGCCCGATGTATCGCCCGACGCGTTCTGCGTGTACCAGGCCGGCGGGGTGTAGTCGATGGTGAACTCACCCGTCATCTCGGCGGGCTCCGCGTCGGACTGATCATCGACGGGAATGTTCCAGCCCCCGTGGATCTCGTCCCGATCGCCGTTCACTTTGCCTCCTGGTGTGGTCGAGCACCCTTGTGCCGTGGTGGGTGGGGGCGACCTGTTCGTCCGATCGGCCCGGCTCTCCCCCTGTAGGACGCGGCCAACATGCCCGCAGGTTCTTCTGCCGCGCCCTGTCCCACCCTAATCGTCAACAACCTCGGTACGGCAGGCCCGACCACGCGTCGGCGACTGTCCCGTACGTCACGCGCTGCCCCCAAGTGAACCGAGTGCGGCAGAGCGTAAGAAGTCGATAGGTCAAAATGGTACAACTGCGTACGGACTGATGGCCGCTCAGTCCATCCGGCGAGCGCTGCCCAACAATCCGGTCTCGGCGTCCGTGGCCTGCGTCATGACGAACTGCCGGTCCCGCGCAGTGCACCAGAGCGTGACGCCGTCCGCAAGAGTGGACAGCGCCTCAGTCTCGGGCCGCGGGAGATGCATGATGCGCCCGATCTGCGCGGCCTCGTCCGGCGAGACGCGCTGTATCCCGACCAGACCCGACTTCTCCATCAGCCGCGGTGCCACCGGGCTCAGATACGGCAGTAGCGTCACCACCGACTGCCAGGGACCCGAGACCACCCGCCCGCGCGGCGGCCGCATCCCGCAGTCCCGTACCACCACGACCGGACTGCCGGCCGAAGCGCCCTGCGGCGGCACCCGTCCCACATCGTGCAGCGATATGCACTGCTGTCCGCCGCCCGCCGCCTGGGCCAGCGTCGTCCAGGCGTGCGCCCGGCCCGTCTCCACGGTGACCCGCGCACCCGTCGCGGCCGCCCGCAGCGCGAGCACCTGCGCCGTCCACAGGCCGCCGATCAGCGTGACGTCGTACGCCGTGGGGCGGTTGATGCCCAGCACCGCGGGCTTGCTCTCGGCATCGACGCCGACGACCACTCCGTCGTCGCCGACCGGCAGCGCCAGCGAGGACAGTTGGTCCATCGAGAGCGCATGCCGGTCCCGGCGCGGTCCGATCAGTCCGAAGCCGATACGAGGCTTGGCGGCAGGCACAGACATCAGCGGGCTCCCCCGAGCGGCAGTGTGGCGAGCATGCCGGGCAGCTGCTCACGGTCGAGCCGCACCAGCCCGGTCTTGACCCCGCGAGCGGCGCGCTCCAGTTCATGGCGCGCGGCGACCAGTTCCTCGTCGCTGCGCCCCGTGATGCGGACATGCCCGCTGACCGTCACGCCCTGTCGGTCGCCGTGCCCCAGCGTGAGGCTGAAAGTGGTGGCCAGCGCGGGGATGGAGGTGAGCAGGGCGACGAGCTGCGGCATCGGGGCCCCGCCGCCGCCCAGTTGGGGCCAGCGGCTCACCCAGTACGTGGTGTGGCGGCGGTCGTCGACGCGCCAGGTGCGCGAGGTCTCCTGGGTGCGCGACGCGGGTGTCTCCGCCCGGCTCGCTTGTGCGATGGCCATCGGGCTGGCGCAGGAGGAGGTGGCGATGGCCGCCGTCAGTTCTTCCTCGGTCAGCACGGTGGCCCGGAATCCGGCGCCGGTCAGTCGGCTCGCCAGCTGGTCGGCGGTCCGCACGAGGCACTTCTGCGCGCCATCGAGGCCGCCGCCGCGCGCCGCCACCGCTTCCGGGCAGAGTTCGGGGTCGAGCTTCAGCGCGATCCAGGTGATCCGTATCGCGGGTGACCCGGTCTGCGCCTGCAGCGGTGCGTAGTTGCGCGCGGCGACCGACTGCTGCGGCAGATGCGGTGCGGGCGCGGGCTGGGTGTGCTGGACGATCTGTGCCGACTCCAGCCGGATGCCGTCGACGTCGAGCACATCGCGCAGCAGAGCCATCGGCAGCGGCCTGGCGGTTCGGTCCGGCCGCAGGGCCGTGGCGTCCGACTCGACCTGCAGCACGGCCGTCAGGAAGGTCCCGTCGCCGATCATGCCCACCGGTCGCCGGTCGCGGTCGCTGTAGGTGTACGTCCGCAGGGCGGGGTCGCACTCGACGGCGGGCGCGAGCCCCGGTTCCGTATCGGGCGGGAGGACCAGCGATGCGGCCCTGCGCCTGCGCGCGCGGAGGGCGAAGACGGTGGCGAGCCACTCGGGCATCGAGCGCCGGTGCCTGCGCAGCAGGGCCAGCAGCACCAGCAGCGCGGCGACCACAAAAGCGGGAACCAGCATCAGCGGATCGATCACCCAGGCCACAAGGAGCAGCGCCGCGGCGATCTCGATCAGTACGAGCTGTTGCAGTCGGAACGAACCGAAGTGTCCTGGTCGTGCCCTGAGTCGGGGTGCCGCCGGTCCCTGGGACGGTGCGGTGGGCCGTACCGAGGCCTGCCCGTGGGGTGCCGGCCGCACCCGCGTCGCGGAAGCCATTAGTCCGCCACCCCCCAGTTCATTAGGCCCCAATTCATCCCGATCACCCCTGTCCGGCCCTGCGCAGCAAGGCTCCTGGCGGCTGGATCACCCTACCCGCCCCACAACCACCGTCGATCAACAGGCATAGTAGGGGGCCGGTCCGACAACGAGGGCCCGGGGACCGTGCTCATCACAAGGTCCCCGCGGGGAGAATCAGTGCCTTCTTTACCGATGGGGACTCATGGCATCACGGCGGGATGAGCTCAACGCGTACACCTTTGCGAAGAAGCGCACGGTGGCGGCATTCCTCCAACCGTCCACCACGGGTACGGAGGAGGGGGCACCGCGCCCGATGCGCGCCGTCGTCCCCAGCATCATCGTCGGTGCGCTGGTCGTGGCGGGATTCGGCGCCTTCGGCATGTTCAAGCCCGTGGCTCCCAAGGACTGGGCCCAGCCCGGCACCAAGGTGATCGTCGGCAAGGACTCCACCACGCGCTATGTCGTGCTCGCCACCGGCAAGGGCAAGAATCAGAAGGTCCTCCTCCACCCCGTTCTGAACCTCGCGTCCGCCCGACTGCTGCTCACCCCCCAGCAGTTCAAGGTGATCCAGGTCAGCGACGACATCCTGGACTCGGGCAAACCCCCGCGCGGCCCGATTCTCGGCATTCCGTACGCACCCGACCGACTGCCGTCCGCCAAGGAGGCCGCCGAGTCCAAGCGCTGGGCGGTCTGCGAGCAGCCCGGCGGCGGTAAGGGCGGCACCGTGCAGAAGGCGACCTTCGTCCTGGGCGACCGCGATCTGAAGCGGACCGAGGGCGAGCAGCGCCTCAGCGGTGGCCAAGTCCTGTACGTCAAGGGCCAGAACGGGCTGCGCTACCTCGTGGACGCCGGCGGCACCAAGTACCTGGTGCGCGGCAGCCAGAGCGATGCCGGGTTCCTCACCCGCGCCCTGGTCGGCAGCAAGGAGCCGCAGTCCGTCACCGACGACTGGCTGGCGACGCTGCACGACGGTACCCCGGTCGACTTTCCCGCCATCCCCGGCCAGGTCGGCGCGAGCGCGGGCATCGGCGGCGGGCTGACGACCGAGCAGGACCAGGTCGGCATGGTCCTCCAGGCCCAGACCGGCTCCGGGCCGCAGCACTACGTCGTGCTGCCCGGCAAGGTCCAGCCGGTCTCCGACTTCACCGCCTGGCTGCTCATCAACTCCCCGCTGACCGACAAGCTCAACATGCGCGGCGAGGCGGTCAGCGTCGACGCGGCGTCGTTCGCCCCGGAGAGCGACTTCTTCGGCGCGCAGTACCACTGGCCCTCGCTCAGGTCGAAGCAGGTCAACTCCCGGGGCGGGGACCGCGACACCGTCTGCAGCGTGCTGCGCAAGGTCGACGACAAGGGCCGTACGACCCTGTCCACCTGGGCCGGCTCCGAGTACCCCGCGGAGATAACCGCAGGCGGCACCAGCACTTATGTCACCCCCGGAACCGGCCTTCTCTACACGCAGGTCCAGGGCAAGCAGACCAAGCCCGACGGCTCGCTCTTCCTGGTGACCGACACCGGACTGCGGTATGCCGTCCAGGCGAACGGCGACAGCGACGCGAACCGCTCCGACATCGGCACGGGCGACCAGCAGAAGGAGCAGGACGGCCGCCCAGAGCCCAGCCAGGCGCAGATCCGGCTCGGATACGAGAAAGTCACTCCGACCCTCGTGCCGATCAACTGGTCGGAGTTCCTGTCCAAGGGACCCCGGCTCGACACCAACAGCGCGCGTCAGCCGCAGGGTTCGTAGGGGAGTGCGACCGATGCTGCACCTGCGCAGGAAGACCGCGCTGCTGACCGCCGCGGCGGCGCTGACGGGCCTGTCGGCCGTGTCCCCGGCCGCATACGCCGACGAAGTCCCGCACCAGCTGGGCATCAACGGCAGCGGCGAGTGCACCTTTCCGATGAAGAAGCAGATCGAGGGGATCCCCTGGCCGCTTCAGCGGGTGCTGCTCGACGAGTTGTGGCAGGACACCAAGGGCAAGGGCGTCCGGGTCGCGGTCATCGACACCGGCGTGGACAACGCCAACGTCCAGCTGAAGTCCGCCGTCGACGCCTCCGCGGGCAAGGACCTCCTCAAGCCCGACAAGGACAGCCCGAGCGACGACAAGCGCGGCAAGACCGACGGCACGGTCGACGAGGTCGGCCACGGCACCAAGGTCGCCGGGATCATCGCCGCGCGCCCCCGCAAGGGCACCGGCTTCGTCGGACTGGCGCCCGAGGCCACGATCATCCCCATCCGCCAGAACGACGAGAAGAACAGCGGCAACGACAAGACGATGGCCACGGCGATCGAGCACGCCATCGCCAAGGGCGCCGACGTCATCAACATCTCCCAGGACACGACGAAGCCGCTCTCGCTCGACTCGACCCTCAACAAGGCGATACAGCAGGCGATCCAGAAGAAGATCGTCGTGGTCGCCTCCGCCGGCAACGACGGTATGGACGGCAAGCTGAAGGACACCTACCCCGCCGCGTTCCCGGGCGTTCTCGCCGTCGCCTCCTCCGACCGCAACAACGAACGGGCGGTCTTCTCGCAGGCGGGCGGCTTCGTCGGCATCGCCGCCCCCGGAGTCGACGTCGTCTCCACCGTCCCCGGCAACGGGCAGTGCGTCGACAACGGCACCAGCTTCTCCGCGCCGTACGTCGCCGGTGTCGCGGCGCTGCTCAAGGCCAAGTACCCCGGCTGGACCGTGCCGCAGATCATCGCGCAGATCGAGCAGACCGCCGAGCGCAGCATCAACGGCAAGGACAGCTTCGTCGGTTGGGGTGTGATCGACCCGGTGCGCGCGCTCAGCGGCGACGGCCGCCCGATCGACGCACCGCACGCCGACCCCGGCCCGCCGAAGCCGCCCGCGCCGGAGCCCGCGCATCTCGCGATGACCGAGACCGCTCAGGAACGCAAGGAGCGGTACGCAACCTACGCGTTGGGCATTGGCGTCGTACTGGTGTCAGTGGTCGCGGGGGCGGCAACGGTCATCCGGGACACCCGGCGCAAAAGAGCCCAGTGAGCCAAGTCTCCATACGGGACTTTGCAGTTGGAACTGTCGTATCAAGTGGATAGAGTGGCTGTAGGACTCAGTGAGGACTGTGTCCGTACGGGGGCGGCATCCAATCGGCTTCCGTCTACAGCACCGTCGTAGGAAGAAGGGGCACGATGTCGGGTAGCGGCAAAGACCTGAATGTAACAAGTGGCGATATCACCGGTCTGTCCAAGCAGATCGACAAGTTCCAGACCGAGCTGAACAGCCGGATCAAGTCGCTCAACGGCGTGGTGGACCAGATCCAGACCGGCTGGAAGGGTGCGGCGAGCCAGGAGTACGACCGGGCTCAGAAGGACCTGAACCTGCGTATGCAGAATGTGCAGCGCGACCTGGAGAACCTCCAGAACCTCGTGAAGATGAGCGCCGACGGCTTCGATGCACAGGAGACCGAGCGGATCCAGACCTTCCGCAAGATGGAAGCCTCGCAGGGCAGCAGCGCCATCCTCAGCATCTGAGCAGTCCGGATCCTCGGCAGAATCGCCACTAGGAGTAAAGCATGACGACTGCTGTCAACTACGACACAGTGACCACCGCGGCCAGTGACGTCCGCGGCACCTCGAAGTACCTGAACGACCAGCTCCAGGAGCTGCTGAGGCACGTCAAGACCGTCGCGGACAACTGGGACGGTGACGCCAAGCAGGCCTACATCGAGGTCCAGAGCAACCTGGCCCGGGACATGGACGGCCTGAACGGGGACCTGGCTCAGATCGCGCGTCTGCTTGACCAGTCCGTTGTCGGCTACCAGGACACGGACAAGGGCAATGCCACCCGTTTCCGCATGATGCACTGACGAGCATCGAGCGAACGTCCAAGGGGGGTTGCCCGCGCAGGCCGGGCAACCCCCCTTGCCGTACAAGCTCCTACCTGAGATCGAACTCGCCGTCACGCGCGCCGAGTACGAACGCGCGCCACTCGGCCTCCGTGTACCGCAGCACCGTCTCCGGCTCCAGCGACGAGCGCATCGCGACCGCCCCGCCCGGCAGATGAGCGATCTCGACGCGCTCCTCGTCCTTGCTCGTGCCGGGCGCGCTGAGCCACTCCACACCGGAGATGTCGAGGGCGTACAGCTCTTCCTTCTGGCGTTCCTTCTCGCTTGCGTCAGCCATCGGCGCGGTCCCTCCCAGGTGCGATGAACGAGGTGCGCAACCACACTACTTGGTGCGTCCCGGCAGCCTTGACGGCTGCCGGGACGTGCCGGACGTGTGCCTCGACGGACTACTGATCCGGCAGCCAGCCCACCTGGACCAGCGGTGCGCCCCGCTTGCGGGACACGAAAGTGCCACGTCCCGGCGGCATCGGACGCGCCCGGACATTGCCGAGGATGTCTCCCTCGCCCGGGTCGCCGGAGAGGATGACGCCCTGCGCGCCCAGCTCCTTGATCCGCTGCATGAACGACTCGTACATCGCCCGTGAAGCTCCGGCCGCGCTGCGCGCGATGATGAAGCGGATGCCGACATCACGCGCGAACGGCAGATTGTCCACCAGTACCGACAGCGGATTGCCCGAGTTGGTGGCGACCAGCTCGTAGTCGTCGATGAGGACGAAGAGCTGCGGCCCGGTCCACCAACTGCGGTCGCGCAGCTGCTGCGGTGTGATGTCCGGCTTCGGCGCGCGCTTGCCCATCACCGTGTTGATCGCGTCCATGTGCATTTCCATCGCGGACGTCATCGGCGCGTACTCCAGCAGATGGGAGGCCGGTACGGCCTCCAGCATGGTGCGCCGGTAGTCGCCGACCACGATCCGCGCCTGCTCCGGGGTGTAGCGCTCGGAGATCTGCTTGGCGATCAGCCGCAGCAGCGCCGTCTTCCCGGACTCGCTCTCGCCGAAGATCAGGAAGAACGGGTCGGTCTCGAAGTCGACGAACACCGGCTCCAGGTTCGTCTCGTCGATGCCGATCGCGATGCCGTGCTGCGGATACTCGAAGCCCTTGGGCAGCTGCTCGGCGGGCAGCCGGCGCGGCAGCAGCCGGACGGTCGGCGCCGCAGGCCCCGCCCAGCTCCCCTTGACCGCCTGCACAAAGGCGGCCGTGCCCTCCGACAGATCGCCGGAGCTGCTGATCGAGTCGATACGCGGCAGAGCCGTCATGAAGTGCAGCTTCTCCGGTACCTGGCCACGGCCCGGCACGCCGGCCGGGACGTTCGCCGCGACCTTGCGGTCGAACTCCGAGTCCATGACGTCACCGAGCCGCAGCTCCAGCCGCCCCAGCATCTGGTCCTTCAGCGCCGCACGTACCTCCATGTAGCGGGCGGCGGTGATGATGACATGGATGCCGTAGCCCAGGCCGCGCGCCGTGAGATCGGCGACGACCGGCTCCAGCATCTCGTAGTCGTTCTTGAAGCCGCCCCAGCCGTCGATGACCAGGAAGACATCTCCCCAGGCCTCGCCGGGCAGCTCGCCGGCGGCGCGCCTGCGCCGGTAGGTGGCGATGGAGTCGATGTTGTTGGCGCGGAAGAACTCCTCACGCCGGTTGAGTACGCCCATCACCTCGGCGACCGCACGGCGCACCCGCTCAGGGTCGAGCCGTGAGGCGATACCGCCGACATGCGGCAGGTCGGAGAGCGAGGACAGACCGCCACCGCCGAAGTCGAGCGCGTAGAACTGCACTTCGGCCGGGGTGTGGGTGAGCGCGAACGACGAGATCAGCGTCCGCATCAGCGTCGACTTGCCGGACTGCGGACCGCCGACGACCATCATGTGGCCCGCCGCTCCGGAGAAGTCCCGGTACAGCACCTCGCGGCGCTGCTCGAAGGGCTTGTCGATCAGGCCGAGCGGGACGGTGAGACCGCCCGGACGTGTGTACTCGGTCGCGGTGAGACCGCGGTCCGCGGTCGGCGCCAGACCGGGCAGCAGCTGGTCCAGCGTGGGCGCCTGGTCCAGTGGCGGCAGCCACACCTGGTGGGCGGGCACACCCTGACCCTCCAGCTTGCGCACGATCACATCCAGCACCGTGTCGGCGAGCGCCTCGTCCTCGGCGGCGTTGGCGGCGGCCAACGCGGCGGGATCGGGTGCCGCGTACACCACCGGTACCGGAGTCGCGGTGAAGACCACGGGCCGACGCTCGATGGGCAGCTGGCCCACCGACAGATCCGGACCACTGGTGCGGTACGTACCGGAGACGTACGCCGCCTTGAAGCGGGTCATCTCGTCCGTACCGAACTTCAGATAGCCGGAACCGGGCACCGACGGCAGGTGGTACGCGTCGGGCACACCCAGCGCCGTGCGCGACTCGGCCGCCGAGAAGGTGCGCAGACCGATCCGGTACGAGAGATAGGTGTCGAGGCCGCGCAGTTTGCCCTCCTCCAGGCGCTGCGAGGCCAGCAGCAGATGCACACCCAGCGAACGGCCGATACGGCCGATCTGGATGAACATGTCGATGAAGTCGGGCTTGGCGGTGAGGAGTTCGGAGAACTCGTCGATGACGAGGACGAGCGAGGCCAGCGGCTCCAGCGGGGCTCCCGCCGCGCGCGCCTTCTCGTAGTCGTGGATGTTGGCGTAGTTGCCCGCCGAGCGCAGCAGCTCCTGCCGGCGCTGCAGTTCACCGCGGATCGCGTCACCCATGCGGTCGACCAGCGTGAGGTCGTCCGCCAGGTTGGTGATCACGGCCGCGACATGCGGCATCTGCGACATTCCGGTGAAGGTCGCACCACCCTTGAAGTCCGCGAGGACGAAGTTCAGCGTCTCCGATGTATGTGTGACCGCGAGGCCGAGCACCAGGGTGCGCAGCAGCTCCGACTTACCGGAACCGGTGGCGCCGATGCACAGACCGTGCGGGCCCATGCCCTCCTGCGCGGCCTCCTTGAGGTCCAGCATCACCGGCTGGCCGTCCTCGCCGACACCGATCGGCACCCGCAGCCGCTCGGCGACCGACCGCGGCCGCCAGGTGCGGGCCACGTCTATGGACCCGGCGTCCCCCAGGTTCAGCAGATCGGTGAAGTCCAGGTTGGCGAGCAGCGGTTCGTCGTCGTCGCCACCGCCCATCCGCAGCGGCGCGAGCTGACGGGAGAGCGCCTCGGCGGCCGGCAGCGAAATCCCGTCGGGCACACCCTCGTACGCCACCCGTGAACCGGACTCGAGACGCAGCCGCCCGGGCCGTACGACCACCGAAAGACCGCCGCGCGGCTCGTCCAGATCGCCGGAGACCACCTCGACGATGGTCACGCCCTGCAGACCCTCGGCCGCCGCGAACAGCGAGTCCGGCGGCACCATCCCGCCGTCCAGTACGACGACGATATGCGGCTGGTCCAGGACCGGCTGGTTCTCCCGGCTGAACCGCGGCCGCCCGTCGAGGCGGCTGTGGAGCAGCTGCTCCAGCTCACCGAGGTCGTCGCCGAACAGCCGCTTCGTACCGGCGCCGTCCACCTGGCCGGGCACCTGCGTATGCGGCAGCCACTTCGTCCAGTCCCAGCGCGGGACGGCTCCCGGCGCAGCCACCACCACGACCATCAGGTCCTCGGGGGAGTGCAGCGTCACCAGCTGGGAGACCAGCGCCCGCGCCGTGGACTGCGCCGACTCCGGCTCGCCGGAGACCGTCACGTGGTAGAAGGCGCGGATCGAGACCGCCATCGGCAGCCCGTCCAACGAGCCGTGCACCGCGAGGAACTGCTGCATCGCACCGGCCGAGAGCGGCTCCAGCTCGTCCACCGGCGCGGTGTCCGGCGCTACGAGCGGCGTGGCCAGCTGCTGCGCGCCGAGACCGATGCGCACCTGCCCGAAGTCGTTGTCGCCCACGCGCCGTTCCCAGACCCGCGAGCCCTCGGCCACGACGGACCAGAGCTGCTCGGGGGAGGGGTGCAGATAGAGCTGGGCATCGCGCTGCTTGCGCGCGGTCTTGCGCACCGTACGCCGGGTCTGTGCGAGGTATTTGAGGTAGTCGCGGCGGACATCTGCCATTTGCCCCTGCGTACCCTTGCGGAACCTGACGATCTGGGCGACGACCATCCCGACGGTCGAGACCAGCATCATCACGCCCATGATGCGCATGAACGGAGGCGCCTGCGGCGAGAAGAAGAAGACCACCGAAGAGCCCATGCCGAGGACCGGCAGGATCTGCATCAGCATGCCCTCCTGCTGACCCCGCGGCAGCTCCGGAGGTGCCTCCAGAGCCAGCTCCTCCGTGGGCACTTCAGGCGGCAGCGACCTCGGCGGGCGTTTCACGACGATCTGGCTCACCGGAGCATCAATCCCTCGATACGGACGGAAGACGGACGGGCTGATTCCGCACCGGCGCCCCCGTGACTGCCTTTGCTGCGGACTTCCCTCCGCGCGACGGTGATCCTACTTGCAGGCCCCTGCCCCGTGTCCCGGTAGGGTGTCGCGCGCACCGTGCGCAACCGCGAATCAGGGCGAACCAGGGGGTCCAGACAGTGAGTACGACCGCAGCGACCGGCTTCTGCCGCGTCACCGTCGTGGCGCCGGACAGCCGAATCGATGTTGCCCTCCCGGAGGACATCGCCGTCGCCGACGTCTACCCGGAAATCCTGCGTCTGACCGGCCAGACGCAGTCACCGGGCGCCCCGACCGGCTACCACTTGGTACGCCGCGACGGCACCGTACTCGAGGGCGCCCGCTCGCTCAGCGCCCAACAGGTGCTGGACGGCGAGGTCTTGAGCCTGCGTCCCTTCGCCGAGTCACTGCCGCCCGCCGTCTTCGACGATGTCTCCGACGCCGTCGCCTCCGCGGTCACCCGCGACCGCCATCTGTGGAGCGACGACCTGCTGCGCGGTGCCGGCCTGGTCGGCGGTGTCCTGCTGCTCGTCCTGATGGGCTTCGTGCTCTGGTTCGCCGACCCGGTCCGCCACGACATGCACAGCCTGCCGGGCATCATCGCGGGCGCGGGCGGTCTGCTGCTCACCGCCTTCGCCGGCGTACGGGCCAGGGTGTACTCGGACCGCGCCACCTCCGTCGCTCTCGGACTCGGCGCGCTGCCGCTGCTGCTCATCGCGGGCTCCGGAATCATCGGCCCGGACGCCGGTGCCGGCCCCGGCCGGCTGCAGTTCCTGCTCGGCTGCGTCACCGTGCTGGTCGCCTCGGTCGCCCTGGTCGCGCTCACCCCCAGCGGCGACGCCCCCTTCGTCGCGGCCACCTTCCTGGGAGCCACCGGCACCCTCGCGACGTTCCTGATGATCCTCACCGAGGCCGCCGCCACCGAGACGGCGGCCGTCGTCGCCCCGGTCGCCATCGGCCTCGTCGCCTTCCTGCCCGGCCTCTCCGCCCGCTTCGCCCGGCTGCCCATCGGCTACGCATCCCCGCGCAGCGCGGCCGAGGGCTACGACGACTCCTTCGCCGACCCCAACGAGACGCCCGAGGCCCAGCCCGTCGACGCCGAGCGGATCGCAGCCCAGGCGCGCCGCGGCCACGAGATGCTGCTCGGCCTGGTCGGCGGCTGCGCCGCGGTCGTCGTCGGCTGCGCCGCGGTACTCGGCTTCTCCAACAGCATCTGGGGTCAGTTCCTCGCGCTGGCCGCCGGCCTCGCGATGCTGCTGCGCGCCCGGCTCTTCCGCTACACCTCGCAGGTCGCCTGCACCCTGGTGGCGGGCATCGCCGCGATCGCGCTGCTGGTCCTCGGCCTCTCCCTGAACCCGCCCGTCGACCTGGTCAAGGACCTCCTGATGTACGGGGACCGAGGCGGCCTGGACATCCGTACGATCTGGCTCACCGCTGCCGTCGCCGCCGGCGCGGCCGTGATCACCGCGATCGGCCTGGTCATCCCGAGGAAGGGCCTCTCGCCCTTCTGGGGCCGGCTGCTCGACCTCACCGAGAGTCTGGTGCTGCTCTCGCTGGTCCCGCTCTGCCTCGCCGTACTCGACATCTACAGCGCGGCCCGCTCGCTGACCAGCTAGGAGCATCCGCCGGAGGCGGCGATGGCACTCGCCAGAAGCGCCGCCGCGGGCTGGTACGCTGTGTGACGGCCGTTTGTGTACGCGACCTCCGGAGCTTCTCTGAAACTCTGCGGTCTGCGCTCATCGGACCTTCGCCTCCGAGTCACGGAAGCTCCCCTGAGATCAAGACCAGGGGCACTCGTGGGCGCATCGAACATCAAAGAGGAGTACCGAGTGTCTCTCGACGCCGCTACGAAGAAGCAGATCATGACCGAGTTCGGCACCAAGGAGGGCGACACCGGCTCCCCCGAGGTCCAGGTGGCGATGCTCTCCCGCCGTATCTCGGACCTGACCGAGCACCTCAAGACGCACAAGCACGACCACCACTCCCGCCGTGGTCTGCTGATCCTGGTCGGCCAGCGCCGCCGTCTGCTGCAGTACCTGGCCAAGAAGGACATCCAGCGCTTCCGTGCGCTCGTCGACCGCCTCGGCATCCGCCGTGGTGCGGCCGGCGGCGCCAAGTAAGACGTTGGTGGAGGGAGCGGTTCCCACTCTTAGGGGGCCGCTCCCTTTGCTGTACGTGCGCTACGTACCGGACGCCAATTAGTCTGGATCGCGTAGAGCAAAACTGAACGAGCGAGAAGCCGTCTCCCCGCCGCCGGTCCTCGGTAGTGGCCCCCGGAGAACAACACCCCGGGTGCTTCGATCGAAGACCGGCCCGCAGAACGAGAGCTTCTCCGCCACGTCCTCCGCCACACGGGCGAGGGGACGAAGACGAGGAGAAAACGCTAGTGGAGAACGAGACCCACTACGCCGAGGCCGTTATCGACAACGGAACCTTCGGCACCCGCACCATCCGCTTCGAGACGGGCCGCCTGGCCAAGCAGGCCGCCGGTTCCGCCGTGGCGTACCTGGACGACGACACCATGGTGCTGTCGGCCACCACCGCTTCCAAGAAGCCCAAGGACCAGCTCGACTTCTTCCCCCTGACGGTGGACGTCGAGGAGCGGATGTACGCAGCCGGCAAGATTCCCGGCTCCTTCTTCCGTCGTGAGGGCCGGCCCTCCGAGGACGCGATCCTCACCTGCCGCCTGATCGACCGCCCGCTGCGCCCCTCCTTCAGGAAGGGCCTGCGCAACGAGATCCAGATCGTCGAGACGATCATGGCGCTCAACCCCGACCACCTGTACGACGTGGTCGCGATCAACGCCGCCTCCTGCTCCACGCAGCTGGCCGGCCTGCCCTTCTCCGGCCCGATCGGCGGCACCCGTGTCGCCCTGATCAAGGGCCAGTGGGTCGCCTTCCCGACGCACACCGAGCTCGAGGACGCCGTCTTCGACATGGTGGTCGCCGGTCGCGTCCTCGAGGACGGCGACGTCGCGATCATGATGGTCGAGGCCGAGGCCACCGAGAAGACCATCGAGCTCGTCAAGGGCGGCGCCGAGGCGCCGACCGAGGAGATCGTCGCCGCTGGTCTCGAGGCCGCGAAGCCCTTCATCAAGGCGCTGTGCAAGGCCCAGTCGGACCTCGCCGCCAAGGCCGCCAAGCCCACCGGCGAGTTCCCGGTCTTCCTCGACTACCAGGACGACGTCCTGGAGGCCCTGACCGCCGCCGTCAAGGGCGAGCTCGCGCAGGCGCTCACCATCGCCGGCAAGCAGGAGCGCGAGGCGGAGCTCGACCGCATCAAGGAGATCGCTGCCGAGAAGCTGCTCCCGCAGTTCGAGGGCCGCGAGAAGGAGATCTCCGGTGCCTACCGGGCGCTGACCAAGAAGCTGGTCCGCGAGCGCGTCATCAAGGACAAGGTCCGTATCGACGGCCGTGGCGTCACGGACATCCGTACGCTCGCCGCCGAGGTCGAGGCCATCCCGCGCGTGCACGGCTCGGCGCTTTTCGAGCGTGGCGAGACCCAGATCCTGGGCGTCACCACCCTCAACATGCTCCGTATGGAGCAGCAGCTGGACACCCTTTCCCCGGTGACCCGCAAGCGCTACATGCACAACTACAACTTCCCGCCGTACTCCGTCGGTGAGACCGGCCGCGTCGGTTCGCCGAAGCGCCGCGAGATCGGCCACGGTGCGCTCGCCGAGCGCGCCATCGTGCCGGTGCTGCCGACGCGCGAGGAGTTCCCGTACGCCATCCGCCAGGTCTCCGAGGCGCTGGGCTCCAACGGCTCGACGTCCATGGGCTCGGTCTGCGCCTCCACCATGTCGCTGCTGAACGCCGGTGTGCCGCTCAAGGCCCCCGTCGCCGGTATCGCCATGGGCCTGATCTCCGAGGAGATCGACGGCAAGACCCACTACGTCGCCCTCACCGACATCCTCGGTGCGGAGGACGCCTTCGGTGACATGGACTTCAAGGTCGCCGGTACGAAGACCTTCGTCACCGCGCTCCAGCTCGACACCAAGCTCGACGGCATCCCCGCCTCGGTCCTGGCCGCCGCGCTGAAGCAGGCCCGCGACGCCCGCCTCCACATCCTCGATGTGATGAACGAGGCCATCGACGTCCCGGACGAGATGTCCCCGAACGCCCCGCGGATCATCACCGTCAAGATCCCGGTGGACAAGATCGGTGAGGTCATCGGCCCCAAGGGCAAGATGATCAACCAGATCCAGGAGGACACCGGCGCCGACATCACGATCGAGGACGACGGCACCATCTACATCGGTGCCGCCCAGGGCTCGCAGGCCGAGGCCGCCCGCGCCACGATCAACGGCATCGCCAACCCGACCATGCCGGAGGTCGGCGAGCGCTACCTGGGTACGGTCGTCAAGACCACCACCTTCGGTGCGTTCGTGTCCCTGCTCCCGGGCAAGGACGGCCTGCTGCACATCTCGCAGATCCGCAAGCTCGCCGGTGGCAAGCGCGTGGAGAACGTCGAGGACGTGGTCGCGGTCGGCTCCAAGGTCCAGGTCGAGATCGCTGAGATCGACTCCCGCGGCAAGCTCTCCCTGATCCCCGTGATCGAGGGCGAGGACGCCGAAGACAAGAAGGACGACACCGACAAGTGACGTCGCGTAGTTCCACGACGACGGCCCGCACCTCCTCGGAGGCGCGGGCCGTCGCCCGTACCCAAACGCTTCTCAAGGGCGAGCACGGCATCGGCACGGTCCGCCGCACCGTCCTCCCCGGCGGCCTGCGCGTCGTCACCGAGACCCTGCCATCCGTACGCTCCGCCACCTTCGGGATCTGGGCGAACGTCGGCTCCCGAGACGAGACGCCGTCGCTGGGCGGCGCCACGCACTACCTCGAGCACCTCCTCTTCAAGGGCACGCACAAGCGCTCCGCCCTCGACATCTCCTCGGCGATCGACGCGGTCGGCGGCGAGATGAACGCCTTCACGGCGAAGGAGTACACCTGCTACTACGCACGGGTGCTCGACACCGACCTGCCGCTCGCCATCGACGTGGTCTGCGACATGCTCACCGGCTCGCTGATCCAGCAGGAGGACGTCGACGCCGAGCGCGGCGTCATCCTCGAGGAGATCGCGATGACCGAGGACGACCCGGGCGACTGTGTGCACGACCTGTTCGCGCACACCATGTTCGGAGACACGCCTCTCGGCCGCCCGGTCCTCGGCACGGTCGACACCGTCAACGCGCTCACCGCGGACCGCGTCCGCCGCTTCTACAAGAAGCACTACGACCCGACCCATCTGGTCGTAGCCGCCGCGGGCAACATCGACCACGCCACGGTCGTACGCCAGGTCCGCCGGGCCTTCGAGAAGGCCGGCGCCCTGTCCCGTACGGACGCGGCCCCGACCCCGCCCCGCGACGGACACCGCTCCCTGCGCACGGCCGGCCGCGTCGAACTGCTCAACCGCAAGACCGAGCAGGCCCATGTGGTCCTCGGCATGCCGGGTCTGGCCCGCACCGACGAGCGCCGCTGGGCGCTGGGTGTACTGAACACGGCCCTCGGCGGCGGCATGTCGTCCCGCCTCTTCCAAGAGGTACGGGAGAAGCGCGGCCTCGCCTACAGCGTGTACTCGTACACCTCGGGCTTCGCCGACACCGGCCTCTTCGGCGTCTACGCAGGCTGCCGGCCCAGCCAGGTCCACGACGTCCTCAAGATCTGCCGCGACGAGCTCGACCGCGTCGCATCGGACGGTCTTTCGGACGAGGAGATCGGCCGCGCCGTCGGCCAGCTCTCCGGCTCGACAGTGCTGGGCCTCGAGGACACGGGCGCGCTGATGAACCGTATCGGCAAGAGCGAGCTGTGCTGGGGCTCGCAGATGTCGGTCGACGACATGCTCGCGCGGATAGCCGCCGTCACCCCTGAAGAGGTGCGCGCGGTGGCCGACGAGATCCTGGGACAGCGCCCGTCGTTGTCGGTGATCGGCCCGCTCAAGGACAAGCAGGCGGACCGACTCCACGAAGCGGTCTCCTAACCGTAAGGAAGAGAGCAATGAGCAAGCTGCGCGTGGCCGTTCTCGGCGCCAAGGGCCGTATCGGCTCGGAAGCGGTACGAGCCGTCGAGGCCGCCGACGACATGGAACTGGTCGCGGCACTCGGCCGGGGCGACAAACTGGAAGCCCTGGTGGATTCCGACGCCCAGGTCGTGGTCGAACTGACCACGCCGGCCTCGGTGATGGGCAATCTCGACTTCTGCGTACGCCACGGCATTCACGCGGTGGTCGGCACCACCGGCTGGACCGACGAACGCCTCGCGCAGCTGAACACCTCGCTCGCCGCATCGCCAAGGACCGGCGTGCTCATCGCGCCGAACTTCTCCATCGGAGCGGTCCTCACCATGAAGTTCGCGCAGCAGGCGGCGCGTTACTTCGAGTCCGTCGAGGTCGTCGAGCTGCACCACCCGAACAAGGCCGACGCCCCCAGCGGCACCGCCACCCGCACCGCCCAGCTCATCGCGGCGGCCCGTGCCGAGGCGGGCTGCGCACCGCAGCCCGACGCGACCGTCACCGCGCTGGAAGGCGCCCGCGGCGCGGACGTCGACGGCGTCCCCGTGCACGCCATCCGGCTGCGCGGACTCCTCGCCCACCAGGAAGTCCTGCTCGGCGGCGAGGGCGAGACGCTGACCATCCGGCACGATTCCCTGCATCACAGCAGCTTCATGCCGGGCATCCTGCTCGGCGTCCGCCGTGTGGTGTCCACTCCAGGCCTCACCTTCGGCCTGGAAAACTTCCTCGACCTCGGCTGACGGCCATGGGCGGAAAGATCACGTACTTCTTCCTCGCCACTGTGCTGGTCATCGTCTTCGGTGTGGTGGCGCTGGAGGGGGTGCTGCTCATGCTGACCGGTGAGCCGGCCGCCATGGGGATGGGCGCGGTGGCCTTCCTGCTGCCGTGCATCGGCGTCTGGTTCCTCCGGCACAACACGCGCTTCGCGCGCAATGCCCATCGGCTGGCCCGTGAGCTGGAGGCCGAAGGCGGCCTGCCGGTCGATGAGTCGAGGCACACGCCCGGCGGCCGTATCGACCGGGACTCCGCGGACGCCGTGTTCGCCAAGCGCCGCGCCGAGACCGAGGATTCACCGGACGACTGGCGCAGCTGGTTCCGCCTCGCCGTCGCCTACCACGATGCCCGTGACACCCCGCGCGCCCGCAAGGCGATGCAAAGGGCGATCGCGCTGCACGATCGCCCGGCCACGACAAGCCCCTCCACATCAAGCCTCTCCGGCGATTGAGGAGCGTGGGGTTCGGAGGCGGAGCCCCCGAAGCGGGTTCCAAGCGGGTTCCGGGGCGAAGCCCCGAAAGACTCCCCGGACTCACCGGCCCCGGTCAGGCGCGGCGGTACTCCGCCCCCCACGCCTCGACCGTGTCCGCCGCGCGCTCGAACGCCTCGGCGCGCGACAGGAAGTCCGCGTTGTGGTCGGTGAGCAACGGCAGCGGCTCGGCGCCCTGTCGTACGACGACGAGCGCCTGGCCCTGCACGGTGCGCGGCAGCCCGAGCCAGCGCACCGGCTGCTGCACGGTGCGTACCGCGGAAGCGCGGTTCCACGGCACCGTGGTGGTCGAAAGGAATCCCACGCGCCGTACTCCGTGCCGGCTGACCCAGACACCCGAGCGCAGCAGCCGCAGTGCGGCTGCCACCAGCGCGAGCCCCACGCCCAGGCACAGTCCCGCTCCCGGCAGCGCAACCGCGAACGCGATGATCATCGCCGCGATGAGCACGAACGAGGCGAGCAGCAGCAACAGAGCCGCCGCCGCGACCCGCCAGGGGCCCGGACGGTACGGACGCCGCCAGTTGTCGTGATCGTCGAAGGGCAGCGCGACATCGTCGGCGTTCTCGGCGTCTGTGCCAAATGCGCGGTCGGCTGTCAGGAAGGGCAGGGGCACGACTGATCCTCACTCACCAGCACACTCGATTGGGCTGTGCCTGGTGAGGCTACCGAGGACGCCTCTGACCGACCACTCCAGGGGGGCCGTACGAGTCAGCGGCTGTCGGACGCCTGGGACTGCTGCGAATGCCCCGCCGCCCGGCCGGTTTCCAGTGAGGGAAGCCCGAAGAGCAGCGAGCCGACCAGTCCACAGGCGATGGTCAGCCCGATCAGCGTACGGCCGGCGAGCTGCGAGACGCTGGGGCGTTCGCGGGGCGGGGGAGTGACGTTACTGCGGAAGCGATCGGCCTCGGCGACGAACGCGAAAGGGACGGCCTCTCGCCGGCGGAACATCAGGGCACTCTCCTTGACTGTTCATGACGGAACGCTGCTACCGGTGCAAACGCTGCTACCGGTACAGACGAGCGGAAGGCCACATCGGTGCCCGATTTCGCCGAAATAGCTGAAGATTGTCGATGCGCAAGGTGGTCTAGAGTGGGCGCCGCCCGAGCGAAGACGTTGGAAGGACCCTGTCGGTGACCGACACCCCCGCCGAGACCGCCACGCCCAGTTTCCGCAGCGATGTCACCGTTGAACTGGTGAAGCACACCGCCGGCGACTCCGACGTGCTGTGGGCCGCCCGAGTCTCCACGGCGGGCGAGCAGTCTCTGGAGGAGCTGCAGAGGGACCCGGAGCGCTCCAAGGGCCTCATCAACTTCCTGATGCGGGACCGCCACGGCAGCCCCTTCGAGCACAACTCGATGACCTTCTTCATCAGCGCCCCGATCTTCGTCTTCCGTGAGTTCATGCGGCACCGCGTCGGCTGGTCGTACAACGAGGAGTCCGGCCGCTACCGCGAGCTGCAGCCGGTCTTCTACGTCCCGGGCGCGGACCGCAAGCTGGTCCAGGAGGGCCGCCCCGGCAAGTACGTCTTCGTCGAAGGCACATCGGAGCAGCAGAAGATCGTGACGGAGTCCATGGAGGACTCGTACCGCCGGTCGTACGAGACATACCAGGAGATGCTGGCCGCGGGTGTCGCCCGCGAGGTCGCCCGTGCGGTCCTCCCGGTGGGCCTGTTCTCCTCCATGTACGCCACCTGCAACGCCCGCTCACTGATGCACTTCCTCGGCCTCCGCACCCAGCACGAGCTGGCAGCGGTCCCGTCCTTCCCGCAGCGGGAGATCGAGATGGTCGGCGAGAAGATGGAAGCGCACTGGGCGAAGCTCATGCCGCTCACCTACGCAGCCTTCAACGCCAACGGCCGCGTCGCTCCGTAGAGCACAGATGTACGGCCAGCCCGATGAAGTGTCCGGATTGCGGCGTTTCGAGTACTTCATCTAGGCTGATCAAACGGACCCGGCACTGCTTGAACCCCCGAGCAGGCAGTGCCGGGCTCCGCTTGTCAGGTTGTACGTCACGTCCCCCCGAGGGGACACTGCGTACTGAGCAGCGAGTAGCGTGTTACCCATGGCTCCGATCTCCACTCCGCAGACCCCGTTCGGGCGGGTCCTCACCGCTATGGTCACGCCCTTCACGACGGACGGCGCACTCGACCTCGCCGGCGCCCAGCGACTGGCCACCCATCTGGTGGACGCAGGCAACGACGGCCTGATCATCAACGGCACCACCGGTGAGTCGCCGACCACCAGCGACGCGGAGAAAGACCAGCTCGTACGGGCTGTACTGGAAGCGGTCGGAGACCGGGCCCATGTCGTGGCCGGCATCGGCACCAACGACACCCGCCACAGCATCGAGCTCGCCCGCACCGCCGAACGCTCCGGCGCGCACGGCCTGCTGGCTGTGACGCCGTACTACAACAAGCCCCCGCAGGAGGGCCTGTTCCGGCACTTCTCGGCCATCGCGGATGCCACGGAACTGCCCGTGATGCTCTACGACATCCCCGGCCGCAGCGGCGTCCCGATCGACACCGAAACTCTCGTGCGCCTCGCCGAGCACCCGCGTATTGTCGCCAACAAGGACGCCAAGGGTGACCTGGGCCGCGCCAGCTGGGCCATCGCCCGCAGCGGTCTCGCCTGGTACTCCGGCGACGACATGCTGAACCTCCCGCTGCTCTCGGTCGGCGCAATCGGCTTTGTCTCCGTCGTCGGCCATGTCGTCACCCCGGAGCTCCGCGCCCTCCTCGACGCCCACCTCACCGGTGACGTCCAGAAGGCCACCGAGATCCACCAGCAGCTGCTTCCGGTGTTCACGGGCATGTTCCGTACGCAGGGCGTCATCACCACCAAGGCGGCGCTGGCCCTCCAGGGCCTCCCGGCCGGACCGCTCCGGCTCCCCCTGGTGGAGCTCTCCCCAGAGGAAACCGCGCAGCTCAAGATCGACCTCGCTGCCGGTGGGGTACAGCTCTGAACACAGACTTCACAACTGAATACGCAGAGAAACCCGACCGAAACGGTCGGACCCAAGACAACAGCAAGTGCACGAATGTCATGTACGCCACGTGCCTCAGCGGTACGTGGCGTGCGTGGTGAGGAGAGTCTTTTGAGTCATCCGCATCCTGAACTCGGCGCCCCGCCGAAGCTGCCCAAGGGCGGCCTGCGCGTCACCCCGCTCGGCGGCCTCGGCGAGATCGGCCGCAATATGACGGTCTTCGAGTACGACGGCCGGCTGCTGATCGTCGACTGCGGCGTCCTCTTCCCCGAGGAGGAGCAGCCCGGTATCGACCTGATCCTGCCGGACTTCACCACCATCCGGGACCGTCTCGACGACGTCGAGGGCATCGTGCTCACGCACGGCCACGAGGACCACATCGGCGGCGTCCCGTTCCTGCTCCGGCTGAAGCCCGACATCCCGCTGATCGGCTCCAAGCTGACCCTCGCCCTGATCGAGGCGAAGCTCCAGGAGCACCGCATCCGCCCGTACACCCTCGAGGTGACGGAGGGCCACCGCGAGCGCATCGGCCCGTTCGACTGTGAGTTCGTCGCGGTCAACCACTCCATCCCGGACGCGCTGGCCGTCGCCATCCGCACTCCTGCGGGCATGGTGGTCCACACCGGTGACTTCAAGATGGACCAGCTCCCGCTGGACCGCCGCCTCACGGACCTCCCGACCTTCGCCAAGCTGGGCGAAGAGGGCATCGACCTGCTGCTCTCGGACTCCACCAACGCCGAGGTCCCGGGCTTCGTCCCGCCCGAGCGGGACATCTCCAACGTCCTGCGGACGGTGTTCGCGAACGCCCAGAAGCGGATCATCGTGGCGAGCTTCGCCAGCCACGTCCACCGCATCCAGCAGATCCTCGACGCGGCCCATGAGTACGGACGCCGCGTGGCATTCGTCGGGCGCTCCATGGTCCGCAACATGGGTATCGCCCGTGACCTGGGATATCTGAAGGTTCCGGCCGGCCTCGTCGTCGACGTCAAGACGCTCGACGACCTTCCGGACGACGAGGTCGTACTCGTCTGCACGGGCTCTCAGGGCGAGCCGATGGCGGCGCTCTCCCGGATGGCCAACCGCGACCACCAGATCCGCATCCTCCCCGGCGACACGGTGATCCTGGCGTCGTCCCTCATCCCGGGTAACGAGAACGCGGTCTACCGCGTGATCAACGGCTTGACCAGGTGGGGCGCGGACGTCATCCACAAGGGCAACGCCAAGGTCCATGTCTCGGGCCACGCCTCGGCCGGCGAGCTCCTGTACTTCTACAACATCTGCAAGCCGAAGAACCTGATGCCGGTCCACGGCGAATGGCGCCACCTCCGGGCCAATGCCGAACTCGGCGCACTGACGGGTGTGCCGAAGGACCGCATCGTCATCGCGGAGGACGGCGTCGTCGTCGACCTCGTCGATGGCAAGGCCAAGATCGTCGGCAAGGTCCAGGCGGGCTATGTGTATGTCGACGGCCTCTCGGTCGGCGATGTCACCGAGGCCTCTTTGAAGGACCGCCGCATTCTGGGAGACGAGGGCATCATCTCGGTCTTCATCGTGGTCGACAGCACCTCCGGCAAGATCGTCGGCGGCCCGCACATCCAGGCCCGGGGCTCCGGTATTGACGACTCGGTGTTCAGCGGCGTTGTGCCCAAGATCGAAGAGGCGCTCAACAAGTCCGCACAGGACGGCGTCGTAGAACCCCACCAGCTGCAGCAACTCGTCCGCCGCTCGGTGGGCAAGTGGGTCTCCGACACCTACCGCCGGCGCCCGATGATCCTCCCTGTCGTCGTCGAGGTCTGACGCGTCAACCACGGGGCGGGGCCCTCGATTTGCATCGGGGCGCCCCGCTCCAGTACGTTTACGTCTCCACCTGAACGGGAACCAAACGCACTTGTGCGCTCGGTTGCAGTCCCCGAACTGGGCGGGAATTCCGACTCAGAATCTCTGATAAAGTCGGATCAGCCGAAAGGTAAAAGGCCCCCAACGGCCACTGGAAACGAATTCCGAACCGGAAACGGAACGGGAAAAGAATCTGGTAAGGTTGGAAACACCGAAGGGAAGCGCCCGGAGGGCCCCGTGAAAAGGGTCTGAAGGAAGCGTCCGTTCCTTGAGAACTCAACAGCGTGCCAAAAGTCAACGCCAGATATGTTGATACCCCGGCCTGTTTCGGCAGGTTCGAGGTTCCTTTGAAAGTCCTACCGGCCCGTGTGGCGGGTAGGCAATGACACAGCGAGGACGCTGTGAACAGTCGGTCTTATTCCGACCGGCTGTTCCGCTCTAAGTGGTGTTGATCCCGCGCTTTTAATTAAGC
>NZ_JBHWWF010000028.1:0-60876 GCF_042736455.1 Streptomyces sp. NPDC060064
GAACTGGCCGGGCGCCCCTTTTTGGCTGTTGATCGTTTCAGCCAGGATGTGATCGAGGTCGAGACAACGTCGCACTAGTCTCTTGCGCCGATCGTGGATCACCGGGAAGGGTCCGTGGGCGACCAGTCCCAGTCCGACAGTTGAACCAACGAATGAACGGGGAAGGTGCAAAGTGCGCACCAAAATCAAACGAGTACTCGTGGTGACCGCCGTGGCGGCGTCGGCATTCGCCCTACCCGTGGTGGCCGCTGCGCCCGCCAGCGCGTCACCTACTTCCTGCGCAAGTTATCTGGCAGCGAAGGGATACAACGTGGGGCCCAAGGTACGGACATCCTGCAAGTACGCGGGTGACCCCGCTACAAGGGCGGTCTGTTATGCAGGGCTCACCAAGATAGGCGTTCGTGATGGGGACGCGTTCGACGCTTGTTTCTAACAGCGGCCGCGCGATAGCCCGGTCGTCTGCTTCCATCTGCGCTGGGAGTTGCGGCAGCAGTTGACGAGTGTGGTGTCCAAGCAGCTCCCACCGGACACCACACTCGTGCAGAACGCAACGCATGTACGCGGCTCAAGGCCTATGTTCGCCCTTACAGCCACGGCGTGCTCAAACCTGCGTCATATCTTGGTGCGCGACGCCTTGTAGTGCTTGGCGGCCAGCTCGGCGACCTCGTCGAGGGTCTGGGGCTTGCCCACCAGCGCGCCGGCAGTGTCCACGGCATTGACCACGCCGAAGGTGCTGTAGTCGGCCCAGATGCACGTCGGGATCTGGAATTCCTTGGGCCCGTTCTTGGGGGTGCCGTCCCCGGACGGGTTGGTGAACTTGAGGTACTGGCACTTCATCAGCGCGCCCTCAAAGCCGGACGGCGTCTTCTCCTCGGGGCTGCCGACAGGCTCGAGCTTGAGACCCTCGTTGCCGAGTTCGGCGTTCTCCTTCTTCCCATAGTTGGAGAAGCCCATGTCGATGGCCTTCTCAGGGTCGGAGATCTCGCCCCACGTGCCGTTCAGGCTCATCTCCTTGATCTTCATGGGGTCGGAAGAGTCGTCCACCTTGTACTTGGCCATGATCATCGTGGGGTTCTTGATCCCCATGGCGGTCGCATTAGCCTTCTGCTTCGCGTTCATCGGGACGGGGGTGTCGGCCCCGTTCTTCTTGTACTCGCCGATGGCCCCCGCCGGGGTGATCTTGTAGCCCTTGGTGTCGTCCCCGACCGCGCTGTTGCCGCCGCCACCCCCCAGCAGCAGATACGCGCCGCCGCCGATCACCGCGAGCGCCACGACCGAGGCCACCACTATCAGGCCCGTCTTCTTCTTCGGGGCCGCCGGCGGGGGCGGCACCTGGCCGCCGGCGTACTGGGGCTGCTGGCCGTACGGGCCCGGCTGCTGGGGCTGGCCCCACTGGCCCTGCTGCGGCGGAACGCCCTGTGGGGCCTGCTGCGGGTATCCGTAGCCGGGCTGCGGCGGCTGCTGCTGCGGGTACCCGTAGCCGGGCTGCGGGGCCTGCGGCGGCTGTTGGCCGTAAGGACCCGGCTGACCGTACGGTCCGGGCTGCTGAGGCTGGCCGCCGTACGGGCCCGGCTGGTTGTAGCTCATTACTGCGTTCCCCTCCAGATACTTATGTCGTCCGAACATCCTGGCTCAATCGCCATCTCCATGGCGCGGCAGGGGTCACACCGTTACCGAACATTCCAGTTTCAGTACGGCCCCGTGACACCTCTAAACTGAGCCCGTGACCGAGAACGCTCAGCAGCAGCCAGCCAGCAGCCCCGAACTGCCGACCCAGTACGCGCCGGCCGAGGTAGAGGGGAAGCTGTACGAGCGCTGGGTAGAGCGCGGTTACTTCGCGGCCGACCCCAAGAGTGAGAAGCCGCCGTACACCATCGTCATCCCCCCGCCGAACGTCACGGGCTCCCTGCACCTGGGCCATGCCTTCGAGCACACGCTGATCGACGCCCTGACCCGCCGCAAGCGGATGCAGGGGTACGAGACGCTGTGGCAGCCCGGCATGGACCACGCCGGTATCGCCACCCAGAACGTCGTCGAGCGCGAGTTGGCGAAGGAAGGCAAGTCCCGCCACGACCTCGGCCGTGAGGCGTTCGTCGAGCGCGTCTGGCAGTGGAAGGCGGAGTCCGGAGGACAGATCTCCGGTCAGATGCGCCGCCTCGGCGACGGCGTCGACTGGAGCCGCGAGCGCTTCACCATGGACGAGGGTCTCTCCCAGGCTGTCCAGACGATCTTCAAGAGGCTCTACGACGACGAGCTGATCTACCGCGCCGAGCGCATCATCAACTGGTGCCCGCGCTGCCTGACGGCCATTTCGGACATCGAGGTGGAGTACCAGGACGACGAGGGCGAACTGGTCTCGATCCGCTACGGAGAGGGCGACGCGTCGATCGTTGTCGCGACGACCCGCGCCGAGACGATGCTCGGTGACACCGCGGTCGCGGTCCACCCCGATGACGAGCGCTACGCCCACCTCGTCGGCACGGAGATCGAGCTGCCGCTCACCGGCCGCCGGATCCCCGTCGTGGCCGACACCCACGTCGACCCCGAATTCGGCACGGGCGCCGTCAAGGTGACGCCCGCCCACGACCCGAACGACTTCGAGATCGGGCAGCGGCACGGCCTGGCCAATCTCGCGATCATGGACGAACACGCGGTCATCACCGCGCACGGCCCGTTCCAGGGTCTTGACCGGCTCGAGGCCCGTTCCACGATCGTCGGCGCGCTGCGCGCCGAGGGCCGGATCGTGGCCGAGAAGCGCCCGTACACGCACTCCGTCGGCCACTGCTCGCGCTGCAAGACGACGATCGAGCCGCGGCTGTCCATGCAGTGGTGGGTCAAGGTCGGCCCGCTCGCCCAGGCCGCGGGTGACGCGGTCCGCGACGGACGGGTGAACATCCACCCGAAGGAGATGGAGTCCCGGTACTTCGGCTGGGTCGACAACCTGCACGACTGGTGCATCTCGCGCCAGCTGTGGTGGGGCCACCGCATTCCCGTCTGGTACGGGCCGAACGGTGAGGTCGTCTGCGTCGGACCGGACGAGCAGCCGCCGACGGGCGAGGGCTGGACCCAGGACACCGATGTCCTGGACACCTGGTTCTCCTCCGGCCTGTGGCCCTTCTCCACCCTCGGCTGGCCCGAACAGACCGAGAGCCTCGAGAAGTTCTATCCGAACTCCGTCCTGGTCACCGGGTACGACATCCTCTTCTTCTGGGTCGCCCGGATGATGATGTTCGGCCTGTACGCGATGGACGGCACCCCGCCGTTCCACACCATCGCCCTGCACGGCATGGTCCGGGACCAGTTCGGCAAGAAGATGTCGAAGTCCTTCGGGAACGCGGTCAACCCGCTGGACTGGATGGACACTTACGGCTCCGACGCCGTGCGGTTCACGCTGGCCCGTGGCGCCAACCCGGGGGTGGACGTCCCGATCGGCGAGGACTGGGTCCAGGCCTCCCGCAACTTCGCCAACAAGATCTGGAACGCGACCCGCTTCGCGCTGATGAACGGCGCGACGGTGGAAGGCGAACTGCCGCCCACCGAGCAGCTGTCGGCGGCCGACCGGTGGATCCTCTCCCGGCTCAACGCGACGGTGGCCGAGGTCGACGCGTACTACGAGGACTACCAGTTCTCGAAGTTGTCCGACGCCCTTTACCACTTCGCGTGGGACGAGGTCTTCGACTGGTACGTCGAGCTGTCCAAGACCACGTACTTCGCGGGCGGCGAGCAGGCGCGTGTCTCCGGGCGCGTCCTCGGCGAGGTCCTCGACGTCACGCTGCGGCTGCTCCACCCCATCGTCCCCTTCGTCACCGAGACGCTGTGGACCACGCTCACCGGCAAGGAGTCCGTCGTCATCGCCGACTGGCCCGGCGACAGCGGCTTCCGGGACGCGGCGGCCGAGCGGGAGATCGAGCTGGTCCAGCGGGTCGTCACCGAGGTCCGCCGGTTCCGTTCCGACCAGGGCCTGCAGCCCGGCCAGAAGGTCCCGGCCCGGCTCACCCTCGACGGCACCGCCCTGGCGCCGCACGAGGCCGCGATCCGGCAGCTGCTGCGGCTGCAGCCGGAGGGCGAGGGCTTCAGCGCCACGGCGACCCTCCCGGTCGCGGGGGCCACGGTCGCGCTGGACCTGTCCGGCACGATCGATGTGGGCGCGGAGCGCAAGCGGCTGGCGAAGGACCTGGCCGCGGCCGAGAAGGAGAAGGCGCAGGCACAGGCGAAGCTCGGCAACGAGGCGTTCCTCGCCAAGGCGCCGGACAACGTGGTCGACAAGATCCGTACGCGCCTGGCCAAGGCCGAGGAGGACATCGCTCGGATCACCGCGCAGCTGAACAGCCTGCCGGAGGCGTAGCGGCACGCCGGGCCCGCACGCGTGACACGCACGCGGGACACGTACGAGAGGCCCCGGGGTTTCCCCGGGGCCTCTCGCGTGGGACGGGGGTTCCCCCGGGGCCTCTCGCGTCGGGCGGGGGATCCCCCGGGGCCTCTCGCGTGGGCGGCGCGCTGCCGAGGACAGGGCGCGGACGTCCTGTCACTCCGCCTCCGTAGACTGGTCCTGTGAGTGAGCAGCCGGACCCTTTCGAAGAGATCGTCGACGCCGAGACCAATCGTGACCCCGACCTGGCGGTGATCGAGGCCGGCAGCCGTACCCTGCGCGCGCAGGCCGGTTCTCCCCAGGGTGACCTTGTGCCCGCCCGGCCCGCAGACCCGGAGGTGGACAAGGCGCTGCGCGCGGTGGAGCAGGAGCTCGCCGGGCGCTGGGGCGAGACCAAGCTGGAGCCCTCGGTCGCCAGGATCGCGGCGCTGATGGATGTGCTGGGCGAGCCCCAGCGCGCGTACCCCTCGATCCACATCACCGGTACGAACGGCAAGACCTCCACGGCCCGCATGATCGAGGCTCTGCTCGGCGCCTTCGATCTGCGCACCGGCCGCTACACCTCGCCGCACATCCAGTCGATCACCGAACGGATCAGCCTGAACGGCGCCCCGATCGAGGCCGAGCGCTTCATCGAGGTCTACAACGAAATCAAGCCGTGCATCGAGATGGTCGACTCCGCGCAGGAGTTCCGGCTCTCCTTCTTCGAGGTGCTGACCGGTATGGCGTACGCCGCCTTCGCCGACGCGCCCGTGGATGTCGCGGTCGTCGAGGTCGGCATGGGCGGCAGCTGGGACGCGACGAACGTCATCGACGGGTCCGTCGCCGTCGTCACCCCCATCGACCTGGACCACACCGACCGGCTCGGCACCACGCCCGCCGAGATCGCCGCCGAGAAGGCAGGTGTCATCAAGGAGGGCGCGACGGTGATCCTGGCGCAGCAGCCGGTGGACGCCGCGCAGGTGATGCTGAAGAAGGCCGTCGAGGTCGACGCCACGGTCGCCCGGGAGGGCATGGAGTTCGGCGTGGTCTCCCGCGAAGTCGCGGTCGGCGGCCAGCAGGTGACGCTGCGCGGGCTCGGCGGTGAGTACGAGGAGATCTTCCTCCCGCTGTACGGGGCGCATCAGGCGCACAACGCCGCGGTGGCGCTCGCCGCGGTCGAGGCGTTCTTCGGCGTCGGCGCCGAGCAGGCCCGCACGCTGGACATGGACACCATCCGCAGGGCGTTCGCCTCGGTGGCCTCGCCCGGCCGCCTCGAGGTCGTGCGCCGCAGCCCGACGGTCGTCCTGGACGCCGCGCACAACCCGGCCGGTGCCCGCGCGAGCGCCGACGGCATCACCGAGTCCTTCGGCTTCTCGCGGCTGATCGGTGTGGTCGGCGCGAGCGGCGACAAGGACGTCCGAGGGCTCCTCGAGGCCTTCGAGCCGATCTTCGCCGAGGTCGTCGTCACACAGAACTCGAGCCATCGGTCGATGGACGTCGACGAGTTGGCGGCGGTCGCCGTGGAGGTCTTCGGCGACGAGCGGGTGGTCGTCGAGCCGCGTCTCGACGACGCGCTGGAGGCGGCGATCACGCTCGCCGAGGAGGAGTCCGAGTTCGCGGGCGCCGGCGTCCTGGTGACGGGCTCCGTGATCACGGTCGGCGAGGCCCGGCTGCTCCTGGGAAGGGCCTGACAACTGATGCGTACGCTCTGTGCATCCACTCTGATCGGCGAATTCTTCGTGATCGGCTTTGCCGGTCTGGTCGCCATGAAGTTCGACGACCTCTCGATGGCGACGGTCTGGACGGTCTGCGGCGTCGGGATGCTCCTCTCGGTGCTGCTCTGCGGGATGATCGGCCGACCGGGCGGGGTGCAGCTCGGCTGGGCGCTGCAGATCGCGCTGATCGTGAGCGGTTTCGTGGTGCCCACGATGTTCTTCCTGGGTGCGGTCTTCGCGGCGCTGTGGTGGGCCTCGGTCCACTACGGCCGCAAGATCGACGAGGCCAAGGCGTCCTGGGCCGCTCAGGCCTCCTCGGAACCTGACGCTGCGTAATCGACTACTCGTTCGGCCCTGTAGCCTCTGAACTCTTGAATCCGTATATGAAGGAGCTCGTACCGTGAGCCAGCGCACGCTCGTCCTGCTCAAGCCCGACGCCGTACGCCGCGGCCTGATCGGCGAGATCATCGGCCGTATCGAGGCCAAGGCCGGCTGGACCATCAGCGCGCTGGAGCTGCGCACTCTCGACCGGGAAACCCTCGAGCAGCACTACGGTGAGCACGAGGGCAAGCCCTTCTACGAGCCGCTGGTCGAGTTCATGTCCTCCGGCCCGGTCGTCGCGCTGGTCGTCGACGGCGAGCGGGTCATCGAGGGCGTACGCCAGCTGGCGGGCCCGACCGACCCCATCGCCGCCGCGCCCGGTTCCATTCGCGGTGACTTCGGCACGATCGTCCGGGAGAACCTCATTCACGCCTCGGACTCCGAGGAGTCCGCCATTCGGGAACTCAAGATTTTCTTCCCCGGACTTTCCTGATTGGGCGTCAGCCATACAGCGCTCATGACCTGGGGCGACCGAAGTAATTTCGGTCGCCCCCAGGCATATGGACGAGTATTGCGGGAACGCATCGCTCCGACACCTCGTCACCTAATAGAGAGGTGGTCCACCGCGCGGTGTCCGTGCAGGCGGCACTACGATGGAAGCCTCCACGCCACAGCGCACCCACCTCGCCATCCTGAAAAGCCATCAACGCTCGATTTGGGAAGGCCAGACGCATCCTCATGGGGAACAACATGTCGTTCATCGGCCGTGACATGGCTGTCGACCTCGGGACCGCCAACACGCTGGTGTACGTCAGAGGCCGGGGGATCGTCCTCAACGAGCCGTCCGTCGTCGCCATCAACACCAACACGGGCGGCATCCTGGCGGTCGGCGCCGAGGCGAAGAAGATGATCGGGCGGACACCGGGCAACATCGTTGCCGTCCGGCCGCTGAAGGACGGCGTCATCGCCGACTTCGAGATCACCGAGCGGATGCTCCGCTACTTCATCCTGAAGATCCACAAGCGTCGGTACCTCGCCCGTCCGCGCGTCGTCGTCTGTGTGCCCTCCGGCATCACGGGTGTTGAGCGCCGCGCGGTCATCGAGGCGTCGACGCAGGCGGGCGCCCGGCAGGTGCACATCATCGAGGAGCCCATGGCCGCGGCCATCGGCTCGGGACTCCCGGTTCATGAAGCCACCGGCAACATGGTCGTCGACATCGGTGGCGGAACCACCGAAGTCGCCGTCATCTCACTCGGCGGAATCGTCACAGCACAGTCCATCCGCGTCGCCGGCGACGAGCTGGACAACGCGATCATCCAGCACATCAAGAAGGAGTACTCGCTCCTGCTCGGCGAGCGGACCGCCGAGAACATCAAGATCACCATCGGCTCGGCGTTCGACATGGGCAAGGACGAGCACACCGAGATCCGCGGTCGTGACCTCGTCTCCGGTCTGCCGAAGACCGTGGTGATCTCCGACGCCGAGGTCCGCAAGGCGATCGAGGAACCGGTCAACGCGATCGTCGACGCCGTGAAGACCACCCTCGACAAGTGCCCGCCCGAGCTCTCCGGCGATGTCATGGACCGCGGCATCGTCCTCACCGGCGGCGGCGCGCTGCTGCGCGGTCTCGACGAGCGGCTGCGCCGCGAAACCGGCATGCCGATCCATATCGCCGAGGATCCGCTGGACTCCGTGGCTCTCGGAGCCGGCAAGTGTGTCGAGGAGTTCGAGGCGCTCCAGCAGGTACTGGACGCCCAGCCCCGCCGCTAGGTCATGTCTCGCCGCGGAGACTCACGAATCCGCCGTACGGGGGCCTGCCAACCCGTACGGCGGGTCGTTGATATACAGACATCAACATTCCTACGAGGAAGGCACGGCCGCCGCACGTGAGGGACACACGAGAGAGCCGGCTGCTCCTGGTGCTGCTGATCGCCATCGCGTTCGCTTTGATCACGGTGGATATCCGCGGAGGCGAGGAGTCACCGGTCGACGGCGCCCGGCAGGCCGCCGCCACGGTCTTCGGACCCGTCGAGAACGGCGTCGCGACAGCGGTCGACCCGATCGGCAACGCCATCGGGGCCGTACGGGACTCCGGCGAGCGCCATGATCGCATCAGCGAGCTGGAGCGGGAGAACGCCGCGCTGAAGCTGAGACTCGGCAGCGACGACCGCAACCGCAGCCGGGTGCGCGAACTCGACACCATGCTCAAGAAGGCGGGCGCCGGCCAGTACGGCATCAAGGGCGCCGAGGTCATCGCCATAGGAGCGGCCCAGGGCTTCTCCTGGACGGTGACCATCGATATCGGCTCCAACGACGGCATCAAGCGCGATATGACCGTCCTCAACGGCGACGGACTCGTCGGCCGGGTCACCACCGTCGGGCCGAACACCTCGACCGTACTGCTCGCCAACGACCCGGACTTCACCGTCGGCACCCGGATGGAGAAGACGGACGAACTGGGCTTCGCCACCGGCCAGGGCGACCGGCCGCTCTCCGTCCAGCTGCTCAACGGCAAGGCCAAGGTGAAGAAGGGCGACCGGCTCGTCACCTTCGGCTCGCAGGGCGGCAAGCCCTTCGTGCCCGGTGTCCCGGTCGGCGAGGTCGTCCGTGTCGACCCCTCCGGCGGCTCCCTCACCAGGAACATCTATGTCCGCCCCTTCGTCGGCTTCACCCAGCTCGACATCGTCGGCGTCGTCGTCCAGGCGCCCAGGTCCGATCCGCGTGACACGGTCCTGCCGTCCAAGCCCGCCGCGCCCAAGCCCACCCCGACCGTCACGGTGACGGTCACCCCGTCGCCGAACGGCGACGGTGGCGAGGAGGCCCAGGGCAACGTCGGCGCCACAGCTGACGGCAATGGCCAGGACCCGGACAACGCCGGCGGCCAGAACGATGTCGAGTAGTAGGAGCTGATCCGTTCATGCGTTTCAACCGGATGCTGCTCTCCACGACACTCGTCGTGGTCGCTCTCGTCATCCAGGTCTCTGTCCTCGCCCGCCTCCAGCTCCCCGGCGCCGTCCCCGATCTGCTGCTGCTCGTCGTCCTCGGACTCGCCTTTGTGTACGGGCACATGGCCGGCGCGTTCATCGGCTTCGGCGCCGGACTGCTCGCCGACCTCGTCCCGCCCGCCGACCACGCCGCCGGACGCTACGCGCTCGTGCTCTGCGTGATCGGCTACCTCGCCGGCCTGGTGCGCCCCGACAACGGCCAGCTCAGGTCCGCCACCGCACCGATGATCGCGGTCGTCGCCGCCGCCATCGGATCGACACTGCTGTACGCGGGCGTGGGCGCCCTCGTCGGCGACACCGCGGCCCGCCATGTGGGCCTCGGCAGCCTGCTGTTCACGGCCGCCGTCTACGACCTGCTGCTCGCGCCGTTCACCGTGCCGCTGATCATGGCGCTGGCCAGACGCTCCGAGAACGATCCGCTCGGCGAGAGCCAGAGCAGCGGCGGTGGCGGCGATGTCGCCGCGCGCTGGAACAGCTCCGGCACGGGCCTGCGCATCGGCAAACAGCGCGGACTGCGGGTGAAGGTCACCCGGGCCAGGGTGGCAAGGGCCGGGCGTATCAAGGGAGTCAAGCGACTGTGATCGAGGGGGCAGCGTGAGCAACATTCCGGAGACCGGGCGGACCCCCCGGGTCCAGATCCGGCTCGTCATCATTCAGGTGCTTGTCTTCTCCCTCCTCCTCACCCTCGGCGGACGCCTCTGGTACCTCCAGATCCGCAACGGCCAGGAGTACACCGACGAGGCGAAGAACAACCACGTCCAGCAGGTCGTCCAGCCGGCCGTCCGCGGCTCGATCCTCGACTCCCGCGGTATCCCGCTCGCCGACAACGAGACCCGCCTCGTCGTCTCCGCCTCGCGCACCGAGCTGATGAAGATGAAGGACGACGGCAAAGGCGTCCTCACCCGGCTCGCCGGTGTCCTCGGCATGAAGCCGAAGGACGTCATGGACAAGGTCCGGCTCTGCGACGCCAAGACCCCGCAGCCCTGCTGGAACGGCTCGCCCTACCAGCCGATCCCGGTCACCGACGAGGCCAACACCCAGCAGGCCCTGCAGATCCGCGAGCGCGCCGAGGACTTCCCCGGCATCACCGCCGAGCCCACCGCCGTACGCCGCTACACCGGACCGGGAAAGACCAACACCGCGCAGGTCCTCGGCTATCTCTCGCCCGTCACCGACGAGGAGATCACCAAGGCCAAGGACACCGACTCGCCGTTCCTCCGCTCCGACCAGGTCGGCCGCTCCGGCCTCGAGCGCACCTACGACAAGGAGCTGCGCGGCAAGGCCGGCGTCACCCGCTACGAGGTCGACAACCTCGGCCGGGTCATCGGCGAGGCGGCCAGGGACAAGGCCCAGCCCGGCGCCAACCTCGTCACCTCCATCGACGCGCGCGTACAGGCGGTCGCCGAGTACGAGCTCCACAACGCGATGAAGGCCGCCCGCCTGGAGTTCGACAAGAACACCGACAAGAACTACAAGGCCGACGCCGGTGCCGTCGTGGTGATGGAGAACAAGACCGGCCGGATCGTCTCGATGGCCTCCCAGCCGACATACGACCCGAACTCCTGGGTCGGCGGCATCTCCGGCAAGGACTACGCCAAGCTCACGGGCAAGGCCTCCAACTACCCGCTGCTGAACCGCGCGATCCAGGGCCAGGCCGCCCCCGGCTCGATCTTCAAGGTGGTCTCGTCGACGGCCGCGGTCAACGCCGGCTACCCCTTCGACGGCGGCTACCCCTGCCCCAGCTCGTACTCCGTCGGCGGCCAGGTCTTCAAGAACTTCGAGTCCAAGGGCTACGGCAGCATCTCCCTCGGCAGGGCCCTGGAGGTCTCCTGCGACACCGTCTTCTACGGCCTCGCCCACCGGGAATGGCAGAAGGACGGCGGCACCAAGCCCAAGAAGCGCACCAACGACTGGTTCTACAAGACGGCTCACCAGTTCGGCCTCGGCAAGGAGACCGGCATCGACCTCCCCAACGAGGTCAAGGGCCGCGTCCCGGACCGCCGGTGGAAGCAGAACTTCTGGGAGGCCAACAAGGACGGCTGGTGCAAGCAGGGCAAGAAGAACGGCGACTACGTCGAGAAGATCGCGTACGAGAACTGCCTCGAAGGCAACCGGATGCGAGCGGGTGACTCCGTCAACTACTCGATCGGCCAGGGCGACACGCTCGTCACCCCGATCCAGATGGCCACCATCTACTCCGCCATCGCCAACGGCGGCACACTGCACAACCCCACCATCGGCAAGGCCGTCATCAGCGCGGACGGCAAGACCGTGCAGGAGATCAAGCCCACCTCGCACGGCAAGCTGCCGATGAACGCCCGGACCCGGGACCAGATGGACGAAGCCCTCGCGGGAGTCACGACCCGCGGTTCCGCCGCCTGGCGATTCGGCGGCTGGCCGCAGGACAAGATCCCGATGCACGCCAAGACGGGTACCGCCGAGGTCTACGGCAAGCAGACGACCTCCTGGTTCGTCTCGTACACCAAGGACTACACGATCATCATGACGATCGCCCAGGGCGGTACGGGATCCGGCGCCTCGGGTCCCGCCGTACGCAAGATCTACGAGGCGATGTACGGACTCGACGAGAAGGGCGGCCAGGACCTGAAGAAGGCACTGCTGCCCGAGCCGCAGAAGGCGCTTCCGAAGATCGGGGCGGACGGTTCGATCGACGCCCCGAAGATCGAGCCGTACGAGCCGGAGAAGCAGGAGCCCCCGGCCGAGGAACAGCAGCTCGCGGGCCCGCCCGCGCGGAGGGACTGAGACATGGCCGGCTCGAGTGGCTTCTCCGTCTCCGGCTACGGGCCCGAGCGCGGAGGTCTGTGGTCCCAGCTCTCCGCCCGCGGCTCCGTGGTGCGCAGGCTCGACTGGCCGATGCTCTTCTCGGCGCTCGCGCTCTCCTTCGTGGGCGCGCTGCTGGTGTGGTCCGCGACGCGCGGCCGCACCGAGCTCAACCAGGGCGACCCGTACTACTTCCTCTTCCGACACGCCCTCAACACCGGTATCGGCTTCGCGCTGATGGTCGGCACGATCTGGCTTGGGCACCGCACCCTGCGCGGCGCGGTCCCGGTCCTGTACGGGCTGTCCGTACTGCTCGTCCTGCTGGTCCTCACCCCGCTCGGCGCGACGATCAACGGCGCGCACGCGTGGATCGTGATCGGCGGCGGCTTCTCCCTGCAGCCCTCGGAGTTCGTGAAGATCACGATCATTCTGGGGATGGCGATGATGCTGGCCGCGCGCGTCGACGCCGGCGACCTGCTGCACCCGGACCACCGCACGGTCGCCAAGTCGCTGGGCCTGGCGGCCCTGCCGATGGCGATCGTCATGCTGATGCCGGACCTCGGTTCGGTGATGGTGATGGCGGTGATCGTGCTCGGAGTGCTGCTCGCCTCCGGCGCATCCAACCGCTGGATCCTCGGTCTGATCGCCACCGGAGCCATCGGCGCCGTACTGGTCACCGCGCTCGGACTGCTGGACGAGTACCAGATCAACCGCTTCGCGGCGTTCGCCAACCCGGAGCTCGACCCTGCCGGTGTCGGCTACAACACCAATCAGGCGCGGATCGCGATCGGATCCGGCGGACTGACCGGCACAGGTCTGTTCAAGGGCTCCCAGACCACCGGCCAGTTCGTCCCCGAACAGCAGACGGACTTCGTCTTCACGGTCGCGGGCGAGGAGCTCGGCTTCCTCGGTGCGGCTCTGATCCTGCTGCTGCTCGGCGTCGTCCTGTGGCGCGCCTGCCGTATCGCACGCGAGACGACCGAGCTGTACGGCACGATCGTCGCCGCCGGGATCATCGCCTGGTTCGCCTTCCAGGCCTTCGAGAACATCGGGATGACGCTCGGCATCATGCCGGTGGCGGGTCTGCCGCTGCCGTTCGTGTCGTACGGAGGCACCTCGATGTTCGCGGTCTGGATCGCGATCGGACTGCTGCAGTCGATCCGGGTGCAGCGGCCGATAACTGCGTAGCCCGATAACCGCGTAGCCCGGCAACCGCGTCCGCCGGTCGAGGACAGCGCGGTCGCGGAGTGGGTCTGCCGCAAACGAGCTTCGACGACTAAGTTCGGTTCATGGCGGACACCAAGCGCGAGATCGAGCGGAAGTACGAAGCCACCCCCGACACCGGGCTGCCGGACCTGACCCGGGTGGCCGGCGTCTCGGCCGTCCAGGACAAGGGCGTCGCCGAGCTCGACGCCGTCTACTACGACACGGCAGACCTGCGCCTGGCCGCCGCCTCCATCACCCTGCGCCGCAGAACGGGCGGGACGGACGCGGGCTGGCACCTCAAGCTCCCCGTCGCACCGGGTGTGAGGGACGAGATCACCGCGCCGCTGTCCGATGCGGTCCCGCACGTCCTGCAGAGTCTGGTCCGGGCCCGCACCCGGGATGCCGAACTCGTCCCCGTGGTGCGCCTGCGGTCCTCGCGGCACATCCACGATCTGGTCGACGCGGACGGTGCCCCGCTGGCCGAGCTCAGCAGGGACGGCGTACGCGCGGAACGCCTCACGGACGGCGGCCGCACGGCGCAGTGGGACGAGATCGAGGTCGAGCTCGCCGACGATGGGGACCCGGCGCTCCTGGACGCGGTCGACAAGAAGCTCCGCAAGGCCGGCCTGCGCCCGGCCCATTGGCCGTCCAAGCTGGCCAGGGCCCTGGCGGAGACGGCTCCCAAGGAGGGCAAGCACGCGAAAGCGGGCGCGGAGCCGACGGCCCCCGTCCCCGCCGAAGAGCCCGCGAACGCAGGCGACTACATCCTCGCCTACCTGCGCGAACAGGCCGCCGCCATCATCGCGTACGACCCCGCCGTGCGTCGCGATCTGCCCGACTCCGTCCACCAGATGCGGGTCGCCACCAGGCGGCTGCGCAGCGCGTTCAAGACGTACCGCAAGATCATCGATCGCACCGTCACCGACCCGATCGGCGAGGAGCTCAAATGGCTGGCCGGTGAGCTGGGCGTCGCCCGTGACCACGAGGTGCTCACCGAGCGGCTGCGCTCCCGGATCGACGCCCTGCCCAGGACGCTGCTGCTCGGCCCGGTGCGCGGGCGGCTGCGTATCTGGACCGTCGCCCGTGGCTCGGGCGCGCGCCGCAAGGCCACTGCCGTACTCGACAGCAAGCGGTACCTCGCGCTGCTCGATTCGCTGGACACGCTGCTCGCCGACCCTCCGCTGCTGAAGGCCGCGTTCGGCACGGCCGCCAGGGTCATCCCCAAGGCCGTCCTCAAGAGCTACGACCGGCTGGCCGCCCGGGTCGACCATGCCCTCGCGCTCTCCCCGGGACACGAACGCGACCTGGCGATGCACGACGCCCGCAAGGCCGCCAAGCGCGCCCGGTACGCCGGCGAGGCGGCGACCCCCGCGCTCGGCAAGCCCGCCAAGCGGTTCGCCAAGCGGATGAAGGACGTGCAAACGGTGCTCGGCGACCACCAGGACAGCGTCGTCGCCCGCGAGGCGCTGCGGGATCTCGGCATCCAGGCGCATGCGGCCGGGGAGTCAGCCTTCACCTGGGGACTGCTGTACGGCCACGAGGAGGCGCAGGCCGCCGAGCGGGAGCGGGAGCTGCCCGAGGTGTGGCAGAAGGCTTCGGACGAAGATCTTCGCGCGGCGTTGAGCCACTGAGCCTCGGGGTACGCTGGGTGGTCACCCCTGCCCGCTCACGAGAGACACCACGATGCCTGTCGAGTCGGTCTTCCCACGCCTGGAAGCGCTTCTCCCGCACGTCCAGAAGCCGATCCAGTACGTCGGTGGAGAGCTCAATTCCACCGTCAAGGACTGGGACGCCTGCGATGTCCGCTGGGCACTCATGTACCCGGACGCGTACGAGGTCGGACTGCCCAATCAGGGCGTCATGATCCTCTACGAGGTACTCAACGAGCGTGCGGGCGTGCTCGCCGAGCGCACCTACAGCGTCTGGCCGGACCTCGAAGAGCTCATGCGCGAGCACAAGGTCCCGCAGTTCACCGTGGACGCGCACCGTCCCGTGAAGGCCTTCGATGTCTTCGGGCTGAGCTTCTCCACCGAGCTCGGCTACACCAACATGCTCACCGCCCTGGACCTCGCGGGCATCCCGCTCGAGTCGAGGGACCGTACCGTCGACGACCCGATCGTGCTCGCGGGCGGCCACGCCGCGTTCAACCCCGAGCCGATCGCGGACTTCATCGACTGCGCGGTCATCGGCGACGGTGAGCAGGCCGTCCTCGACATGACCGAGATCATCCGCGCCTGGAAGGCCGAGGGCCGGCCGGGCGGGCGCGAGGAAGTCCTCTTCCGCCTCGCGAAGACCGGCAATGTCTACGTCCCGCGCTTCTACGACGTCGAGTACCTGCCCGACGGCCGGATCGGCCGCGTCGTCCCGAACACGTCGGGTGTCCCGTGGCGTGTGTCCAAGCACACGGTGATGGACCTCGACGAGTGGCCGTACCCCAAGCAGCCCCTCGTGCCGCTCGCCGAGACCGTCCATGAGCGGATGTCGGTCGAGATCTTCCGCGGCTGCACCCGCGGCTGCCGCTTCTGCCAGGCCGGCATGATCACGCGCCCTGTGCGGGAACGAAGCATCACCGGCATCGGCGACATGGTCGAGAAGGGTCTGAAGGCGACCGGCTTCGAGGAGGTCGGTCTGCTCTCGCTCTCCTCCGCGGACCACAGTGAGATCGGCGACATCGCCAAGGGCCTGGCCGACCGGTACGAGGAGGACAAGATCGGTCTGTCCCTCCCGTCCACCCGCGTCGACGCGTTCAACGTGGACCTCGCCAACGAGCTGACCAGGAACGGCCGTCGGTCCGGTCTGACCTTCGCCCCCGAGGGCGGCTCCGAGCGCATGCGCAAGGTCATCAACAAGATGGTCTCGGAAGAGGACCTGATCCGCACGGTCTCGACGGCGTACGGCAACGGCTGGCGACAGGTGAAGCTGTACTTCATGTGCGGCCTGCCCACCGAGACCGACGAGGACGTGCTGCAGATCGGCGACATGGCGGTCAAGGTCATCGCCGAGGGCCGCAAGATCTCCGGCCAGAACGACATCCGCTGCACTGTCTCGATCGGCGGCTTCGTGCCCAAGCCGCACACGCCCTTCCAGTGGGCCCCGCAGCTGTCGGCGGAGGAGACGGACGCGCGTCTGGAGAAGCTGCGCGACAAGATCCGCGGCGACAAGAAGTACGGCCGCTCGATCGGCTTCCGCTACCACGACGGCAAGCCCGGCATCGTCGAGGGCCTGCTCTCGCGCGGTGACCGCCGTATCGGCTCCGTCATCCGCGCCGTCTACGAGGACGGCGGCCGCTTCGACGGCTGGCGCGAGCACTTCTCGTACGACCGGTGGATGGCGTGCGCCGCCAAGACGCTGCCCGAATTCGGGGTGGACGTCGACTGGTACACCACCCGTGAGCGCACGTACGAGGAGGTCCTGCCCTGGGACCACCTGGACTCCGGTCTCGACAAGGACTGGCTCTGGGAGGACTGGCAGGACTCGCTGGACGAGACCGAGGTCGAGGACTGCCGCTGGACGCCGTGCTTCGACTGCGGTGTCTGCCCGCAGATGGACACGTCCATCCAGATCGGCCCGACCGGCAAGAAACTGCTGCCGCTGACGGTCGTCAAGTAGCACCTGAAGCAGCACCTGCGCGAAGGCCCGGCCCTGGGCGTACCCCGTGGCCGGGCCTTTGTGTGTCCCCGGCACAATCCGGCGATGCCTCAAAAAGCGCAGGTACTGGATCCGGACGGGGCTGTAGCGCGTCATGTCTGACATGGAGTTCGAGAAGTCGCCTCAGACCTACGGGAGTCATCAGGCACCCGCGCACTATCAGCCCGGCCCGGGCTGTCTGACCACGGTCATCCGGATTCCGGTGCGGATCGTGGTGCTGCTCGTCGTGCTTCCCGTGCGGATGGTCTGGGACGTTCTCGTCGTCTGCGCGCTCGCCGCCGACCGCATACTGCTGCGACCGCTCCGCCGGGCGCTGACCTGGGTGTACGAGAACGTCCTCACGCCGATCGGACACGGTCTGGCATGGCTCGCGGCCTTCATCGGCAAGGCGCTCTTCGTCTGGCCGTGGGTCGCGCTGTGGCGGTACGTCCTGGTGCCGGTGGTGATGTACGGGCTGGTGGTGCCGCTGGTGTGGATCTACCGGCAGCTGCTCACCCCGCTCGGCCATGGCATCGCCTGGCTCGTGGAGCATCTGCTTCTCGCGCCCGCGCGCTGGATCTACCGCCGGCTGCTCACGCCTGCCGGGCACGGCATCGCCCTGGTGCTCGGGTGGCTGGGCAGGGCGCTCTTCGTCTGGCCGTGGGTCGCGCTGTGGCGGTACGTCCTGGTGCCGGTGGTGATGTACGGGCTGGTGGTGCCGCTGGTGTGGATGTACCGGCAACTGCTCACCCCGCTCGGCCACGGCATCGCCTGGCTCGTGAGCACCGTGTGCCGCGGTGTGTGGACGGCGGTGGCCTGGCTCGTTGTGACGCTGCTCGTCACGCCCGTCGCCTGGGTGTACCGCCATGTCCTCGCTCCGGTCGGCCGGGAGATCGCCGGCGCGATCGGCGTCGCCTGGAGCATCGCCGGACACCTTTCGCGCGCCGTCGGCCGGGCCGTCAAGTGGCTCGCCCGGAACCTCGTCGTGCGGCCGGTGCGCTGGTTCTACCAGTACGTCTGCACCCCCGTGGGGCACGCGGTGCGCGACGGCGTCTGGCGTCCGGTCAAGAAGGCCGCGGTCGAGGCGGGCCGGGCGGCGCGGGCCGCGCTCCGGTCGGCCGGTGAAACGGTGCGGCAGGCCGGTCAAGAAGGCCGCGGTCGAGGCGGGCCGGGCGGCGCGGGCCGCGCTCCGGTCGGCCGGTGAAACGGTGCGGCAGGCGCGGCGCGACGCCTGGCGGGCGCTTGTCGGCGCGTCACCGGCCTCGAAGCCCGTGGAACCGGTAGTGCGGCAGGCGCGTACGCTGGGTAGTACAACGACTGTTCCCGGCGTGGCGGCCGACCCCGAGATCTCCCTGCATCAGCAGGGGTGAGCCGGGCGGCCCCCCAGGGAACACCCCGCACGTCCGAGGGCGGGCGCGCCACCCGCGCCCGCCCCGCACCGAGGAGAAGAACCACTGGGCAAGCGACAGCCCGAAGGCCCGCCGCCCGCACCGGCAGTGCAGCGCATCCGACTGCGCTACACCAAGCGCGGCCGCCTCCGGTTCACCAGCCACCGCGACTTCCAGCGTGCTTTCGAGCGCGCTCTGCGCCGTGCCGAGGTGCCCATGGCGTACTCGGCGGGCTTCACCCCGCACCCCAAGGTCTCGTACGCCAATGCCGCACCCACCGGCACGGGCAGCGAGGCCGAATACCTGGAGATCGCTCTCACCGAGCACCGCGACCCGGACAAGCTGCGTGAGCTGCTCGACGAGTCGCTGCCCGGCGGGCTCGACATCACCGACGCCGTCGAGGCCCGCACCTCGGGTCTCGCCGACCGGCTCACCGCATCCGTGTGGGAGCTGCGGCTCGACGGCGTGCCCGTCGAGGACGCCGAGAAGGCCGTTTCCGGCTTCCTCTCCGCCGAGGCCGTCGAGGTCGAGCGGAAGACGAAGAACGGCATGCGGACCTTCGACGCGCGAGGTGCCGTGGCGGAGCTGCAGGCGCTCCATCCCCAGGCTGATAGGTCGGGGGACGGGCCCTGTGCGATACTGCGGCTGGTTGTTCGGCACGTGACACCTGCTGTGCGACCCGACGACGTCCTGTCCGGTCTCCGAGCTGTGGCCGACCTGGCGCCGCCGGTCCCCGCAGCGGTGACCAGGCTGGCGCAGGGGCTCTTCGACGAGGAGTCCGGCACGGTGACCGACCCGCTCGCGCCCGACCGCGAGGCAGTTCTGGCCGCTCCACCCACGGCCGCCGGAACAGCCGCCGCGACGGCGCCGGAAGGTCCCGCCGCGTAAGGGCAGTCGTTGTAGCGCAGCCCTGGTACTCGGGAGCCACCTGGGTCGGGCCGCGCACTGACAGGAGACTTTCGCCAGGCCGTGCGTACATCGCGTACGGAACCGGCGAGCCATACATCAGCTCCCGTGCGGCGCCCGCGCCCCGGACGGCGGCTCCGCGCACATCACGCGGGCCGTGGCCGGACCGGAATCAGGCGTGGCGCCCGGGAGCGTGACGGGAGAACCGCCCGCATGCTCGAGCCGAACGAATCCGGCACCGCCGGAGACACAGAGAACAATTCCCCCAGCGACACGTTGCCGCCGCGCCGCAGGCGCCGCGCCGCGTCGCGTCCCGCAGGACCGCCGACCGCGGCCGCGGGCACCAAGGACGCCGTGAAAGCCACGGACGTCGCTGACGTCGCTGACGTCACTGAGAGCGTCGCTCCGGCCGCAGCGGCCGTGGAGAGCACCGAGAGCGCCGAGCCGGAGGCCGCCGCGCCGCGTACCCGCCGTCGTGCGACTCGTAAGGCGACCGCGCCTGCCGGTGCGCCGCAGCCGGTCGAGGCCGCTGAGCCCGAGGCGCCCGCCGCCGAGGTGTCCGAGCCCGAGCCGGAGGCCGCCGCGCCGCGTACGCGCCGTCGTGCGACCCGCAAGGCCACCGCGCCCGAGCCGGTCGCCGAAGCCGTGCCCGCAGCCGAGGTCAAGGACGAGACCCCGGCCGAGGCCCCCGCGTCGCGTGGCCGTGCCCGCCGCCGGGCCTCCGCGCCCGCCGGTGCGCCGCAGGACGCCGAGGCTACGGAGACCGCCGAGGCCGCGGAGGAGGCGGCCCCCACGGGCCGTACCCGCCGCCGCGCCACCCGTAAGGCCACCGCGCCCGCCGGCGCCCCGCAGGCCGACGAGAACGGCGTCGCCGACGCGGGCGAGAGCCTGCCGCAGGACGTGGTGGCACAGATCGCCGCGGACGAGGACGTCGCGGCCGCCGAGAAGGCGGCGACCCGGGGCCGTACGCGCCGCCGTGCCGTCTCGCCCGAGTTCACCGCCCAGCCGAAGGCCGCCAAGGCCGACCAGGGCGAGAAGGCTGAGAAGGCCGAGAAGGCTGAGAAGAGCGAGGCGCCCGCGCGTGGCCGCCGCGCCACCCGGCCCGCCGTCGCCGTCTTCCAGGCCCCGGTCTTCACCGAGCCGATGTTCCAGACCCCGGAGACGGCCGCCGCGGCCGCCGCCGCTGCCGTGGAGACGGAGCCGGAGGAGGACGAGGAGTACGTCGAGCCGGTCGCCGAGCCCGTCGCCGCCGAGCCCGCCGGACGTCGCCGTCGCCGCCGCCGTGGCGAGCCCGCCGAGCCCGTCGAGGCCCCGGCGCCCGTCGCGCAGGATGCCGAGCCCGAGGCGGAGACCGAGACCGAGCAGGCCGCCGAGGCCGGTGAGGGTGAGGAGTCGGACGAGTTCGAGGACCGCCCCTCGCGTCGCCGCCGCCGTGGTGGCCGTCGCCGTCGCCGTGGCGAGCCCGCCGACGCCGACGAGACCTCGGAGGAGGCCGACGAGGCCGTCGCCGAGGACGTCCAGGACGACGAGGAAGCCGCGGACGACGAGGAGCAGGGCGACACCGAGACCCCCTCGGCCGCCGGCACCAGCAGCAGCCGTCGCCGGCGCCGCCGTCGTCGTCGCAGCGGTGACTCCGGGCCCGAGGACGAGACGGGTTCGGGCGACCCCGAGCGTACGGTCGTCAAGGTCCGCGAGCCGCGCGCCCCGCGTGCCAAGAGCGACGAGCCGTCCGACGAGGTGCAGTCCATCAAGGGCTCGACCCGTCTGGAGGCGAAGAAGCAGCGCCGCCGCGAGGGCCGCGAGCAGGGCCGCCGCAGGGTGCCGATCATCACGGAGGCCGAGTTCCTGGCCCGCCGTGAGGCCGTCGAGCGTGTGATGGTCGTCCGGCAGAACGGCGAGCGCACCCAGATCGGCGTCCTCGAGGACAACGTGCTCGTCGAGCACTACGTCAACAAGGAGGAGGCCACCTCGTACGTCGGCAATGTCTACCTGGGCAAGGTGCAGAACGTACTGCCGTCCATGGAGGCCGCGTTCGTCGACATCGGCAAGGGGCGCAACGCCGTCCTGTACGCCGGCGAGGTCAACTTCGAGGCGCTGGGCATGGCCAACGGCCCGCGCCGTATCGAGGCCGCGCTCAAGTCCGGCCAGTCGGTCCTCGTCCAGGTGACCAAGGACCCGATCGGCCACAAGGGCGCCCGCCTGACCAGCCAGGTCTCGCTGCCCGGCCGCTACCTGGTCTATGTGCCCGAGGGCTCGATGACCGGCATCAGCCGCAAGCTGCCCGACACCGAGCGTGCGCGTCTGAAGACCATCCTCAAGAAGATCGTCCCCGAGGACGCGGGCGTCATCGTGCGTACCGCAGCCGAGGGCGCGAGCGAGGACGAGCTGCGCCGCGACGTCGAGCGGCTGCAGGCGCAGTGGGAGGACATCCAGAAGAAGTCCAAGAGCGGCAATGCCCCGACGCTGCTCTACGGCGAGCCGGACATGACCGTCCGCGTCGTCCGCGACATCTTCAACGAGGACTTCTCCAAGGTCATCGTCAGCGGTGACGAGGCGTGGGACACCATCCACGGCTATGTCTCGCACGTCGCGCCGGACCTGGTCGACCGCCTGCAGCGGTGGACCAGCGAAGTCGACGTCTTCGCGTCGAACCGCATCGACGAGCAGCTGATGAAGGCGCTGGACCGCAAGGTCTGGCTGCCGAGCGGTGGCTCGCTGGTGATCGACAAGACCGAGGCCATGATCGTGGTCGACGTCAACACCGGGAAGTTCACCGGCCAGGGCGGCAACCTCGAGGAGACCGTCACCAGGAACAACCTGGAGGCGGCCGAGGAGATCGTGCGCCAGCTGCGGCTGCGCGACCTGGGCGGCATCGTCGTCGTCGACTTCATCGACATGGTGCTGGAGTCCAACCGGGACCTGGTCATGCGGCGGCTGCTCGAGTGCCTGGGCCGCGACCGTACGAAGCACCAGGTGGCCGAGGTCACCTCGCTGGGCCTGGTCCAGATGACCCGTAAGCGGGTGGGCCAGGGTCTCCTGGAGTCCTTCTCCGAGACCTGCGTCCACTGCAACGGCCGCGGTGTGATCGTGCACATGGAGCAGCCGACCACCGCCGGTGGCGGTGGCGGCGGCAAGCGCTCCAAGAAGCGCGGCCGCGGCGGTGCGGAGCACGTGCACGAGCTCGAGCACGAGGCCGTCGTCGAGCACGAGGCCGAGACCGAGGCGGAGATCGCCGCCGAGGTGGCTGCCCCGGTGGCGCTGGCGGAGCCCGAGTTCGTGCCGGACGAGGAGCTGTACAGCAGCGCCGCGGAGGCGGAGGCGGCCGCGACGCGCGGTCGTGGCCGCCGCCGGGCGACCCGCAAGGCGACGGCTCCGGCCGGTGCGCCGAAGGTCGCGGAGGTCAAGGCCGCGGAGGTCACGGTCGCCGAGCCCAGGGCCGAGGAGCCGAAGGCCCTGGAGGTCACGTCCGTGGCCCCGGTCGCCGAGCCGGCGGCGCCCGCGGAGGAGGCGGCCCCGACGGGCCGTACCCGCCGCCGGGCGACCCGTAAGGCGACGGCTCCGGCCGGCTCCCCGGCGACGTCGGAGCCGACGGTCGTGGAGACCACGGTGAAGGAGACCGCCGCCGAGCCCGAGGCCAAGGCCGAGGCACCCGTCGAGGCTCCCGCGGTCGAGGAGGCTCCCGTCGCGGCCCCGCCGCGTGCGCGCCGCCGGGCGACCCGCAAGGTCACCGCTCCGGCCGGTTCGCCCTCGGGCGCGGAGGAGGCCGCGATCGTCGTGGTCCCCGCCACGCACGAGTCGCAGGCGGAGCCGGAGGCCGGCACGGCGGAGACCGCGGAGACCGAGAACGAGGCTCCGGCCAAGAAGACGGCCCGCAAGGCCGCCAAGAAGGCCACCGCGAAGAAGGCCGCCACCAAGAAGACGGCGGCCAAGAAGATCGCGGCGAAGAAGACGACCGCCAAGAAGGCCACGGCGAAGAAGACCGCGGCCGCCGAGCAGCAGACGCTGTCGTCGGTGTCGGCATCGACCGACAGCTGAACAGCTGAACAGTTGATGAGGCTTCAGTGAACGGACCGTGTCCCACCCCGCAGCCCGCGGGGTGGGACGTGGTTTTTGTCGCCGAATCGATGCGGTGCTGCGTTAACAGCCCCGAAATTCGCTAGGAAATCCCTGATAATGTGACGGCGGTCGCTGCCGGGTGCGGTCCCGTTCCGGACACTACGGTGGGTGACCGGCCCGGTTCGGGACAAGACCGGTCCCAGAATCCTCGGTAGGGCGTCGGCTTCGCGCCGGAGGGGTTTGCGCGGCCTCGTGAGACGTCCGCACTGCCCCTGATCCTCTGCCATAAAGAGTTCAGCGGTGTTCAAGGAGGACGTCCATGACGAGCAGCAACCAGCAGCCCATTCCCGCTGCCCGCCCGGTCATCGGTGAGGAAGAGATCGAGGCGGCGGTACGCGTACTGCGTTCCGGCAGGGTCGTACAGGGCCCGGAAGTGGCGGCATTCGAGGAGGGCTTCTCGGAGCTGGTCGAGGGGCGCCATTGCGTGGCCGTCAACTCGGGTACCTCCGCACTGCACCTCCTTCTGCTGGCACTTGGTATCGGCCCGGGTGACGAAGTAATCGTTCCTTCGTTCTCGTTCGCCGCCTCGGCGAACGCGGTCCGCCTGGTCGGCGCCGACGTCGTCTTCGCCGACATCGAGCCCGGCAGCTACGGCCTGGACCCGGCGGCGGTCGAGGCCGCCATCACGCCGCGCACCGCCGCGATCATGCCGGTGCACCTCTACGGCCACCCGGCCGCGATGGACAAGATCATGCCCATCGCCGCCAAGCACAAGCTGGCCGTGGTCGAGGACGCCTGCCAGGCGCACGCCGCGGCGCTGAACGGCACCCCGGTCGGCGCCTTCGGCTCCGGCGGCACGTTCAGCTTCTACCCGACCAAGAACATGCACTCCCTCGAGGGCGGCATGATCTCCACCGGTGACGCCGAGGTCGCCCGCACCCTGCGCCTGCTGCGCAACCAGGGCATGGAGCAGCGGTACGCCAACGAGATCGTCGGCGCCAACATGCGGATGACCGACGTCGCCGCCGCCGTCGGCCGCGTACAGCTGTCGAAGCTGGGCGGCTGGACCGAGCAGCGCATCGCCAACGCCGCGTACCTCACCGAGCACATCACGGCGCCGAACGTGCAGACCCCGACGGTCGCCGAGGGCGCGCGCCACATCTACCACCAGTACACGATCCGGATCACAGGGGACCGCGACGCCGCGATGGCGAAGCTCACCGAGGCGGGCGTCGGCAACGCCGTGTACTACCCGACCCCGATCCACCGGCTGAAGCCGTACTGGGAGCCGGACCAGAAGGCCGGCCGTAACTGGGACCTGCCCGAGACCTGGCGCGCGGCCTCCGAGGTCGTCTCGCTGCCGGTGCATCCTTCGCTGACCGCGGAGGACCTCGAGCGCATCGTCGCCGCCGTGAACGATCTTGGAGAGAATCTGTGACCACCCGGGGACTGCGAGCCGGCCTGATCGGCCTCGGCTCGATGGGCCGCCACCACGCCCGCGTACTCGCCGGTCTCGAGGGCGTCGAGCTTGTCGCCGTCGTCGACCCGATGGGTGACAAGAACGGCTGGGGGCAGGGCGCCCCTGTGCTGTCGACCGTCGAGGAGCTCATCGCGCTCGGCATCGACTACGCCGTCGTGGCCTGCCCGACCGCCCTGCACGAGGAAGTCGGTCTCAAGCTCGCCGAGGCCGGTGTCGGCGCGCTGGTCGAGAAGCCGGTCGCGGACACCGTGGAAGGCGCCCGCCGCCTCGTCGAGGCCTTCGAGTCGCGCGGCCTGGTCGCCGGCGTCGGCCACATCGAGCGCTGCAACCCCGCGCTGCGCTCGCTGCGCCAGCGCCTGGAGGCCGGCGAGCTCGGCGACGTCTACCAGGTCGTCACCCGCCGCCAGGGCCCCTTCCCGCACCGCATCGCCGATGTCGGCGTGGTCAAGGACCTCGCCACCCACGACATCGACCTCACCGGGTGGGTGACGGGCCAGACGTACACCTCGATCTCCGCCCGCACGGTCTCCAAGTCGGGCCGTCCGCACGAGGACATGGTCTCCGCGGTCGGTCAGCTCTCCGACGGCACCATGGTCAACCACCTGGTCAACTGGCTGAGCCCGCTCAAGGAGCGGTTCACCTCGGTCACCGGTGAGAAGGGCTGCTTCATCGCGGACACCCTCACCGCCGACCTGACCTTCTACTCCAACGCCGCCCAGGCCACCGAGTGGGAGGCCCTGCAGGCCTTCCGCGGTGTCGCCGAGGGCGACATGATCCGCTACGCCATCCCGAAGCGTGAGCCGCTGCTGGTCGAGCACGAGCTCTTCCGTGACGCGGTCCTCGGCAAGTCCCAGGACATCTGCACGCTCCGCCAGGGCCTTCGTACGGTCGAGGTGGCAGCCGCGGTGCTGGAATCCGCTTCGCTCGGCATCACCGTCGATCTCTCCGCGCACGCCGCGGCCCAGTAGGGCGAGGAGCCTTGACCAGTCCTGATGTCACCGTCGTCGTCGCCGTGTACAACACGATGCCGTATCTGACGGAATGCCTTAACTCCCTTGTCGGGCAGAGCATTGGCCTGGACAGGCTCGAGATCGTGGCCGTCGACGACGGTTCCACGGACGACAGCGGAGCGGAGCTCGACCGCTTCGCCAAGAAGTACCCGGACACCGTCAAGGTGATACACCAGGCGAACTCCGGTGGCCCGGCCGCGCCCAGCAACAGGGCGCTGGACGTGGCCACCGGACGTTACGTGTACTTCATCGGCTCCGACGACTACCTCGGCAAAGAGGCGTTGGAGCGGATGGTGGCCTGTGCCGAGAAGCACGAATCCGACGTCGTGGTCGGCAAGATGGTCGGCACCAACGGCCGCTATGTCCATCAGGCGCTCTTCAAGAAGAGCGACCCGGACGTCAGCCTGTACGACTCGGCACTGCCGTTCACGCTGGCCAACACCAAACTCTTCCGCCGTGAGCTGGTGGAGAAGTACCACCTGCGCTTCCCCGAGGACCTGCCGGTCGGCAGCGACCAGCCGTTCACCGTCGAGGCGTGTGTCCGGGCCCGGAAGATCTCGGTGCTCGCGGACTACACGTACTACTACGCGGTCAAGCGCGGGGACGCGAGCAACATCACGTACCGGGCGAATCATCTCGCCCGGCTCGGCTGCACCGCGAAGATCCTCAAGCACGCGGCCGGACTGATCGAGGCGGGACCGCAGCGGGACTTCGTCTTCAAGCGCCACTTCACCTGGGAGCTGTCCAAGCTCATCCAGGGCGATTTCCCGGCGCTCGACCCGCAGACCAGGCGCGAGGTGTGCGCCGGTATCGCCGATCTGGCCGACGAGTACCTCACGGACGGTCTGAGCGACTCGCTGCCGGTCATGCGACGGGTCAGGCTCGCCCTGGCCCGGCGCGGCGCCGTGGACGAGCTCGTCGCGGCGATCGTGGCGGAGGAGGAGAACGGCGCACCGCCGTTCCACCTGGAGGACGACAGGGCCTTCGCGCTCTACCCGGGCTTCAGGGACCCCGCGATGGATCTCCCCGACCGGGTCTTCGAGGTGGTCGGGGAATCGGTGCCCGGCCGGCTCTCGGCCCGGACCGAGCTGGTCTCGGCCGAGTGGGAGCAGAACGGCGACGATCTGTCCCTGGCTCTGGCGGTACGGACCGGGCTCACCGGTGACACCGACTCGGCCGTCGTCCGGCTCGTCCAGGGCGCGATGCCCAAGAGCGCGGACAAGGCCGGCGCCCGCAGGCTGCCCGCCGGCCATGAACTCCCCGCACCCGTGGGGGAGTTCACTCAGGAAGTCACTGCTGACGGCGCCGGCACGGTCGTCCGTGCGCGGATTCCGATCCAGCCCCGCCAGGCCTCGCTCGGCGTGCGCCTCTATGTGGATGTCGCAGGCTGGACGTACGAGATCCCGGTGCGCGGCAAGGATCTGCCGATGCCGCTCGCCCGGCGCTGGCGCAGTGGAACCCCGTATCGAGTGGCGGCGCGCGTGAATCCCAAGGGCCGGATGGTCATCCAGACCGGTCTGCTGTTCCCGCCCGCGCAAAGATGGTGGTCGCGCGTGCGACCCCTGCTGGTCCGGTTGAAGAGGAAAGTAACCCGATGAATATCTGTGTAGTCGCGCTCGGCAAGATCGGGCTTCCGCTCGCCGTGCAGTTCGCCGCCAAGGGCCACCGGGTGATCGGCGCCGACGTCAACGAGAAGGTCGTCGAGCTGGTCAACGCCGGCACCGAGCCCTTCCCCGGCGAGCACGACCTCGACCGTCTGCTCAAGGAGACCGTCGGCGCCGGGCTGCTGTCCGCGACCACCGACACCGCGGCCGCCGTCGCCGAGTCCGACGCCGTCGTGGTCGTGGTCCCGCTGTTCGTGGACGCCGAGGGCGTGCCGGACTTCGGCTGGATGGACTCCGCGACCAAGGCGATCGCCGCCGGCCTCAAGCCCGGCACCCTTGTCTCGTACGAGACCACCCTGCCGGTCGGCACCACCCGCACCCGCTGGGCCCCGATGCTGGAGCAGGGCTCCGGCCTCACCGCGGGCAAGGACTTCCACCTGGTCTTCTCGCCGGAGCGCGTCCTCACCGGCCGTGTCTTCGCCGACCTGCGCCGCTACCCCAAGCTCGTCGGCGGCATCGACGAGGCCTCGACGCAGCGCGGTGTGGAGTTCTACGAGCAGGTGCTCGACTTCGACGAGCGCGCGGACCTGGCGCAGCCGAACGGCGTCTGGGACCTGGGCACCGCCGAGGCCTCGGAGCTGGCGAAGCTCGCCGAGACCACCTACCGCGACGTCAACATCGGCCTGGCGAACCAGTTCGCCCGCTTCGCCGACAAGAACGACATCGACGTCAAGAAGGTCATCGAGGCCTGCAACTCGCAGCCGTACAGCCACATCCACCAGCCCGGTATCGCGGTCGGCGGCCACTGCATCCCGATCTACCCGCGGATGTACCTGTGGAACGACCCGGAGGCCACCGTCGTGCGCTCGGCGCGCGAGGCGAACGCCGCCATGCCGGAGTACGCCGTCGACCTGCTGGCCGCCGCCTACGGCGACCTGGACGGCGTGGGCGTGCTGGTGCTCGGCGCCGCCTACCGCGGCGGCGTGAAGGAGACGGCCTTCTCCGGCGTCTTCCCGACCGTCGAGGCGCTCAAGGCGCGCGGGGCCGTCCCCTTCGTGTCGGACCCGATGTACACCTCCGAGGAGCTGGCCGCGCACGACCTCACTCCGCACGAGGGCCAGGTCGTCACCGCCGCGATCCTGCAGGCCGACCACGCCGAGTACCGCGAGCTGGCCGCCACCGACCTGCCGGACGTCCGCGTCCTGGTCGACGGCCGGCGCACCACCGACCCGGCGCGCTGGGAAGGCGTCCGCCGCGTCGTCATCGGCGGCTGACCCTGCCACCGCGCCCGAACCGGCGCCGCTCCCGCGGAGGCTCTCGCGGGGGTTGCTCAATTGACGGCTGATCTACGAGACGAAGGCCCTGCCCCGCGTAGTTGGTGGGGCAGGGCCGAGTTGCAGAGGGTTTCCCCATGACCTGGTTGATTACTGGCGGCGCCGGATACATCGGCTCGCACGTGGTGAAGGCGATGACCGACGGCGGCGAGCGTGTCGTCGTCCTCGACGACCTCAGCACGGGCAGCACCGGGCGGCTGTCCGCCGGAGTCCCGCTGGAGGTGGGCTCGGTACTCGACCGTGAGCTGGTCGACCGCGTCCTGCGCGAGCACTCCGTCACCGGCATCGTGCATCTCGCGGGCAAGAAGCAGGTCGGCGAGTCCGTCGCGCTGCCGCTGCACTACTACTACGAGAACGTCGAGGGGCTGCGGACCGTTCTGGCCGCGGCCGCCGACGCCGATGTGCGCCGGTTCCTGTTCTCCTCCTCCGCATCGGTCTACGGCATGCCCGATGTCGACCTGGTCACCGAGCAGACGCCGTGCCTGCCGATGAGCCCGTACGGCGAGACCAAGCTGGCCGGCGAGTGGCTGGTCACAGCCGTCGGCACGGCACACGGTATGGCGACGGCCTCGCTGCGCTACTTCAACGTCGCGGGCGCCGCCTCGCCCGAACTCGGTGACGACGGCATCTTCAACCTGGTGCCGATGGTCTTCGAGCGCCTCACGGCCGATGAGTCGCCGCGTATCTTCGGCGACGACTACCAGACGCCCGACGGCACCTGCATCCGCGACTACATCCATGTCGAGGACATCGCCTCCGCCCATGTCGCGGCGGCGCGGCGGCTCGCCGAGGACGCCTCGGCCTCGCTGATCCTCAACATCGGCCGCGGCGAAGGCGTTTCGGTCGCCGAGATGGTCACCACCATCCAGGACGTCACCGGACGGGAAGACCTCAAGCCGGTGGTCACCGAGCGCCGTCCCGGCGACCCCGCACGGGTCGTGGCGGCGGCCGACCGGATCCGTGAGGAGCTGGGCTGGCAGGCGCGCCACGACGTGCGCGCGATGGTCACATCGGCTTGGGCGGGCTGGTGCCTGCGCCACCCGGAGGCGCGCGGCTGAGCAGGATCCACCGCGCAGATCGGCCGCGCAGGTCCACCGCGCAGATCGGCCGCGCAGATTCACTGCCTGTACGAAGGAAGGGCCCCCGGGAATCCCGGGGGCCCTTCCTTCGTACGCGCGCTGTCCTACTCGCCGAGCAGCAGCTTGTCGAAGCGCCGGCTCACCACGGGCCAGTCCCACGCGGAGAGCGCATGCTCGGAGGCGAGCTTGCCCGCGTTCCGCCAGCTCTCCTCGGTCGCGGTGGTCTCGAGGATGCGCTTGGCGGCCTCCTCGGGAGAGCCGACGACCCAGCCCTCGGGGTAGAGCGTCCGGGCGCTGTGCTCGCGCCCGGCGTAGAACGGCCAGTCGCGGACGACGGGGACGGCGGCGCTCGCCGCGCCCTCCATCAGCCCGACGTGGCAGCCCTCACGCACCGAGGAGCTGAGGATCGTGCCGATCTCGGTGAGCGCGGACGGCACATCGTCGGTCGGCCCGAGACGTACCACCGCACCGGACTCCTCCAGCGGCGCCAGCTGCCTCTCGAACTCCGCGAGGTAGTCCTTGGTGGCGCGGCTGGTCTTGCGGTCCATGTCACTGCCGACCAGCAGCAGCCGGTAGCGCTCGTCCGCCTTGCGCACCCGCTGCAGTACGTCGATGGCCCACAGCGGGTCCTTCGCGACCTGCGAGATACCGATGAGCCCGAGGTTGAAGCGGGCGTCGGCCGGCTTCGCGCGGTTGAAGGCGCTCAGGTCCATGGCGTTGTCGAGCATGTGCGTACGCGGCGCCTGCGTACCGCGCAGCTGCGGAACCAGCGAGGTCGTCAGGTCCTGCACATGGTCCGCGACGTACACGAGGTCGTCCACACGCGAGAAGTCGACCAGGTGCGGCCAGCGGGTGAAGGCCTCGTAGCTGTGCAGCCGGACGACGATCCGGGTGTCGCCCGGGTCGATCGTCGTGAGCATCACGGCCGGTGCCACACACCAGTCGAGGAACACCGTGTCGGCCCAGTCCAGATGGGGCCGCATGAGCGTCTCGACCTGCTCCGCGTAGAGGGCGTCGCCCCCGAGACGGTTCTCTATCATCCGCCGGCCGGCCCACGAGAGGCGCTTCATGGCCGGGCTGGCCGCCAGGTCCAGGTAGCGGACCTCGACGCCCTGGTGGGCCTCGTAGTGGGACAGGATCAGCTTCAGGAAGTTGTCGTTGGCGCTCGTGGTGACCAGCAGCCGCAGCGGCCGGTCGGCCGGTGGCGTGGCGGCGGGAGTCTTCCTGCCGCGCGGCGCCACGATCTTCTTCATGACCGCCGAGCGGTGCACCGGCGCGGAGAAGGCCTCGGGGTCGGCGGCCAGCGGAGAGCTCAACTGGTCGATGTGGACGACCCGGTGGAAACCGAGAACGAGCGCACGGTCCAGCGTGGACGCCGCCGCAGCCGGGTCACCGGCCTTGTAGTACTCGTCCGCGGAGGCCAGCAGCTCGTTGACCGTACGGTCCAGAGCACGCGGTGCGATGCCCTTGTTGAGCTCGGTCTTGACCGCCTCGTCGAGCAGCCCGGTCCTGATCTTCCGGTCCGAGATGCGCCCCGCGGCGGTGGTCAGCGCGAGCGTCGCGCCACCGGGCCGGCCGGCCCAGCGCATGCCCTCCGCCACCTGGCGGGACAGCGCGGCCCGCACCTTGGCGGGCACACCGGGCGCGCCGAGGGCGGTGCGCCACAGCCGGGCGCCGACGGAGCTGCGCATCACGGGGCGTGCGGTGGCCGTACGCAGCATGGTCTGCGGCAGTGCCTTGGCCTGGCGGCGTACATCGCTGGCGAGCAGCGCCGGCGGCGGCACGAGTGCCTTCCGCCTGGTCGCAACCGCGGACGGACGGCCCGGGACACGCGGATTCTCCAGGGCCCGCAGAGCCGGCGCGATACCGAAGGAGGCACCGGCGCCGGTGTTGTACTGGGCCAGGCGCCAGACCGTGTACACGGCGTTCGCGTCGAGCGCGACGAGTTGCTGCGCGCCCAGCCCGTGCCGGCGCAGCCAGACGTTGCGACGGCTCTGGACCCACAGCCGCCGGCTGTGCGGCACCTTCTTCAGCTTGCGCCGCGTGGAGGTGCTCAGATGCCCTATTCCGTACGGCAGTTGGTGGTACCCGTCCAGCTCGAGCCGGTCGAGTTCCTCCTGGCAGCCCTTTGCGTCGAAGGCACAGGCCAGGTAGACGCTGGCGCCGAGAGCGCGGAACTTCTGCACCGCATCGGCCAGCACGCCGAGCTGCGGCTGGGAGGCGGCGACAAGCAGCACATCGGTCACGGGGTGGGACCTCCGGCGACGATCGACTTCGGGGAGCGGTTGTCCACATCCGCGGTTCCGGCGGACTGGGAGATGGTGGCTCCGGGAAGCGCGGCAGGCCCGCCGTGGTCCTCGGCGAGCCGGTTGACCAGGTTCTTCACGGCGACGGACATCAGGGCCTCGCGGGTGAACTGGTCGGCGTGCGCCATCGCTTCCGCGTGCACCTCGTCGCTCGTCTCGACGGCCATGTGCGCCGCCCTGACGAAGGACTCCGCCAGGCCCTCCTCGTCGAGACCCACGGCGCCGGTCCACAGGGGGTGACCCTGCAGGACGTTCGAGGCGTCGTGCTCGACGACGTGCGCCGAGACGATCGGCAGGCCGGTGGCCATGTACTCGTAGACCTTGCCGGAGGTCACATAACGACCGCCGATCAGGATGAGCACCATCGCGTCCCAGCGGGCGTAGATGGAGGAGACCTCGGCCTTGGCGGCGGGCCCCCCGAAGGAGACGCCGTCGGCCTCGGCCTGCTTGAGCATTTCGGAGTGCTTGTTGGCCTCGCGGCCCGCTCCGTTGCCGATGTGGCCGCGTACCTCGAAGCGTGCGTTGGCGAGCAGTGGCTCGCGCTCACGGGCGGCACGCCAGGCGTTGAGCACCGTTTCCAGGTGCGCGGGCGTGAAGTTGACCGTGCCCAGGTAGCCGAAGACAAGACCGGACTCGGGGTCCGGGTTGTGCGCCCGGCCGGGCGAGCTGTCGGCGTCGTAGCCGTTGCGTACGACCTCGACGCGGGAGGCGATCTCCGGGTAGCGGGCGCGGTAGTGGTCGGCGATCGGGTCGTTCACGACCCACAGCGAGACCGCGTTGTCGAGGACCTTCTGCTCCCAGTGGCCCAGCTCGGAGTCCTTGGTGAAGGCCTCGATGCCGGTGATCACGTCGATGGACCAGCCGTCGCGGAAGTCCACCGCGTACGGAACGCGGGCCTCTTCCCAGAGCTTCCAGGCCGCAGCGAGGTTCACATACGGAACGCAGCTGGCCACGAGCAGGTCCGCCGGGTGCTCCTGGTGAATGTCGAGCACAGCCTGCTCGAGCGCGCCGCGCCACTCGCCGAAGTTCGGCTCGGGGAACGGCTTCTGCTGCCGCTTGCGCAGCTGCGTGACCCACTTGTTGGGGTTGAGCGCGCGCTCCTCCCCGTAGAGGCGGATGTCCGTCTCCAGGTCCTCGCGGGAAAGCGGCAGCTCGACGATCTTCACCCGGGGGTCGACCTGCTCGAGGAGCGTGAGGTCAACGCCCGAGTCCCGCTCCCAGGACTCCTGGGCGATGTTGACGACGGTGACATCCCAGCCCGCCCTGCAGAACTGGTTCGCCGTCTCGCGCATGCGGTATGCGCTGCTCTTCGCAGCCGGCGGGAAGCCGATGGCGAGATAGATGACATGAGGCCGAGTGCTTTCTGAGGGCAGCCCGGACCTGGGAGACGCTGACATAAACGGTGACGCTAGCACGGTGACATGTACGGATTCGGGCCCCCTGTGAAGGCCTGTGTCCGTCACGCGCGCCGGCTGCCCCCCTTCCACTGTTCCATGATCCGGACAACATTCTGCGCGGCTCGTCCGTCGCCGTACGGCGTACCCGGGTCGGCCGTCGGAACCGCGCGGGTGACGGTGGCGGCCCACTCGTCGGCGGAGAGCTCGTGCGGGTCGGGAACCAAGACGTTCCAACCGGTGTCGACGGTTTCCACCCACTCGGTCTCGGGACGGATCGTGGTGGTGATCCGCTCCAGGAGGAAGGCTTCCTTCTGGAGACCGCCGGAGTCGGTGACGACACCGGTCGAGGCCAGCACCGCGGCGACCAGACCGGCGTACGGCAGCGGGCGGCCGACGTGCACCGAGCCCTGCGCGAGGTCGATGCCGTGCTGCTCGGCGCGCGCGACCAGGCGCGGGTGCGCGAGCAGCGCCACCGGCACCGGCAGCTTGGCCAGCGAGTCGATGATCGCGGCGAGGCGCTCGGGGTCGTCGGTGTTGTCGGGCCGGTGCAGGGTCGCCAGCAGGAACGGCTGCGAGGGGTCGATGCCCTCGGGCAGCGCGGGCGCCGCGTGCTCGCCGGCGAGGACCGCGTCGCGGATGCGCAGGCAGATGTCGACCATGACGTCACCGGCGAGTACGGCACGGTCCTTGAGGCCCTCGTCGGCGAGGTGGCGCATGGCCTCCTCGGTCGGGGCCAGCAGGACGTCGGCGCAGTGGTCGGTCAGCACGCGGTTGTGCTCCTCCGGCATACGCCGGTTGAAGGAGCGCAGGCCGGCCTCGAGGTGCGCGACCGGGAGGTGCATCTTCACGGCCGACAGCGCACCGGCGATCGTGGAGTTGGTGTCGCCGTAGACGAGGACCCAGTCCGGCTGCTCGCGCTCGAGGACCGGGTCGAGCGCGGTGAGCACCGAACCGGTCTGGACGCCGTGGCTGCCGGATCCGACACCGAGGTGGACATCCGGGTCCGGGATGCCGAGTCCGTCGAAGAAGACGTCGGAGAGGTCGGCGTCGTAGTGCTGCCCGGTGTGCACGATGAAGTGCTCGTGCTCCGTCTCGGAGAACGCGGCCGCGATGGGTGCGAGCTTCACCAATTGAGGACGGGCACCGACGATGCTGATGACTTTCACTGAACACTCTTCTTCTGGGTCAGGTCACTGGCGGGGCGTGTCACGGTCTCATACTGCTGGCCGACACCCCGCGCGATCGCGCCACAGCCGGTGCGGCGGGACAGCCCGGTTCGGCACACGCGCCCAGGGGTGCTCTACGCAATGGTAGGCAATCGCCGAGGTGAGCAGGCTCGCGGCCCGGCCGTCGCGGGGAAGCCGGTGCTCGCCAGCCCATTGTCAGGACGTCCCAACCTGTGCGACGACTACTCGGATAACGATTCTGTGAACGAGCCGTGGGGTGGCCGAGCGCTCCTGTGGCCTGTCCGCGCAGGGCGGATGTCGTACTGCGGCTGTCGTACTATCGACGCGCAAGTTTCGCGGGGCGGTCACGGGAAAGTCGACGGTGTGCCATGGCGGTCTGGTCCGGACGGAAATCTGCGCGGCGTACGGATGCGCCGCCGAGTGGCAAGGCCGGCAGAACACCTCCCGTGGACACCTCCCTCGCCCCCACCACCGGCTGGCTGCTGCGTGGCAAGGACGGCAGGCTCACCGCGTTCGCCCCGGCCGCCGAAGGTGTGCTGCGCTGGACCGAGACCCGTCCCGGCGGCCCGGAGTGGTCCGCACCCGATCTGCTCCCCGCCCCCGGCGTACTGCCGTATCTCTGCCTCGCGCAGGGCGCCGACGGCTATGTCCACCTGGTGGGCCTGCGGCGCAAGCGTCTCGCGGACGGCCGGACCGGCACCGACGTGGTGTACGCCCTGCAGTACCAGTCGGGTCTGGCGATACGGGACTGGTATCCGCTCGGCAGCCCGTACCCGAACGACCCCGACCTCGCCGAGCAGATCGGCCTGCCGTCGGCAGTGGTGGACGCGGAAGGTTCACTGCACGTGTTCGTACGCAACGCGGGCGGCGGCGTCTGCGGACGCAGCCAGGTGCCTTCGGGCAAGTGGAACAAATGGGCCGACTTCAAGGGCAGCGGAGCATCCGGTACGGTCTCCGCCTCGATCACGGCCGACGGCCTGATGGAACTCCTCGCTCCCACGGCGGACCACATCATGCGCTGGAAGCAGCTGGAGGCGGGCGTCAAATTCGAGCGCGCCGAGGACATCCCGGCTTCGGCCGCTGCCGACTCGCTCACCGCCGAGCGCACCGGCGGCAACCGGCTCACCCACTTCTGGCACGACGCAGGCGACCGGACGGTCCGCGCCTGGCGCGAGTCCGAGAAGACGCCGGCCGCTCTCGGTGACGGTGCGGGCACCGGCCCGGTCGCCCTGCTGCGTACCCCGGTCGACGGCCACGACTGCACGATCCTCGCCCACCGTGACGCCGAGACCGGCCGCCCGGCCCTCGCCGCCTATCCGACGGAGGACGAGTCCAGCGGCGTCAGCTGGACCCTGACGGGCGAGCCGTGCGTGGGCGCGCCCGCGCTGGCGATCGACGCCAGGGGGCGGGTGGTGATGGCGGCGTTCGGTACGGACGGGACGCTGCGGGTGACGCGCCAGAAGGACGAGTCGGGGCTGGCCCTGGAGGCATGGACCCGCGCTTAGGGGGACCGGGGTCCGGTTCCGGCCTCGCACGGGCGGAACCCGGACTCCGGTTCGGCCGCCGGCAGGACCGGCGGCCGGAACGTTGTCAGACCGCCTGCTCGCCGAGGACGCCGTCCTTCTCGACGTACACCGCGCCGGACTGCGGGCACTCCCAGACACCGGACTCGCCGGCCCGCTCCACCAGGCGGACACCGGACCGGCCGACCCAGCCGATCTGCCGGGCGGGCACACCGACGACCAGCGCGAAGTCCGGTACGTCCTTGGTGACGACGGCGCCCGCGGCGACCATGGACCACCGTCCGATCCGTACCGGCGCCACGCACACGGAGCGCGCGCCGAGCGAGGCGCCCTCGGCGACCTTGACGCCCACGGCCTCCCAGTCGCCGCCGCGCTTCTGCTTGCCGTCCGGGTCGACGGAGCGCGGGTTGTGGTCGTTGGTGAGCACCACGGCGGGGCCGACGAAGACGCCGTCGCCGAGCTCCGCGGGCTCGTACACGAGGGCGTAGTTCTGCAGCTTGACGTTGTCGCCGATCTGCACGCCGGTGCCGACGTAGGCGCCGCGGCCGACGACACAGCCCTCACCGAGCTTTGCGCCCTCGCGGATCTGGGCGAGCTCCCAGACGCTGCTCCCGGCGCCGATCTCGGCGGTCTCGTCGACCTGGGCGGTGGGCTGGACCCTGTAGTTCACTTCTCTGCCTTCCGGTGCGCGGCTTCGCCCGGCGAGCATACGGCCCGGCGAGGCTCACCTGCTGTGGACCCGGGCCTTCCGCAGCTGGGCCGCGAGGTAGAGCGCGGCGACCGTCGGGGCGATGGTGCGGTACCAGCCCACGTCCGGGGACCACCAGGCGTACACCGCCGCCGGGACGAAGAGCAGCAGGCCCAGAATGCGCAGGACCCACCAGCGGGCCGGGTGGCGGACCGGCAGGGCGGGGGAGCCCAGGTCGGTCGACATGGTGTCCCTGATCCCCTTGAACACCCCGCGGCGGGCGAGGAGTTGGGCTCCCGGCAGGCTCTCGAGGATTTCGCCGCGCTCGCCGAAGCCGTCCGGGACCGGTGGCAGCCCGAGCGCTGCCACCAGCTCGGACTGGCGCCGGGCCGGGCTGTCCGTGCCGCGCAGCAGCGTGACCAGCCGGCGTGGGTCGGGCACCGGGAAAACGGTGGCGATGGCCTGTGCGGTGGCGGTGGCCTCGGCGTGGTCGGTGACCGGTGCGGCCGGGTCCCACAGATGGGACGCGAGTGCCTTGCCCTTGTGGAACAGAGTGAAGCCGTAGCGGTCGGCGGTGCGGCGCAGGACCAGGGCGGGCCATTTCTCGCCGGTGGTGAAGTTGTCGGCGGCCGCCGTCAGCATCTCCTCGCCGGTCGCGAGGGTCGCGCGTCTGCCGGGGGAGGGGTCGGGGACGAGTTCGACGTAACTCATACGGGTCGGGGGCGGGGACGGGGCCGGGGCGATACGGAGCGAGACACCGCACATCAGCGCCGCCTCGGCGACCTCGTGGGGCGGGGCCGCGGCTATCGCGAGCGAGCGCGGCGTGGGGACGGCGGGGTCTGCGGAGAGTGCTGCCGCCGCCGGCGTGGCGGGCTGCGGCGGGTGCCCGAAGAACGGGGTCTGCGACGCGACCTGCATCCGTACACCCAGACGGAACTCCAGGAACTCCTTGCGGCTCTCACCGACGTACGCCCACGGGTACTCGCGCGCATGCACGCCGATCGCCCGGAAGAGGTCGAGTGCCTCGGCCCAGCGCTCGGCGAAGATCAGCATGAGGGCGAGGTGATTGCGGAACCCGGCGGCCTCCGGGTCGCCGGGCGCGTACCAGCCGGAGAGCTCCAGGGCGCGGTCGATCGCCGCTTTGATCCGGGCGCGGTCGATCGGGCCGTTCTCGGTGGAGTCGTCGGACACGACCTCGTACTCCACGGCGGCGAGCAGCGGCAGCGCGTGCAGCTTCGAGCCGGGCAGCGCACCTTCGGCGGCCTGCTCCGCGAAGGCGAACATCTCCTCGTGCGAGCCGTACCACTTGGCGCACAGATACTGCAGGGCGGTGGCGTGGCAGCCGTAGTGGTGCGGGGCGCGGGCGACGGCCTCCGCCCAGTACGCGTCGAACACATCGCGCGGCGCCTGGATGCCGCGTGCGTGCGTGAGAGCGACCTCCCACGGCACCGGGTCGGTGGGGTTCAGCTCAGCCGCGGCGGCGATCACCGGAACGGCGTCGTCGAGGAGCGTGAAGAAGGCCCGGAACCGGTCCTCGGAGACATGCCTGGCGCGGTAGCCCGTACGTATCTCCCAGGCCTGCTGGATGCAGAGATCCGCCTTCACGAGCATCGCGTCGGGATCCTCGGGGGACTCGGCGAGCCACGCCTCCAGCCAGCCGGGGCTCCGCAGCGCGTGCTCGGCCAGTTCCGAGACGCAGACACTGCGCCGCTCCCACTGCGCGTCGAGGCGGGTCTCGGCGAGCAGCTCGCGGGCGGGACCGGCGTCGCCCGCCGCGGCCGCGGCCAGCGCGGCCCGCAGCGCGGGTTCGGCGACGGAATCGACGCTCACGGCCTCGTCCGGCGGCAGATCCGCGCCCACGGACGAGCCGTGACGGAGCATACGAGGCAGGGTGATCAGTGAACGAAAGGACACGAGCGCTCATTGAACAGGCAGGAACCGCCGCTTACCAAGGGGTTGCGGCAGGGGTAATGGCCGGGGCAATGGGAGCGCCGACCCCGGTTTGACCCCTTGCCCGGGCGCCCGTAACCTTGACCCTCGGCGTGTTTCCATACACAGCCACCCCTGAGCAACTCCCTCCCGCTGGTTCTGCCGGCCGGGAGAGGCCGCTCATCCTTCCGGATCGCCACAGGCTTCGGCCTGTGCGAGCGGCTGGCATCAGGGGATCCGTTCCGAGCGAAAGAGAGTCCGCGTGTACGCCATCGTGCGCAGCGGTGGTCGCCAGCACAAGGTTGCTGTCGACGACATCGTTGAGGTTGACAAGATTCCCACCGCCAAGGTTGGCGACACGGTCGAGCTCTCGACCCTGCTCGTTGTCGACGGCGACGCTGTGACCAGCGACCCGTGGGTGCTGGCCGGTATCAAGGTCACGGCCGAGGTCGTGGACCACCACAAGGGCGCGAAGATCGACATCCTTCGCTACAAGAACAAGACCGGCTACCGCCGTCGCCAGGGTCACCGCCAGCAGTACACGGCGATCAAGGTCACCGGCATCCCCGCGGCTGCGAAGTAAGGGACTGAGGAGACATGGCACACAAGAAGGGCGCATCGTCCACTCGGAACGGGCGCGATTCCAATGCTCAGCGGCTCGGCGTGAAGCGCTTCGGCGGTCAGGTCGTTCTCGCCGGTGAGATCCTGGTCCGCCAGCGTGGCACCCACTTCCACCCGGGTTCGGGCGTCGGTCGCGGTGGCGACGACACCCTGTTCGCGCTGAACGCCGGTGCGGTGCAGTTCGGCACCCACCGCGGCCGCAAGGTCGTGAACATCGTTCCGGTCGCCGAGTAATTCGGTCGCTGTAGAGCGGTTTTCTTCGTGAGGCGGACCTCGCTTCCCGGCATCGGGAAGCGGGTCCGCCTTTCGCTTGTTACTAGATAGACATTCCGTACGTAACTGGAGGCACAACCATGACCACCTTCGTGGACCGCGTCGAGCTGCATGCCGCCGCGGGTAACGGAGGCCACGGCTGCGCCTCCGTTCACCGGGAGAAGTTCAAGCCGCTCGGCGGCCCCGACGGCGGCAACGGCGGCCGTGGCGGGGACGTCATCCTGGTCGTCGACCAGTCGGTGACCACGCTGCTCGACTACCACCACAGCCCGCACCGCAAGGCCACCAACGGCCAGCCCGGCGCCGGCGACAACCGCTCCGGCAAGGACGGCCAGGACCTCGTCCTGCCCGTGCCCGACGGCACCGTCGTCCTCGACAAGCAGGGCAATGTCCTCGCCGACCTGGTAGGCCAGGGCACCACCTTCATCGCGGGCCAGGGCGGCCGCGGCGGCCTCGGCAACGCCGCGCTGGCCTCCGCACGCCGCAAGGCCCCCGGTTTCGCGCTGCTCGGCGAGCCGGGTGAGGCCCGTGACGTCGTCATGGAGCTCAAGACCGTCGCCGATGTGGCGCTGGTCGGCTACCCGAGCGCCGGTAAGTCGTCGCTGATCTCGGTGCTCAGCGCCGCCAAGCCGAAGATCGCGGACTACCCGTTCACGACGCTCGTACCGAACCTGGGCGTCGTCACCGCGGGCTCGACCGTCTACACCATCGCCGACGTCCCCGGCCTGATCCCGGGCGCCAGCCAGGGCAAGGGCCTCGGTCTGGAGTTCCTGCGCCATGTCGAGCGCTGCTCGGTGCTGGTGCACGTCCTGGACACCGCGACGCTCGAGTCCGACCGGGACCCGGTCTCCGACCTCGATGTGATCGAGGCCGAGCTCAGCCAGTACGGCGGTCTCGACGACCGGCCGCGGCTCGTCGTTCTCAACAAGATCGACATTCCGGACGGCCAGGACCTCGCGGACATGATCCGCCCGGAGCTCGAGGAGCGCGGCTACCAGGTCTTCGAGATCTCGGCGATCGCCCGTACGGGACTCAAGGAACTCTCCTTCGCGCTCGCCGGCATCATCGCCGAGGCGCGCGCGGCCAAGCCGGCGGAGGAGGCGACCCGGATCGTCATCCGCCCGAAGGCCGTCGACGACACGGGCTTCACCGTCACCCAGGAGGAGGACGGCATCTTCCGGGTGCGCGGCGAGAAGCCGGAGCGCTGGGTGCGCCAGACCGACTTCAACAACGACGAGGCCGTCGGTTACCTCGCGGACCGCCTCAACCGCCTCGGTGTCGAGGACGCGTTGATGAAGGCAGGTGCCCGAGGCGGCGACGGCGTGGCCATCGGCCCCGAGGAGAACGCCGTCGTCTTCGACTGGGAGCCGACGATGATGGCGGGCGCGGAGATGCTCGGCCGCCGCGGTGAGGACCACCGTCTGGAGGCCCCGCGGCCTGCGGCGCAGCGTCGCCGGGACCGTGACGCGGAGCGGGACGAGTCGCAGCGCGAGTACGACGGGTTCGACCCGTTCTAGACGAGTTCGACCCGTTCTGGAAGAACAAGCACGGGGCGGCCCGGCGTGCGGCCGAGTCGCCCCCATGAGTCCGGTCCGTATCCATCCGTACGGCGGCGCAACCTCCCGCCCCCAATGACCGTCTTGTACGCGGGGGCGGGACGAAGTGTCCCGGTAGACGGAACGGAGCGTTGATGAAGATTTCCTTCCTCATCCACACGATTTACGGCATCGGCGGGACCATCCGCACCACGCTGAACCTTGCGGAGGAGCTCGCCGACCGGCATGAGGTGGAGATCGTCTCGGTCTTCCGGCACCGGGACATCCCGCTGTTCGCCATAGACCCCCGCATCAGCGTCGTACCGCTCGTGGACACGCGTCCGTCCTCCCCGACGAACGAGAAGAAGCACCCGCTCCAGCTGCAGCCCGCCGAGTACTTCCCGAAGAACGATGCCCGCTACAAGGAGTACAGCAAGCTCAGCGACGAGCGGGTGCAGGCCCACTACGCGGGGTCGGACGCGGATGTGATCATCGGGACCCGGCCCGGACTGGTCGCGTACGTCGCGCAGTTCGCGCCGGAGCGTGCCGTGCTCATCGGCCAGGAGCACATGACGCACAACCATCACAAGCCCGAGCTGCGCGCCGAGATGTACGACCATCTCGCCCGGCTCGACGCCTTCGTGACGGTCTCCGAGGGGGATGCGGCCTCCTACCGGGAGCAGATGCCGCTGCCCGACACCCGCGTCCTCGCCATTCCGAACAGCGTGCCCGAGCCGATGGTCGCGCCTTCCGACACCTCGGGCACGACCGTGGTGGCGGCGGGACGGCTGGCTTCGGAGAAGCAGTACCAGGTACTCATCGAGGCCTTCGCCAAGGTCGCCGCCGTCCGGCCGGAGTGGACGCTGCGGATCTGCGGCTGGGGCAACCAGAAGGACCGGCTCCGCAGACGCATCGACGAACTGGGCCTTTACAACAGAGCCCATCTCATGGGTCCCCGCTCACCCATCGAACCGGAGTGGGTCAAGGGCGCGATCGCCGTCTCCACCTCCCGCCACGAGTCGTTCGGCATGACGCTCGTGGAGGCCATGCGCTGTGGTCTGCCGGTGGTCAGCACCGACTGCGACTACGGTCCGCGGGAGATCATCGAGGACGGCGTGGACGGGCTGCTGGTCCCCGTCGGTGACGTCGACGCCATCGCCGGCGCTCTGCTGAAGCTCATCGACGACAAGGATCTGCGCCGCCGGATGGGTGCGGCCGGGCTGCGCAACGCACGGCGCTTCGACCCGGGCCCGGTCGCCAAGCAGTACGAGGAGCTGTTCGCCGAGCTCGGCGCGGCCACCGCATCGCGCGGGGCTGCCCCGCGCATCGCCTCCGCGAACGGGGACGGCGAGGAGTTCGCTCCCGTCGCCGACTGTGTGGTGGGCCAGGACGGCGAGCTGGGCGTCACCCTGCTCCCCCTTCCCTCGAGCCCGGAGCGCCAGGACGGCCTGAGGCCGAGCCGGGGCGCCGGACTGCGGCTGGTCTGTACGCACCAGGATGCGAAGGTCGAGGAGCGGGCCTTCGCCTTCGACGCCGAGGGCCGGGCGACCGTCCCGGCCGCTGCCGACTTCGCCGAGGGTGTCTGGACCTGCCATGTGGAGCTGCCGGAGGGTGAGCGGGTGGCGCTCGCGACCCGTGCCGTCGACCAGCGCGGCGCCATGCGGGCCGCGGACCGCGTGGTGGCCGGCACGGCCGTCCGCCAGCTCGTCCCGTATGTGAAACAGGGAGTGCTCTCGCTGCGCTCCTGGGTCAGACCGGTCCACGCCGAGGTCGGCGACATCCTGCTCGCCGACCGGAAGATCATGCTCACCGGCCGGCTGCTCGGCGGGGGCACCCTGGCCGACGACCCGGTGCTGCTGCTGCGCCGCCGCGGCAAGGACCCGGCCGAGCTGACGTTCCCGGTCGGCCGGGAGGGAAGCGACGGCTTCCGGGTCACCGTTCCGTGCGCGGCACCGGCGGCCCGCCGGACCGCCGCGCACGACGTCTGGGACCTGTGGCTGCGGTACGCACCCGACGCCGAGCCGGTCAGGCCGGGCCGGGTGCTGGACGATGTCGTGGAGAAGGGGTCCCTCGTCCCGTATCCCGGCACCGAGCTGTTGAAGAAGAGACCGCTCGCCGCGGTGCGGGCGGTGGCCCGCAAGCTGCGGGGCAGGCCCCAGGAGCGGGTCACGGTCAAGATCTTCTACAGTGCTTCCAACGATCTTGTACTGAACGTTGTCGACAAGCCGATCAAGTAGCTGAGCGCACCATTGACAACTGTGGCGTCAGTCACCCCGGGGGTGGGTCGGGTCGCCGTCATCTCCCTGGCCACAGGGTGAACTTCCCGTATCGCGGAGGTGTGGAGCACCCCAAGCCCGCCTTGCGGGACGGTCACGGAGAGTGCGACCATCGCCCCGTCCCCCACTCATCGCAAGGTAGGTCGTCTGTGTCTGTGCCGCACGAAGCCAAGCCCCGCACCACAGCAGTCGTGCTCGCCGGTGGTACCGGCCAGCGCGTGGGACTGGCCATCCCGAAGCAGCTGCTGAAGATCGCCGGCAAGGCCGTCATCGAGCACACGCTGTCGATCTTCGAGCAGGCAGAGTCGGTCGACGACGTGATTGTGCTGATGGCGCCGGGGTTTGTGCCCGATGTGGAGAAGATCATCGCCAAGGCCGGGCTGACCAAGGTCAGCAAGGTCATTGAGGGCGGCGCGACCCGTAACGAGACCACCGAGCGCGCCATCGAGGCTCTCGGCGAGGGTCTCGCGGAGGGCGAGGACCGCAACGTCCTCTTCCATGACGCAGTGCGTCCGCTTCTGTCGCAGCGTGTGATCGCGGACTGTGTCGACGCCCTCGACCGCTACCAGGCCGTCGATGTCGCCATCCCCTCCGCCGACACGATCATCGTGACCCGCACCCACGGTGGGGACGGCGAGTTCATCACCGACGTCCCGGATCGCTCCCGGCTGCGCCGCGGCCAGACGCCGCAGGCCTTCAAGCTCTCCACGATCCGCCGGGCGTACGAGATCGCCGCCGGCGACCCCAACTTCCAGGCCACCGACGACTGCTCGGTGGTGCTGAGGTATCTGCCGGACGTGCCGATCTATGTCGTCGCGGGCGACGAGTACAACATGAAGGTGACCCAGCCGGTCGACGTCTTCATCGCGGACAAGCTGTTCCAGCTGGCCTCCACCGCCGCCCCGCGCCAGGCCGACGAGGCCGCCTACCGCGAGCTGCTGTCCGGCAGGACGATGGTGGTCTTCGGGGGTTCGTACGGCATCGGTGCCGACATCGCCGCGCTGGCCGAGCAGTACGGCGCCAAGGTGTACGCGCTGGGTCGCTCCACCACCGGCACTCACGTCGAGAACCCGGAGCATGTGGACGACGCGCTCTCCAAGGCGTACTCCGAGACGGGCCGTATCGACTACGTCATCAACACGGCGGGCGTGCTGCGCATCGGCAAGCTGGCCGAGACGGACAACATCACCATCCAGGAGGCGTTGAACGTCAATTACCTGGCGCCGGTGCAGATTGCGCGTGCCTCATACAAATACCTCGCGGAGACCAAGGGCCAGCTGCTGCTCTACACCTCCTCCAGTTACACCCGCGGCCGCGCCGAATACAGCCTTTACTCGTCCACCAAGGCGGCCATGGTGAATCTCACCCAGGCACTCTCGGACGAATGGGCGAGCGAGGGAATCCGGGTGAATTGCGTCAATCCGGAGCGCACGGCCACCCCGATGCGGACCAAGGCGTTCGGTACGGAGCCGGAGGGCTCGCTGCTCTCCTCCGAAGCTGTGGCGCGGTCCTCTCTGAACGTGCTGCTCTCCGAACTGACCGGTCATGTCATCGATGTGCGGCAGCAGGATCCGACCCGCGAGGCGAGCGAGGCCTCAGGCTTCGAGCAGGCGCTCGCGGCGGTCCTGGACCGCGAGGAAGATGTGTAATAATCCCCCATTAAATTACTTTTCGGGCCTCTGTTTTCGCCGTGAGGCGAGAGTGGAGGCCCGATTTCGTGAAGCCCCACCTTCACAATTCCCGCCAAAAGTGAAACAACCGGCACCCTTGGAGCAGGTTCTTCGTGATTTCGACCGCCATTCGTCTGGCACGCGTAGGCAGCCTGTCAGAGCTGGCTGCGGCAGCTCTGATGGGACTCGGCTATCCGTGCGTCATGATCGCCGCGCTGATCCCGAACATCTGGTTCTTCGCGGCTGCCGGTGCCGTGACCTATGCGGCGGACTGGTATCTGCACCAGAAGGGCAGCTACCTGGTCAACCGCCTCAACAAGGTCCGGATCGGCCTGCCGATCCGCTTCCTGCTGCGTGAGCTGCTGCTGGTCCTGCTGCTCGCCCGGGAGAACCTGGCGGACACCCCGCTCTTCTACGCCGCTGTCGCCGGTTTCCTGGTCTTCTACGGTCTCCAGGCGCCGCAGGGTGCGCTGGCGACCCTGATCCGGCTGCGCCGCACCATGCCGGTCGTCACCCGCAACGTCGACCTGCACGCCGTACGCATTCCGGACGCCCCGCCGCAGGCGCTGCTGCGCCGCTCCGGCGAGAAGATGCTCCACCTCGACATCCCTGCCATGGCCGGTGTGGTGATCGCCGCCGGGACCGGCAAGGACGTCATCGGATACGCGGGCGTCGCCGCCACCCTCGCTCTCGGACTGATCTACACGGCCGTCCTCGTGCCGTATCTGCGCCGCAAGCGCAGGGTGCCGGGCGCGCCTGCCGTGCTCAAGGCCGTGAGCACCTGGCTGCGCGAGTACCGGCCGACCGTCGTGCTCTACTTCTCCGGCTCCGACGAGTCCGCGTACCAGGTCAACATGTGGCTGGAGACGTTGGAGCACGTGGAGGGCCGGCCGCTGATCCTCATGCGTGAGCGCAGCCTGGTGTCGAAGCTCGCCCCGACCTCCGTGCCGGTGATCTGTGTGCCCGGCGGCACGCATCTGATGAACCTCGACCTCTCCATGGTCCGGGTGACGCTGTACCCGGCCAACGTCGGCAAGAACATCCACATGCTGCGCGTCCCGACCATGAAGCACGTCTTCATCGGCCACGGCGACAGCGACAAGCTCGCCAGCGTCAACCCCTTCTCCAAGGTGTACGACGAGGTGTGGACCGCGGGCCGGGCCGGCCGAGACCGCTACGCGCTGGCCGACGTCGGCGTGCGCGACGACGACATCGTCGAGGTCGGACGCCCGCAGCTGGCCCCGATAGAGACCTGGACCGGCACCCCGAAGAACGACATCCCGACCATCCTGTACGCCCCCACCTGGGAGGGCTGGGACGACAACCCCGGCAACACCTCCCTGCTCCTGGCCGGCGAGAACATCGTCCGGCGGCTGCTGGAGGCCGAGAAGCCGGTCCGCGTCATCTACAAGCCGCACCCCTTCACCGGTATCCGCAACAAGAAGGCCAAGGCCGTCCACGAGCGGATCACCGCGCTGGTGCAGGCCGCGGGCGCCGAGCGCGCCGCCGACCCGCGCTGGGCGAAGGAGGCCGCCGCCGCGCAGTCCGGTCAGGCCGCGGCGCGGGCCGAGCTGACCCGTATCGAGGCCCGACTGGCCGCGCTGGCCGCGCCGGGCCGCGCGGGCGGGGACGAGTCGGAGAAGTCGCGGGTCTCGCTCGCCGACCCGGTGCGCCTCGCCGAGATCAAGAAGCTGCGGGCCGAGTGGAACGACGCGTACTGGCGCTCCTTCGGCTGGTGGGAGCACAAGGTCGTCACGGGCTCCGAGCCGAAGCTGTACGACTGCTTCAACCAGGCCGACGGCATGGTCTCCGACATCTCCAGCGTGGTCTCGGACTTCATCGCGAGCGGCAAGCCGTACGCCGTCACCGACTCCGCCGAGCTGGGCATCGAGGAGTTCCAGCGGCAGAACACCGCCGTACGGGCCGCGGTCATCCTCTCCAACAGCGCGGAGGAGATCGGCGAGCTGCTGGACGCGGTGGCCGACCCGGCCGCCGACCGGCAGGCGGGCGCCCGGCGTGAGCTCAAGGAGTACCTGCTCGGCTCCGACGAGTCGACCTCGCTCGAGCGGTTCAACGCGGCGGTACGGGCGCTGACGGACAAGGCCGAGGCGCGCAACGTCGCTGTGGAGCAGCGCATCGGCGGTCAGTTCCTGGGCGAGCTCGACCGTGAGGCCGACGCCGGTGGCGTAGAGCCCAATGGCGTCGCGCCGGGCGGCATCGAGCCGGGCGGCATCGAGCCCGACGGAGCCGAGCCCACCGGAGCCGAGGCCCCGGTGGCGCGCTGACAGGTCGGCGCCTCTCTTCACGGCCCGGAAATTCGCCCTCGCAGGCGAGTTTCCGGGCCGTGTCGCATCCGACACGCAGGTGACACATGCGCCGGGCACCATGGCGCGACTTCCCACCGCGTAAGACTGTCGGAGTGCCCATGTGCGAAGTCAGCGTGATCATCGGGGCCTATGAGGCCATGCCCTATCTGGTCCGCTGTCTGGAATCGGTCGAGGCGCAGACCATCGGTGCCGACCGGATGGAGATCGTGGCCGTCGACGACGGCTCCACCGACGGTACGGGGGAGTACCTGGAGGAGTTCGCGGCCGCCAGCAAGATCCCGACGCGGGTGTTGCGGCAGGCCAACTCCGGCGGCCCCGGCGGCCCGCGCAATGTCGGTCTTTCGCTGGCCCGCGGCCGCTATGTGTTCTTCCTCGACGCGGACGACTACCTCGGCGAAGAGGCGCTGGAGCGGCTGGTGGCGATGGCCGACCGCGCCGGTACGGATGTGGTGCTCGGCAAGGTCGAGGGCGTCAACCGCAACGCAGCCAAATCGATGTGGGCCCAGAACCTCGAGCACGCCGACATCCACACCTCCAACGTCAAGTTCACGCTGAGTGCGCAGAAGCTGTTCCGGCGCGAGCTGCTCGTACGACTGGGCATGCGCTTCGACGAGACCATGCGGACCGGCGAGGACGCGCTGTTCACGATGGAGGCGTATATGCGGGGCAACGGCGTCTCCGTCGTCGCCGACTACACCTGCTACTACCTGGTGGGCCGGGACGACGGCAAACATGTGACCAAGAGCGGGAGTTACACGCTGCGTTTCCACTCGGCGCAGCGGCTGATGGAGCTGATCGCCGCCCACGAACCGCCGGGCGCGCGGCGCGACCAGCTGATGATCAGGCCGTTCGTGGTGACGCTGCTGCCGCAGTTCGGTCCCGCTGTGCTGAAACAGAGCGAGGAGATCCTGCGCCACAAGATGGAGCTGGCCGCGCCCTTGATGGAGGAGTACTGGACGCCGGGAGTGGCGCGGCGGCTGGGCGGCAGGGACCGGCAGCGGCTCGCTTGTGTCGCCGAGGGGCGGGCGGATCTGCTGAAGGAGGCGCTGCTCGCGCCCGCCGCGCCGCCGCGGAAGGTGTCCTTCGCCCGGCGGGTGGTGCGGCGGCTGCGCCGGGAGGTACGGCGGCGGCTGCGCGGGACCCGTACGGCGGTGTAGCGCCGTCCGGTCTTCCGCCGTCCGGTCTTCCGCCGTCCGGTCTTCCGCCGTCGAGTTTCCCGCCGTCCGGTCTTCCGCCGTCGGGTTTCCCGGCGGCCGGTCACCGGCGTAGATTCGGCGAGGAAACTGTGGTGCATACACCGACCTGGCTCACCTGTCCGTCAAGTCACCTTTTGCTGAGCCATGTTGAGCCCGCCTCTGGTTGTCGTGTTGTCAAGTCCGGTGCGCTGGACGGCTGTTCGCTCCGCTTCGGAGGTAATGGCCCTCGCGGTAGGGAGCATTGACGACCGGTCGGTTGTGCGGTCCGGGGCCGGGGCGGCCGCCCGGACCCTCGGCCGCACTGTCCAGCGAGTGAAATGGCCGAGCACCCACCACGGGCCCTGACATAGATTCGGCCCTGTGACAGTGGCAAGACAGCAGGTAACACAGGCCCGCAGGATCGTCGTCAAGGTCGGCTCGTCCTCCCTGACCACCGCCGCAGGCGGACTCGACGCCGACCGCGTCGACGCCCTCGTCGACGTGCTCGCCAAGGTCCGCAGCGGCGGCGAGAAGGAGATAGTGCTGGTCTCCTCCGGTGCCATCGCCGCGGGCCTCGCGCCGCTGGGCCTGGCCCGCCGCCCCAAGGACCTGGCCCGCCAGCAGGCGGCCGCCAGCGTCGGCCAGGGCCTGCTCGTCGCCCGCTACACCGCCTCCTTCGCGCGCTACGGCGTACGCGTCGGCCAGGTGCTCCTCACCGGCGACGACACCAGCCGCCGCGCCCACTACCGCAACGCCTACCGCACCCTGGACCAGCTGCTCGCCATGGGCGCCGTCCCTGTCGTCAACGAGAATGACACCGTGGCGACGGACGAGATCCGCTTCGGCGACAACGACCGTCTCGCCGCGCTCGTCGCCCATCTCGTACGGGCCGATCTGCTGGTTCTTCTCTCGGACGTCGACGGGCTGTACGACGGGGACCCGTCCAAGCCCGGCACCTCGCGGATCGAGGAGGTACGCGGCCCGGCCGACATCGCACATGTACAGATCGGCAGCGCGGGCAAGGCCGGCGTCGGCACCGGCGGCATGGTCACCAAGGTCGAGGCCGCCAGGATCGCGGCGGCCGCTGGCGTCCCCGTCGTCCTCACCTCCGCCATTCGCGCCGCCGACGCCCTCGCGGGCCGCGCCACCGGTACGTACTTCCACGGCACCGGACGTCGCTCCGCCGACCGGCTCCTCTGGCTCGCGCACGCCTCCACCCCGCAGGGCGCGCTGATCCTGGACGACGGTGCGGTACGGGCCGTGGTGCACGGCAAGAAGTCGCTGCTGGCGGCCGGTATCGCCGCGGTCGAGGGCGAATTCAGCGCCGGCGACCCGGTCGAGCTGCGCGACACCGCGGGCCACGCCGTGGCCCGCGGGCTCGTCAACTTCGACGCCAAGGAGATCCCACAGCTGCTCGGCCGCTCCACCCCGGAGCTGGCACAGGAACTGGGCCCGGCGTACGAGCGGGAAGTCGTACACAGGGACGATCTCGTCGTCCTGCACTCCTGAATCGGCTGAAAGACCAGTCTTCTGGCAGAGACCTTCACCAAAACCGCCCCACGTTCCGTCCCGGACTGGTCAACTTTGTTGCGGGGGTATGGCGGGGGTACAGCAGGACAACACATGCAACAGGAGGCCGCCGGTGAGACGAGCGCGCCCAGGGGATGTGCCCCGCGGGACGGGGGGCATCCCTCACGCCCGTAGGGCCGTGGGCGAGGAAAGAGCCCTGACCAGCGTCGGAGCGGGCGCCGACTTCGGCGACGCCGAAGAGGATCAGGAGACGGGAGCGGGCACGGACACGTACGGCGAAGAGCACGTGCTGTCCAAGCTGTGGCACATCACGCTCAGCGTCTCCGGCGCCGAAGCCCCGCTGAAGGAGGTCAGGCGCGGTCTTGAGCAGCTCGCGCACGACCATCCCTTCCTGCTGACCAGCCGGTACGCCAACGACCACGCGGAGATCCGCTACTGGGAAGAGGCGCGTGACCTGCACGATGCCGCGGCGGTGGCGCTGCGGCTGTGGGGCGAGCACCGATCGAGCGCCAAGCTGCCGCCGTGGGAGATCGTGGGCCTGGAGGTCATCGACCGCCAGACGTACCACCAGCGCATCGCGGAGGGCTACGGCCCGCCGCCCGCCGCCCCGGTGGGCGTGCACCCCTTCTGAGGCTGCTGCCCTTCTGAGGCTTCTGTCTCGCAGTGCGGGATACGTGAGGGACGCCCGCGGGGCGCGCACTACCCTGCGGGTATGACGACGTTCTCGCCGCTTTCGCCGTACGACAACCTCTCCCCGGTCGCCCAGGCCGCCTACCGGGCCCGTGGCGCTGCCGCCGACATCGCGCCGCTGCCGCGGTCGGCCAAGGACGACGCTCTGCTGGCGATCGCGGACGCGCTCGAGGTCCGTACCAGCGAGATCGTCGCGGCCAACGCCGAGGACATCGCACGCGCCCGTGAGGCCGGCACCAGTGAGTCGATCATCGACCGCCTCACCCTGACCCCGGAGCGGGTACGGGCCATCGCCGCCGACGTACGGGACGTGGCCGCACTGCCCGACCCGGTCGGCGAGGTGGTGCGCGGCTCGACCCTGCCCAACGGCATCGATCTGCGCCAGGTGCGCGTGCCCCTCGGCGTCGTCGGGATCATCTACGAGGCCCGCCCGAACGTCACCGTGGACGCCGCCGCGCTCTGTCTGAAGTCCGGCAACGCCGTCCTGCTGCGCGGCTCCTCCTCCGCCTACTCCTCCAACACCGCCCTGGTGAAGGTCCTGCGGGACGCGGTCGGCGGCTCCGGTCTGCCGGCCGACGCCGTACAGCTCGTGCCCGGTGAGAGCCGGGAATCCGTACGGGAGTTGATGCGCGCCCGCGGCCTGGTGGACGTACTCATCCCGCGCGGCGGCGCCGCCCTGATCCGTACGGTCGTCGAGGAGTCGATCGTCCCGGTCATCGAGACCGGCACCGGCAACTGCCATGTGTACGTGGACGCCGAAACCGACCTCGACATGGCCGTCGACATCCTGATCAACTCCAAGGCTCAGCGGCCGAGCGTCTGCAACGCGGCCGAGACGCTCCTGGTCCACCAGGACGTCGCTGCCGACTTCCTGCCGCGCGCCCTGGACGCGCTCGCCGAGGCCGGAGTGACCGTGCACGGCGACGAGCGCGTGCTGGAGTACGCCGACGCCTCCAAGGCCACGGTCGTGGCGGCCACGGCCGAGGACTGGGAGACGGAGTACCTCTCGTACGACATCGCCGCCGCCGTCGTGGACTCGCTCGACGCCGCTGTCGCCCACATCCGGCTCTGGTCCTCCGGGCACACCGAGGCGATCGTGACCACCTCGCAGCCGGCCGCCCGCCGCTTCACCCAGTTGGTGGACTCCGCGGCGGTCGCGGTGAACGCGTCCACGCGTTTCACGGACGGTGGCCAGTTCGGATTCGGCGCCGAGATCGGAATCTCCACGCAGAAGCTGCACGCGCGCGGGCCCATGGGCCTGCCGGAGCTGACCTCGACGAAGTACATCGTGACAGGCGACGGTCACACCCGGTAGTGACCGTCTCCCGTGGTGATCGTGGGCCGGGGGCGTGGTGGGTTGCGGTGGGTGGTGGGTTTCCTGCGGCGAACCGGTGGTGACCGTCTCCCGTGGTGATCGTGGGCCGGGGGCGTGGTGGGTTGCGGTGGGTGGTGGGTTTCCTGCGGCGAACCGGTAGTGACCGTCCCTGTGGCGGATGTGGGCCGGGAGACTTCGGACTCTGTCTGCCGAAACCGACCGGCCAGGTCTACTCTGAAAGCGTGCCGGACGACGTGGGGGGCAGGCCGTTCCCGGACGGCTGGGAGCCCGACGACGACCGCGGGGGCGCGGACGAGGACTTCGCCTCCGTGGTGTTCGACGAGGACTTCGTACGGGCCGCCGAGTTCCATGAACCGACCGCCGTCGAGCGGCTCCTGGCCGCCGCGCAGGCGCGCGCCGAGGCCGAGGCCGCACGCGCCGGATACGGCGGAGGAGCGGCCGACGACGAGCTCTACGACGACGGCTACGGGCCCGGCGGCGAGTACGGCCGCGAGCGCGCGTACGACGACGATGACGAGGCCGCGGACGGCGAGTACGGCGGACCCTACGGACGCCACGGCGGCGCCCTGCGCCCCTACCGGGGCAGCGCCCGCTGGCACCGCCCGGTGGCCTGGATCCTGGCCCTGGTGATGGGCATCGGCATGGTCGCCCTGGCCTTCACCGCGGTGTACCGAGGGGCCGCCGGCAACCGCCAGGACCGGGTGCCACCACCCGCCACGACCGGCGTCGACTCCACACCGTCGAGCGGCTCCGCCACCGGCCGGGTCGGTGGACCCTCCGCCTCTGCGGAGTACACGGGGCCGGCTGTCTCCGCCAATCCGCGCACCCCCTGAACGGCCGCTGAACGACCGCGAAAGAACTCGTCGGAGTTTGTCACGTATCAGCGCGTTTACCAGGGCCCTGCCGGACCTACCCTGAAAGTATGGCTGGGCGCGGAGACCCGCCTGAGGGGACACCCGAGGGACTCCCCGGCGGTGGTGAGGACGAGTACCGATCCGTCGTCTTCGACGAATCGTTCGTGCGGGCTGCCCGGCTGCAGGAATTCTCCGCGCAGGAGCGGATGGGCGAGCACGCACAGGCCGTACGCAGCCTCCCCGCCTGGGGCCGCAGACGCGGCTCGAGGCAGGTCCTGCTGCTCATCCTGCTGGTCGCCATGGCCTTCGGAACCGCGATCTACCTCGGCGTCCGTCACCCCTACCAGGTTCCGCAGTTCAAACAGGCGGAGCCACTGCGCATCACGATGATCCCGCTCGCGCCGCAGGGCCCGGTCCCGGGCGGCACCCCCGCCGACCTCTATGCGCACAGCCCTGCCGCGCAGTTCCGGATCGGCGCGGCAGGCATCACGCTGCCCGGCGCCCGGCGCACCAAGAACTTCTCGGAGGACCAGGTACTGACCGCGCTGACCACCGCCAAGGACTACCTCGTCGAGTCCTCGCTGGACCCCGATGTGCTCACCGGCGGTGCCGTGCGGCCCGTGCGGCTGCTGCTCGACCCGGCCCAGCTGGAGCAGTTCGACCGGAGCATCTCCTCTCCGGCCGGCGACGGCCGCCACGCAGCCACCGGCTGGCTGGTGCGCTACGACCCCGCGAAGGTCGCGCTGGCCGACCCCCACGTGCGGGTGCAGGGCACGCTCACCGTCGCCGAGGCGGGGCCCGACGCCCTTGAGGTGACGTCGGACCACACCTTCGCCTATGCGCTGCGGCCGGTCGCGGCGGGCGGCCCACAGGCGAACGAGGCCTCGCTGTTCACCGTCCGCCGTGAACTGCACTTCCGCTTCGACCGCGAGGACCTGCGCCAGCACCGGGTCGAGCTGCTGGGCAGCTATGTCCAGGCCGGACCGCAGGCCTGCTCGGCGGACGCGTCAGGCACCCTGCGCCCGCTGCTGGCCGGCCAGCGGGCGAGCGCGGACGGTCCGGCGGGCACCGATCCTTATGCGACGGGCCAGGCCACCGCGGCGCTCTGCGGGGCGCTGTCGCCCGGTGCTCAGCCCTTGCCCTGACCGCTCTGACCGCCCTTGCCGCCCTCATCGCTGTCGTTGTCGTGCGCAGGACCGCTGCCATTGCCGTCGCTGCCGCCGCCGCCGGTGCTCCCGCCGGAGCTCCCACCACTGGCGCTGCCGCCGCTGTCGCCTCCGCCCGTGAACTTGCCGCGCAGCTTGCCGCCCAGGTCGCCCGCGCCGCCGGCTATGTCACCGACCAGCTTCATCAGGGGATCCTTGCTGGTGCGGACGGTGCCGGCGTAGTGCGATGCGGACTGGCGGAAGGAGTCGGACACCGAGGTGTCCTTGTCCTCCGTGCGCCGCGGGTAGTGACCGTCCATGATCCGCTGGTAGTCGCGGCTCGCGGCCCACTTCTTCAGCTCGGCGGCGCGCACCGTGGTGAACGGGTGCGAGCGGGGGAGCAGATTCAGAATCTTCAGCACGGAGTCGCGCAGATCGCCGGCCGCCTCGTACTCCTCGGCCTGCTGAAGGAACGCGTCGACATTCATCTCGTGCAGGTGGTTGCCACCGGCGATCTTCATCAGGCCTCGCATCGACGCCTGCAGGTCCTGGCCGACCAGTAGCCCGGCGCGGTCCGCCGAGAGCTCCGACTTGCGGAACCACTCGCGCAGCGCGGTGACGATCGCCATGATCGCGACGTTGCCGAGGGGGATCCAGGCGATCTTCAGCGCCAGACCGGTGAGGAAGAGCAGAATCGTGCGGTAGACGGAGTGGCCGGAGAGGGCGTGGCCCACCTCGTGTCCGACGACCGCCCGCATCTCCTCCTCGTCGAGCAGCTCCACCAGCCCGGTGGTGACCACGATGATCGGCTCGTCCAGGCCGATGCACATGGCGTTGGGCCGCGGGTCCTGCGTGACATACATCGCCGGGACCTTCTCCAGATCCAGGATGTAACAGGCGTCCCGCAGCATGGTGTTGAGATGCGCGAACTGCGCGTCGCTCACCCGCACCGAGTCGGAGAGGTAGAGCAGCCGCAGGCTGCGCTCGGGCAGCAGTCCGCTGAGTGCCTTGAAGACGGTGTCGAAGCCGCTGAGCTTGCGCAGGGCCACCAACGCCGAGCGGTCCGCGGGATGTTCGTACGCCCGTGAAGAGATGCCCGGGAAGCGCTTGCGCTGCCTGCTCGGAACGTTCTCGTGATTGCTTTCGGTCATCAAATGCCCCCTGTTGGCGCGAGTCCCTGCTCGTCCCCCTGACGGACCCCAGCGTAGGTGCTGGGGCTACGGTGTGGCGGGGGCTGTGGATAACCGAGGAGGACACCCGACATGCCGGACACCGCCGCACTGCTCGCCGCCGCAGCCGCGCAGCAGGGACTGGGCAACACGCTGCGCGTCCTGCTGATCGCCTCGATCGTCGGAGCAGCTCTGCTCGCCTGGTTCCTGCTGCGCGGCTACCGAGGAAACGGCAGCGACGAAAACCACAACGACTGAGTCGGCGTGAGCGTGCCCGGGCGGCCCGCATACGATGTGCGCGAAGTCTCTCCGCTCCGATTCCCGAGCTCCGGCTCCCGGACTCCCGATCGATAGGTTCCGCTGACGATGAGCCTCACCAGCACCGCCGCCAACCTGGTCACTCTTGCCGAGGGCGCCGAGCACGGTGGCAACCACCCAAGCCTCAGCCCCTACCTCACCGGTGGCGGCGCGCTCTTCGCACTGCTCCTGCTGCTGTGGATCACCACGCGCTTCAACCGCGACCGCTGAGTCGGAGCCGAACGTCGTGCCAGTAGGCTCTGCACGCATGGGAGAGCAGGAAGTGCCTACCGGTTCCGGTTCCGGCAAGCGTCGAATCGGCGTGATGGGCGGGACGTTCGACCCGATCCACCATGGACACCTGGTGGCCGCCAGCGAGGTGGCCGCCCAGTTCCACCTCGACCAAGTGGTGTTCGTACCGACCGGGCAGCCGTGGCAGAAGAGCCACAAGGTGGTGTCTCCGGCCGAGGACCGCTATCTCATGACGGTCATCGCCACCGCGTCCAACCCGCAGTTCTCGGTGAGCCGCATCGACATCGACCGCGCCGGGCCGACTTACACGATAGATACGCTGCGGGACCTGCGCTCCCTCAACAGCAACGCGGATCTCTTCTTCATCACGGGAGCCGACGCGCTCTCGCAGATCCTCGGCTGGCGGAACGCGGAAGAGCTGTTCTCACTCGCCCATTTCATCGGTGTGACCCGGCCGGGTCACGACCTGACGGACGACGGGCTGCCCGAGGGCGGGGTCTCTCTGGTGGAGGTTCCGGCACTGGCCATCTCGTCGACCGATTGCCGGGCTAGGGTCGCCAACGGCGATCCGGTCTGGTATCTGGTGCCGGACGGTGTGGTGCGCTACATCGACAAGCGCCAGTTGTACCGCGGCGAGTGAGCCACGGAGAGGGGCACCGGTGAACGACCAGCAGAACCCGTACGACCCGTACTACCAGCAGCCGCAGATCATCGGCTACGACGAGTACGGGCAACCGGTGTATCAGCAGCCCCAGCAGTACGACCCCTACGCGCAGCAGCAGCCCCAGCACCCTCAGCAACCACAGGCTCCCGAACAGGGGCAGGGGCAGGGGTACGGCTACGACCCGTACGCGCAGCAGCAGCCACAGGCAGGCCAGTCCCAGCGGCCTCAGCAGTACGACCCGTACTACCAGCAGCCGCAGTCCCCGGGGCAGAGCCAGGACCAGGGATACAGCTACAGCGGGTACAGCTACGACACGGGTACGCAGCCCGCGGCCGTCGACACCACCCAGCAGTGGAACATCCCGCAGCAGCAGGCCCCGGCCGAGCCGCAGGCGCAGCCGCGCCGACAGGCGCCCGAACCGGCTGCCGTGCCGGAGCAGCGCCGCCCTGCCGCCGACCGTGACTACCGCACCGAGCAGTTCTCTTTCATCGAGGAGCCCGACGAGGACTCCGAAGACGTCATCGACTGGCTGAAGTTCACCGAGAGCCGCTCCGAGCGGCGCGAGGAGGCCAAGCGCCGCGGCCGTAACCGCGTCGTCGCGCTCGTCGTCGCACTGGCGCTGGTCGTCGTGGGCGGCGTCGGCTACCTCTGGTACGCGGGCAAGCTGCCCGGCTTGTCGGACGCGGACAAGAAGAGCAGCACGGCGACCGGACCGCAGAAGCGGGACGTGATCGTGGTGCATTTGCACAACACCAAGAAAAAGGGCACCTCCACGGCCCTCCTCGTCAACAACGCCACCACCAAGCAGGGCACCACCGTCCTGCTCCCCAACTCGCTCTCCATCGCCAACGACGACGGCACCGCCACCACGCTCGGCAAGTCCGTCGAGGACGACGGCTCGACGGGCACCCGTGAGGCGGTCGGCACTCTCCTCGGTGCCAAGATCACCGGCACCTGGCGGCTCGACACCCCGTTTCTGGAGAACCTGGTCGAGCTGGTCGGCACCATCGACCTGACCACGGACACCGAGGTGCCCGGCGCGAAGAAGGGCGAGGCGCCGCTGGTGAAGAAGGGCGAGAACCAGACCCTGAACGGGCGGATGGCCGTCGCGTACGCCACCTACCTCGGGCCCGGCGAGGCCGAGGCGAAGCAGCTGCAGCGCTTCGGCCAGGTCTTGCAGGGCGTCCTGCGGAAGTTCCCCGACGACCCGAAGGCGGCGACCGTAACCGTCGAGACGCTGGCGCAGATTCTCGATCCGTCGCTGCGGGAGAGCGATCTGGGCGCCTCGCTGGCGAAGCTCGCCGAGCACGCCAAGGGCGGCGACTACAAGACAGCCGTGCTTCCGGTCCAGCAGGACGGCACGCTCACCGAGCAGACCGCCAACAGCGTCGTCAAGGACGTCCTGGGCGGCACGGTCACCGCACCGGAGAAGGGCGCGGCCATCCGCGTGGGCGTCAAGAACGCCACCGGGACGACGAGAGCCACCGAGGCCGCCCGGATCGACCTGGTCAACGGCGGCTACTCCGTCCTCGACGGCGGCAAGGCCGACGACACCGTCACGACATCGAAGGTCACCTACGGAGACGTGGCGCAGAAGGCGAAGGCGGTCGAGGTCGCCAAGACCCTGGGTCTGCCGGCGAGCGCGGTCGAGAAGGGCAAAGCCGTCACCAACGCCGACGTCTCGGTCGTCCTCGGCAAGGACTACGAGGTCCGGTGACAGGGCGACCCATCAGGTCCGAAACACGCGACCCATCGGGTCCGAAATAAACGCGGCATGGGCTGTCGGCGGTCCGTGAGACCCTTGAAGGGTTCCCGACCGCCGACGAAAGCCTGCTTGTGACCGCCACGGATCGCTCCATCGAGCTCGTCAACGCCGCCGCCCAGGCGGCCGCCGACCGGCTCGCGCACGACATCATTGCGTACGACGTCAGCGATGTGCTGTCGATCACCGACGCCTTCCTGCTCGCTTCCGCGCCCAACGACCGCCAGGTCAAGTCGATCGTCGACGAGATCGAGGAGCGGCTGAACAAGGAGCTCGGCGCCAAGCCGGTGCGCCGTGAGGGCGACCGCGACGCCCGCTGGATCCTGCTCGACTACATCGACATCGTCGTGCACGTCCAGCACAGCGAGGAGCGGGTCTTCTACGCCCTGGAGCGGCTGTGGAAGGACTGCCCCGAGCTTCCTCTCCCCGAGGACGCCCTGAAGACCCGCGGCAAGGCCGAGGAGCACGCGCGGCTCGCCGGCGACCCGGACGGTGAGCTGAGCTGAACGGCAGAGACAGCCGCGAGCGCGCCACGGGACGCCGCGTCGTCCTGTGGCGGCACGGCCAGACCGCCTGGAACCTGGAGCGCCGCTTCCAGGGCACCACGGACATTGCGCTGACCGAGACCGGTGTCGTTCAGGCGCGCCGGTCCGCCCGGCTGCTCGCCTCGCTCAGGCCCGATGTGATTCTCGCCTCCGACCTCAAGCGGGCGGCGGCCACGGCCGGCGAGCTGGCCGAGCTCACCGGTCTCGACATCACCTACGAGGCCGCCCTGCGCGAGACCTACGCGGGCGCCTGGCAGGGCCTGACGCACGAGGAGATCGTCGCGCAGTACGGCGAGCAGTACGCCGCCTGGAAGCGCGGCGAGCCCGTGCGCCGCGGCGGCGGTGAGCTCGAGACCGAGGTCGCGGACCGGGCCGCTCCCGTGGTGCTGCACCACGCCGAGAAGCTCCCCGAGGACGGCACGCTCGTCGTGGTCAGCCACGGCGGCACGATCCGCACCACGATCGGCCGGCTGCTGGGCCTGGAGGCCCACCACTGGGAGGGCCTCGGAGGCCTCTCCAACTGCTGCTGGTCGGTGCTCGGCGAGGGCGCGCGTGGCTGGCGGCTCCTTGAGCACAACGCCGGCACGCTGCCGGAACCGGTCCTCGGCGACGACGACTGAACCCGGCCGAGCCCGCCGTTCGGCCCCGCACCCCCGGATTTCACTTTCCGGCAGGTCGCAGGCTAAAGTTCTTCTTGTTCGCAGCGCGGAGCGCGAAGAACACGCGGGGCTATAGCTCAGTTGGTAGAGCGCCTGCATGGCATGCAGGAGGTCAGGAGTTCAATTCTCCTTAGCTCCACAATCCGGATCCCGTCCTCGTCAGAGGGCGGGATTTCGCGTTTCCCGGCCAGCGGGCGCTCGGCGCCTACTCCGCGGTCCTCGCCACCGGGGCCACTGCCGGGCAGGCACGCTCCGTTCGGTCAGGTGATCGTCACCGCCGCATTCGGCACACTCTTCCTGAATCGGCAGACAGTACCCGGGGCGCATGGGTCCGCCGATGCGCTGCGGGTGTGCGCCCTGTCGCTCGCAGCCGCGTCGATCTTGGGCGCGGTGGCTGGTCTCGTACGCAAACGCCGCTGACCCTCTTGCGTGGCCATGGCAGAATCGGACGGCCGGAGGGGACACCGGCGAGGACGGGAGGGAGAGCACAATGTCCGCCAGCAGGAGCGAGAAGGCCGATGACCTGCTTGCCGCGGCGGAGGTACGTGCTTCTCTCAGCTGCCCGTCCTGCGGATCGGCCCATGTCGCCCAAGTCCTCGGCGACAATGGCGGGGTTTCCTACGTGTGCACGGCCTGCGGCCACAGCTGGAGCTGAGTGATGGGTGCACACAGGCGGAAATGCGACTGGTGCGGCAGTGGTACGCCGATCGTCCGGGACATGGATCCGGTCAATCCCGAGTACCAGTACTGGTGCGAGGAGTGCGCGCGGGCGCTGATCATAAAGGGCGACCCCATCGAGACCTACCGCGAGCTCGAGGGGGAGCCGATCTACGGCCGTCTCCTCGATGAGCACTGCACGTTGAAGCGGTTCTATTCGTTCGCCACAGCATGAGCGACACGGCCGCGGCCACAGTGACAGTCACGGTCACAGTCATGGTCCCGAAGTGGGACGTTACCGGCCTTGTTCGTGCAGACCCGAAACGATTTGGCGATGGACCGGGGTGACCGTTAATGTTGTCGACGTCGCCGAGGGGGAAACTTCCGATCAAGGCGGCACACCGCAAGGGGCTATAGCTCAGTTGGTAGAGCGCCTGCATGGCATGCAGGAGGTCAGGAGTTCAATTCTCCTTAGCTCCACAGAAGCAGTAGACACAAGGAAGCGGGGGCTACGGGGGGGGGGGGGCGCGTGGGTGGGGTGGCGGG
>NZ_JBHWWF010000028.1:60886-73163 GCF_042736455.1 Streptomyces sp. NPDC060064
TTAACAGACCCCAACCCATGATCGGGGCCCTGCGGTAGCGTTGGCCCCGCTTCCTTGTGTGTCCGTCAGCCGCGGCCGCTGCCAAGGGCCTTGCGGTTGCTGCTGGGCAGCGCCGGCCGGCCGGCGGGCGCCGGCGCACGGTCGGCCGGAGCCTGCTCGATACGCATCGCCAGCGCGGGGCACCGGCGTACGGCCCGCTGCGCACTCCCCCGCAGATGCGTGGGCACGACCGCGTCGGCCACCGACGGGAAGCCGTCGGGCTTGAGCCGGATCAGCTCGGGGATGATGTCCGCGCAGAGCCCGTGGCCCTGGCAGAGCGTCCAGTCGATGAAGATCTTCTCGCCGCTCGGAATCGACTCCACCGCCTCCTCGTAGCCCGGCTCGGGCAGCGGTAGCACGCCGGTTGTCTCGCGTCCGCAGCCGCCGTGGAGCACATGGGCGGCGAGATCGTCCGTGAAGGCGGACAGGGTCGAGGCGAAGAAGCGCGCCGAGCCGTCGGGGTGCTTGCACGCGCCCCGGCCCTTCACGGCCTGGGTCACCTCGCGCAGCGCCTCCAGGGCGGCCGGGCCGCCGCCGTTCATGACGTCGGACAGGCCGCCGGCCGCCGCGGGCAGGCCGAGCTTGCAGGGACCGCACTGGCCGGCCGTTTCGGCGGCGAGCCAGTTGGCCACCCGCAGCGCCTCGCCCAGCGGACAGGTCTCGGGGCCGATCGGCAGGATGGCGCCGGCGCCCAGCGCGCCGCCCAGGGAGGCCAGCGATTCGCGTGAGACGAGCGCCGTGTTGACGGCCATCGCGTCGATCCAGTTGCCGTGGTAGCCGCCGGTGAGCACGCCCTGGGGGAGCGGCGGGGCGCCCGCCAGCTGCAGCACGTACCGCAGCGGCACGCCCGTGGGGACCTCGACGACCATCGGGCGCGCGACCGCCCCGGAGATCGTCAGCATGACGGTGCCGGGCTCGGTCTCCAGGCCGGTGTGGCTGTAGCGGCGGGCGCCGATACGGGCGCCGATGGCGAGTTGCGCGAACGTCTCCGCATTGGACAGCAGGGTCGGGGCCCCGCCGACGCCGGTGTCGGAGGCGCGCTCACGGCGGCCGGGCGGCAGCGCGGGGCCGCCGTTCACGGCGCGGATGACGGAGGAGGCCTCGCCGGAGACCATGCGCTCGGGGGTGCGTACGACCCGCGCGCGCAGCTGCTGCCCGCGCCGGTCGGAGAGTCCGCGCTCGGCCAGGGCGGCGCGGATGGAGATCTCCGTCGAGTTTCGGGTGACCGCGACGACCAGGGTGCGCGCACCGAGAGCCTCGGCGGCGATCAGGGCGCCGTCGAGGATCAGATGGGGTGCGCGGTTGAGCAGCACGGTGTCCTTGCGGCAGGCGGGCTCGCCCTCACTGCCGTTGACCACGACGACGGGCCGCACCCCGCGTCGGATGGCGGACTTGGCTACGGCGCGCAGCTTCTGCCCGAAGGGGAAGCCCGCGCCACCGCGGCCGCGCAGGGATATGTCGTCGGCGAGCTGGGCGAGCCGCTCGCCGGTCATCGGTTCAAGAGGGCCGTGCACCTTGAGATGCATGGGGAGGTCGAGTCGCTCGACAAGGTCGAACCCCTGCGTCAGCTGGGGAAGGCCGACGACGCGGACCTCGGGGACATCAGGAAGGGGGGTGTTCACGGTCGGTCTCCTGCGGGCGCGTGCCAGGGTTCCCCGGCCGGGGGCGGGAAGAGAGGCCCGGGCATCTGCGCCGTCTCGTCGTACGCATCGGCGGTGCCGGGCTGGTACGGGGACGAAGGTGCTTCGTACGGTGTTGAGGGGTCGTAGGCGGATGAGGGGTCGTACGCGAAGGGGGCCGCGTACGGAGCGGTGGGTGTTTCGTACGACGCGGGGGGTGCGTCGTACGAGGGCGGCGGCTCGTAGGCCGGCTGAGCGGGGGGCTCGTACGTGGGCGGCACCGGCGGCGCGGACGGGACGGCCTGCGCGGGCGGCGGCGGTGACGGTGTGGGCCAGGCGGCGGGCGGGGGACCCGACTCCGAGACGACAGGGATCTCGTCCGTCATCAGGATGCGTTCTGCCAGCGGGGCCGTCTGGTCGCCGGCGAGGGACACCGCCCGGTACGCGGCGGAGATGCCGGGCCCGGGGCCGACGCCACTGCTGCCGAGGGGATCCGACTCCGGGGGCGGAGGGGCCTCGTAGAGCTGCGGCGAGGGGGCGGAGAGCCGTGGGGTCTGCGCACGCGACTGCCCGAGCGGGGTCTCGCGCTGGAACTCCGCCTCGTAGGCGCGCTGCGAGGGAATGCCGTTCATACGGTTGAGTCCCGCCGGTGCGGTCACTCCGCTTGCGCCGGGGAGCGGGGAGGCGCCGAGATCGCGCTGTGCCCTCTCGTCCCGCGACCTGTCGTCGTCCGCCGAGCCGGTCAGGGAAAGTACTTTGTTGGCGATGCGTCGCTGTACAGGCCGTGGCAGCGTCCGTACCGCGACGGCTGCTGCGACGCCGGCGAGTGCCAGGCAGTACATCGTGACCACCCAGGTCGCGGCGGGACGGCCGGTGTACAGCCCGTGCACGAGGGCGAAGCACCAGGCCGGGTAGGCCAGCATGTGCAGCGGCCGCCAGCGGCCCGCCACCCGGACGTTGGCCGCGAGGGCGCTGCGCAGCGCCCCTGTCGTCGCTGCGACGATCATGAGGAAGCCGGCCAGCGAGCCGAAGCCGATCAGGGCGGACGTACCGGTGACGCCGAGTCCGAACGGGATCAGCGCGCCGATCAATTCCACGTGTCCCAGCGAGACCTTGACGGTCACGTGGAGCAGGAGGAAGCCGAGCGAGGCCACCGCGGTGCTCCGGTGGACGGCCTGGGCGACAAGGCGGTGCCGGGTGGAAAGCAGCAGTCTGTCGGTGGCGATCAGACCCCACGCCACCGAAGAGGTCAGGCACAACAGGGACAAAACCCCGGTGGTGAAGTCGAGCGCGGCACGAAAGCTGTCACTCCCGCCGACGGCGAGCAAGGGTATGAGTACCAATGCCGCTGCGGTCAGGCCACCTTGGGCCTGGCGGCTGAGCCCGGCGCTCGGTGCGGGTGACGAACGGCTCTTGCGATTGCGAGGGTTCATGGGGCGACTCCGAATGGTGCGGGAAATACGGTCCCGTTGACGCATGCTAAGTCGACCCATACCGAGTGGTTCGTGGTTTGAGCGTTTAGAGAGCGGAACCACAGACAACTGACTCTGAGGTTGCCCCGGATAGGGGGGATACGCCGAGTAACTTGTGTGCCTCGCGACGCGAACCGATGCGCCTCGCGGTGTGCGCCGGGGTCGACGTGGGGCGTGCGCCGGGGGCGCGAATAGGCGCAATGGGTGACGGAGCGGTCGCCGAGGGTCGCCCGGGAAGTCGGAGCGGCAGCTCGGGCGGGCGGGTTCGCGTGTGGCCGCCGGATGGCGCCGGTCCTTGCCGCTCGCCCTCCACCGACCGCCGAAGCGGAGTCGTGCGGGCGGTTCGGTCGCTGCGGTACCCTGCTGCTATGCGTGCCGTACGCCTTCTGCTTAGCGAGCCGCGCTGATCAGTCCCGACGGATGAAAGATCCGGTTGGAATCGGCGCGGCGTCCCCTCCTGTGCGAGGGGCTTTTTCGTTTTCGAATCCGCTGGCAGAGACGATCGATGGAGCTTTAAGGATCATGAGCGAGACGAATTCCGCTGCCGCCGCAGAGGTGACCGCAGCGCACCGCTACACGGCTGCCATGGCCGCCGACATCGAGGCACGCTGGCAGGACGTCTGGGACGCCAAGGGCACGTACGAAGCGCCGAACCCGAGCGGTGAACTGGCCGGGGATGCCGCTCTGGCGGCCAAGCCCAAGAAGTTCGTCATGGACATGTTCCCGTACCCCTCGGGCGCCGGCCTGCACGTCGGGCACCCGCTGGGCTACATCGCCACCGACGTCTTCGCCCGCCATCAGCGAATGACCGGCCACAACGTCCTGCACACGCTGGGCTTCGACGCCTTCGGCCTGCCGGCCGAGCAGTACGCCGTACAGACCGGCACGCATCCGCGAGTGTCCACCGAAGCCAACATCGAGAACATGAAGGTCCAGCTGCGCCGGCTGGGCCTGGGCCACGACAAGCGCCGGTCGTTCGCGACGATCGACCCGGACTACTACAAGTGGACCCAGTGGATCTTCGTCCAGATCTTCAACTCCTGGTACGACGAGGACGCACAGAAGGCCCGCCCGATCGACGAGCTGGTCGCCCAGTTCGAGAGCGGTGAGCGTCCGACGCCCGGCACGCGCGCGTGGAGCGAGCTGAGCGCCGCCGAGCGCGCCGATGTGCTGAGCGGCTACCGGCTGGCGTATGCCTCCGACGCGCCCGTCAACTGGTGCCCGGGCCTGGGCACCGTACTGGCGAATGAGGAGGTCACCTCGGAGGGTCGCTCCGAGCGTGGCAACTTCCCCGTCTTCAAGGCGAAGCTGCGCCAGTGGAACATGCGCATCACCGCCTACGCGGACCGGCTGCTGGACGATCTGGACGCGCTGGACTGGCCCGAGGCCATCAAGCTGCAGCAGCGCAACTGGATCGGGCGCAGCGAGGGCGCGCGCGTCGACTTCCAGGTCGGCGGCCAGGACGGCGCGAAGGTCACGGTCTTCACCACCCGCCCCGACACCCTGTTCGGCGCCACCTACATGGTGCTGGCCCCCGAACACGGGCTGATCGACTCCATCGTCCCGGCCGAGTGGCCGCAGGGCACCAAGGAGGCCTGGACCGGCGGTGCCGCCACTCCGGCCGAGGCTGTTGCCGCGTACCGCAAGCAGGCCCAGACGAAGAGCGACGTCGAGCGGCAGACCGAACACAAGGACAAGACCGGCGTCTTCACCGGTGCCTACGCCCTGAACCCGGTCACCGGCGCACAGATCCCGGTCTTCGTCGCCGACTACGTCCTGATGGGCTACGGCACCGGCGCCATCATGGCCGTCCCCGGACAGGACGAGCGTGACTGGGAGTTCGCCGAGGCCTTCGAACTGCCCATCATCCGTACCGTCCAGCCGCCGGAGGGCTGGGAGGGCGAGGCATTCACCGGACAGGGTCCGGCGATCAACTCCGCCAACGACGAGATCTCGCTGGACGGCCTGGGCGTCGCCGAGGCCAAGGCCAAGATCACCGAATGGCTGACCGAGCGCGGCATCGGCGAGGGCACGGTCAACTTCCGGCTGCGTGACTGGCTGTTCAGCCGGCAGCGCTACTGGGGCGAGCCCTTCCCGATCGTCTACGACGAGGACGGCATCGCGCACGCGCTGCCCGAATCGATGCTGCCGCTGGAGCTGCCGGAGGTCGACGACTACTCCCCTCGTACGTTCGACCCGGACGACGCGGACACTCAGCCCGAGACTCCGCTGTCGCGCAACGAGGACTGGGTCAATGTGGAGCTGGACCTGGGCGACGGCGTCAAGCGCTACCGCCGGGAGACCAACACCATGCCCAACTGGGCGGGTTCGTGCTGGTACGAGCTGCGCTACCTGGACCCGCACAACAGCGAGAAGCTGGTCGACCCGGCGATCGAGCAGTACTGGATGGGGCCGCGCGAGGGCCAGCCGCACGGCGGCGTCGATCTGTACGTCGGCGGCGCCGAGCACGCCGTACTGCACCTGCTGTACGCGCGGTTCTGGTCCAAGGTGCTGTTCGACCTGGGGCACGTCTCCTCGGTCGAGCCGTTCCACAAGCTGTACAACCAGGGCATGATCCAGGCGTACGTCTACCGGGACAGCCGCGGCTTCCCGGTGCCGGCCACCGAGGTCGAGGAGCGGGACGGAAAGTTCTACTTCGAGGGCGAGAGCGTCAAGCGCGAGCTGGGCAAGATGGGCAAGTCCCTGAAGAACGCCGTCACTCCGGACGAGATCTGCGCCGAGTACGGCGCGGACACGCTGCGTCTGTACGAGATGGCCATGGGTCCCCTGGATGTTTCGCGGCCGTGGGACACCCGGGCCGTCGTCGGCCAGTACCGCCTGCTGCAGCGGCTGTGGCGCAATGTCGTCGACGAAGCGACCGGTGAGGTCACGGTCGTCGACACCGAGCCCGACGAGGCGACGCTGCGTGCGCTGCACAAGGCGATCGACGGCGCCGGACAGGACCTGGCGGCCCTGCGCTTCAACACCGCCATCGCCAAGATCACTGAGCTGAACAACTATCTGACGAAGGCGGGCGGCCCGCTGGCGCGGAGCGTGGCGGAGCGGCTGGTGCTGCTGATCGCCCCGCTGGCCCCGCACATCGCCGAGGAACTGTGGGAGAAGCTGGGGCACACCGACTCGGTCGTGCACCAGGCCTTCCCGGTCGCCGACCCGGCGTATGTCGTGGACGAGTCCGTGACATGCGTTGTGCAGATCAAGGGCAAGGTGAAGGCGCGGCTGGAGGTCTCCCCGTCCATTTCGGACGAGGAGCTGGAGGCGCTGGCGCTGAATGATGCCGCAGTGGTCGCGGCGCTGGGCAGCGCGGGCATCCGCAAGGTGATCGTGCGGGCGCCGAAGCTGGTCAACATCGTGCCCGCCTAGGGTCCGGCCGGTCTCACAGGGGTTTCCCCTACGGGCAGGTTGGGGGTTCCGATGGAACCCTCGGCCTGCCCGTTCCGTTTACCGTGGAAGAACAACATCCGACGCCGGAGGGGCGCTCATGGAAGCCGCGATACTGATTCTGGCGCTGCTTTTCGTCGCCTTTGTGGCGTTGGGGGTGTACGTGAGCGTGAAGGTGATCGGCGCGGCCAAGCGGGGCGTCGAGCGCACGGTCACGCAGGCGCGCCGCACCGTCGAGGAGACCACGCTGCGGGCGAAGAGCTATGGGCAGGGCGGCGTTGCGGGTGAGCTGGCGCAGCTGCGGCTGTCGCTGCGTACGTCGATGAGGGCGACGCAGGACGCGCTGCACGCGGGTGTGGCGGAGGACGCCTCGCTCTCCGAGTCGCTGGACCTGTTCCGGCGGCTGAGTGCGCACGGTCATGAGCTCGACGACGAACTCAAGCGGCTGGAGCGCGAGCCGGACCGGGCGACGGTGGGATCCCTGCTGCCCGGGCTGCGCGAGCGTACGGAGCGGATCACGCGCTCTGCCGAGTCGCTGCGCTGGGCGGCGCGGGACCGGGCGCGGAAGTTCGCGGACGACGATCTGGATGCGCTGAGCATGCAGATCGATGTGGAGGCGGGGGCGCTGCGGCACTGGTCGGGTGAGGGTGTGCCGGGCGCCGAGATGCAGGATGTGCCGGACGCCGCGGAGCCGGGGTCCTGGCCGGAGGCGGGGCGGACCGCCGGGGCCGGAGCCGGCGCAGCGGGCCATGGAGTCGCGTCCGAGCAGACCTGGCCGGAGTCGGTGGCCAGGACCGGGGCCGAGTCGGGGGCCGGGTCCGAGGCCGGGCCCGGGCACACTGTGGCCGAGCAGCCGCAGGCGATCACGGCGCGCGATCCCCGGCAGCAGACCGCCTATCCCTGGCAGAAGAAGGCCCGTCCGGAGACCACGAACTGATCCACCGGCCGGGGCGACGCGGTCATTGGCAAGGGGCCGGGCTGCCGTACGGCGGCCCCGACGGGTAACCTCCCGCTCATGTCCCGCCATGTCGCTATCGTCACCGATTCAACGGCCTACCTGCCGCCGCCGACGATGGAGCGGCACGGCATCATCGCAGTGCCGCTGACCGTCGTACTCGGTGATCAGGCGCTGGAGGAGGGCACCGAGATCTCGGCACGCTCGCTGGCGCTGGCATTGCAGAAGCGACGGCCTGTGACCACATCCAGGCCGAGCCCCGAGGTGTTCGCCGAGGCGTACCGGCGGTGCGCGGAGGCCGGTGCGACCGGGATCGTATCGCTGCATCTGTCGGCGGAGTTCTCGGGGACGTACGACGCCGCCGTGCTGGCCGCCAAGGACGCTCCGGTGCCGGTGCGGGTGGTGGACACCGGGATGGTCGCGATGGCCCTGGGATTCTGCGCGCTCGCGGCCGCTGAGGCGGCGGAGGCGGGCGGCACGCTGGACGAGGCGGTGGCCGCCGCGGAGAAGCGGGCCGCGGGCACGTCCGCGTACTTCTACGTCGACACACTGGACTACCTGCGCCGCGGCGGCCGTATCGGGGCCGCGCAGGCGCTGCTGGGCTCGGCGCTCGCGGTGAAGCCGCTGCTGCAGCTGGACGGCGGCCGGATCGAGCTGCTGGAGAAAGTGCGCACGGCTTCGAAGGCGATCGCCCGGCTGGAGGAGATCGTCGCCGACCGGGCGGGTACGAGCCAGGTGGACATCGCGGTGCACCATCTGGCCGCGCCGGAGCGGGCCGCCGCGCTCGCGGAGCGGCTGCGTGACCGGCTGCCCGGCCTGGTCGATCTGCATGTCAGCGAGGTGGGCGCGGTGATCGGGGCGCACACGGGGCCCGGGCTGTTGGGGGCCGTGGTCTCGCCCCGCTGAGGCGGTTTGAGGGGCGCCGCTGCGCGCTGAGAGTGCCGCTCTCACCTCTGCGGGTGAGCGAGTTGTCCACAACGGGTGGGCTGTCCACGGAAATTGGGCCTGCTCAGCGGGCTCGGACGGATATGCCTACCGTCCTGTGGCATGGCTCTCCGATCACGCTCCGCAACCAGTGGCCCGGGCCGCGCCCCGGCCTCGGACAGCCGCGCCCGTCACGGCCGCGGCTCAGCACCAAGCCGCGGCTCAGGACCCGGCCGCGGTCCGGATCGCGGCCCGGGCCGCGGCTTACGCCACCCGGGCCGACGGCGCGGCAGAAGCTTGTCCGCCGCTTCGACCACAGCCCTGCGCCGCCGCGCGGATGCCCTGTTCGAGGGTGCGCCGCGCGGTGCGGGCACTGGGCTCGACGCGGCTGTCGCGCGTTCGCGTGTGGATGTCGACACCGGGGCAGGGGCAGGCGCTGGGGCAGTCACCGGTACGGGGGCGGACACCCGGCGGTGGGCGGGGCTTGCGCTGCGGGAGCGGTTGCCGTTGTGGGTGCAGCTCAGGTGCGGGCTCGAACCCAGGACTCTCGCCGCACTGGCCGTCGTCCTCGTGGTCGCCGCGGTCTTCGCGGCCCAGCACTTCTGGGCGGCCCGACCGCAGACCGTACGCGCTCCGGAGCTGGTCCAGCAGAGTGCGGCCTCACCGGAGCCGCGGCCTTCGCCGGGGCCATCGCCGTCCGACACCGGGCCCGGCGGGCGGATCGTCGTCGATGTGAGCGGCAAGGTGCGTCGGCCGGGGGTGCACCAACTGCCCGCCGGATCCCGGGTCACCGACGCGCTGCGAGCGGCCGGAGGCGTCAGGGCCGGCACGGACCTGTCCGGACTCAACCGGGCGCGGGTCCTCATGGACGGTGAGCAGGTGGTGGTGGGCGGGCCCGCGCCGCCGGGACCGCCCGCGACCGGATCGGGCACGGGCCCTGGCACGGGTGGCGCGCAGGCCGTGGGGCCGGTGAGCCTCAACACGGCGACTGTGGAGCAGCTCGACACCCTGCCCGGGGTCGGTCCCGTACTGGCGCAGCACATCGTCGACTACCGCACCCAGCACGGTGGGTTCCGGTCCGTCGACGAACTCCGCGAGGTCAACGGGATCGGCGACCGCCGGTTCGCGGATCTCCAGACCCTGCTACGGCTATGACGGACATGACGCGCCCGGTGGTTCATGCCGCGTCGGGTCATCGGCTTGGGGCGTCCGATCCGCGGCAGGAGGGTCCGGCCGATCTGCGCCTGGTGCCGCCGGCCCTGGCCGCCTGGGCCGCGGCGGCCCTGGCGGTGGGGGCGCGGGGTTGGTGGACGGCGGTGGGTGTGACGGCCTGCCTTGTCGTGGCGGCCGTGTTGCTGGCTCCGGCGGTGGTGCGTGCCGTAGGCGCGGTCACGAGGGTCCGTGGGCGTGGGCTCAACGCCACTGCCGTGGCAGCGCTGTTGCTGTGCGCAGCCGCAGGAGCGGCCTCGGCCGGGCTGCACGGCGCGGATCTGCGCAGGGGGCCGCTTCCCGCCCTGGCGGATCAGTACGCGTACGTCACCGTCGAGTTGACGGTCACCTCCGATCCGCGAACGACTCGGCCCCGGATCCGCGGTGACCATATGTCCGCCACATCGATCGTGCTGGACGGTGAGGCGACCCGGGTCACGGCTCCGGGCGGCGCGGTCACGGCGATCCGGACGCCTGTCCTGGTGATTGTGCCCTCGCGGAAGCCGGGCGATTCGGGTGATTCTGGTGATTCCGGTGGGTCCGGTTCGTCCGCGGGGCCCGGCGCGCAGTGGCAGCGGCTGCTGCCTTCCACCCGACTGCGGCTGGCGGGCCGGCTCGCGCCCCCACTGAACGCGGACGACCGTTTCGCCGCCGTACTGAGGGCGCAGGGCGGCGGGCCGCCGCAGATCATCGGCCCGCCGACCGCGCTCCAGCGCACGGCCGGAGGCTTACGGGCGGGACTGCGTGAGGCGACAGACGGGCTCGACCCCGACGCCCGCGCCCTGCTGCCCGGGCTCGTCGTCGGCGACACCTCCCGGATCCCGCCCGACCTGCACGACGCCTTCGAGGCGACCGACCTCACGCACTTGCTCGCCGTATCGGGCAGCAACCTGACCATCGTGCTCGTCCTGCTGATCGGGCCTCCGGGCACCGCCCTGCTGGCCGAACGGCGCGGCCTCGCGCCCAGGTTGGGCATCACGCTGCGCGGGACCGCGCTGATCGGCGGGGCGCTCACACTCGCCTTCGTGGTCGTGTGCCGTCCGGAGCCAAGCGTGCTGCGGGCGGCCGGGTGCGGGCTCATCACACTGCTCGCCATTGCCACCGGGCGCCGCCGATCGCTCATTCCCGCGCTGGCCGCCGCTGTACTCCTGCTCGTTCTGTACGACCCATGGCTGGCGCGCAGTTACGGCTTTCTGCTCTCCGTGCTGGCCACCGGTGCCCTGCTCACCATCGGCCCCGGCCTGAGCGCGGCGCTGCAACGGCGACGGGTGCCGCCGCGGCTCGCCGAAACGCTGGCCGCCGCTGCCGCGGCCCAGGCGGTGTGCGCTCCCGTGGTGGCGATCTTCGCCGCCAGGGTCAGTCTGGTGGCGATCCCCTGCAATCTCGTCGCCGAGCTGGCGGTCGCCCCGGCCACGGTCCTCGGCTTTGCGGCGCTCGCCGCGACGCCCCTGGCCATACCGGTCGCGGAGGTGCTCGCCCGCTGCGCGGGATGGCCCGCCGGTTGGATCGCCTCCGTCGCCCGTACCGGCGCGGCGCTGCCCGGGGCACAGGCGGGCTGGCCGGGCGGCTGGCGCGGCGGTCTGCTGCTCGCCGCGGTGACGGCCCTGGTCGTGCTGGTCGCGCGCCGACTGCCGCGCCATCCCTGGGCGGCCGTCGGCTGCGCGCTGCTGCTCCTTCTCGCCGTGCTGCGCCCGGCCCCGCTCACCAGGGTCGTCACCGGCTGGCCGCCGCCCGGCTGGACGTTCGTGATGTGCGATGTGGGGCAAGGGGATGCCACCGTGCTCGCGGCGGGCGAGGGCGCGGCCGTGGTCGTGGACGCGGGACCCGACCCGGAGCTCGCCGACCGCTGTCTGAGGGACCTGGGCATCACCAGGATTCCGCTGATCCTGCTGACGCATTTCCATGCCGACCATGTCCGAGGGCTGCCCGGGCTGCTGAGAGGGAGGGCCGTCGGCGCGGTCCAGACGACGACGTTCGACGAGCCGCGGGAGCAGAGCACGTTCGTACGGAGAACGGCGGCCGCCGCCGGGGTACCCGTCATCCGCGCGGGACCCGAGGAGCGGCGCCGGGTCGGGCGGCTCGCCTGGCAGGTGCTGTGGCCCCGGGCGGCCCCCGGCCCCGGTCCGACCCGCGCCTCCGCGCTCGTGCCCGACGGCCCCAACGACGCCAGCGTCACACTGCTGGTGCGAATCGCCGGCGGCCCGACCCTTCTGCTCCTCGGCGACCTCGAACCCCCTGCCCAGCGAGGGCTGTTGTCGACCCACCCGGCACTCCCGCCGGTCGACGTCCTCAAAGTCGCCCATCACGGCTCCTCCCACCAACACCCCGGCCTGCTACGGAATGTGCGCCCGCGACTGGCGCTGATCTCCTGCGGCCGGAACAACTTCTACGGTCACCCGTCGCCCCGTACCGTCGACGCGCTCCGGACCGGGGGAGCGGTGGTGCTGCGCACGGACACTGACGGGGCGATCGCGGTCACCGGAGGCGGCGCGGACCTGCGGGCCGTGCCGAGGGGCCAGGGCAGCGGGCCGGACCCGCCACCCTTCTGAGCGGGTGGCTGTGCAAAGTTCGTACCTCGTCCCGCCTGCCCTGCTCCCGTATGCGCTGCTCCCGCCTCCGCTGCTCCCGCCTCCGCCGCTCCCGGCCGCCGCGTCGGCTCC
>NZ_JBHWWF010000028.1:73263-121162 GCF_042736455.1 Streptomyces sp. NPDC060064
GGCCGCCGCGTCGGGCGGCCGCCGCCGCTCCCGCTCCTCATCGGTCGTGGACCGCACGCCGGCGGCGTATCCGTCCCAGGCGCCTCGGCCTACAGGCCTAGGACCTGCGGTCCATGGCGCGCGGTCCGACGTCGCGCCAGACTCACTCCATGGACGCCAATCTCCTGGATGCCTATCTCCGCCGTATCGGGGCCACCCGCCCGGAGCGCGCCGACGCCACCGCTCTGCGCGATCTGCAGCTGCGGCACCTGCGGACAGTCCCCTTCGAGAATCTATCCATCCATCTCGGCGAGGACATCGTGCTCGAGGAGAAGGCGCTCCTCGCCAAGATCGTGGATGCCCGACGGGGCGGCTTCTGCTACGAACTCAACGGCGCATTCGCCGTGTTGCTGCGGGAGCTGGGTTTCACGGTCACCCTCCTCCAGGCACGTGGTTTCGGTGACGAAGGGCGGCTCGGCATCCCGTACGACCATCTCGCCCTGCGCGTCGAGACGGCGGACTCCTCCGGCCCCTGGCTGGCCGATGTCGGGTTCGGCGACCACACCCAGCACCCCCTCGCACTCGACGAGCGGGGCGATCAGCGGGACCCGGCCGGTACGTTCCGGATCGCCGAGGCCACGGAGTACGGCGATCTTGACGTCTACCGCGACGGCAAACCGCAGTTCCGCCTCGATACGCGGCCCCGCGTCCTGGCCGACTTCGAGGCGGGGTCCTGGTGGCACCGCACCTCGCCCGCCTCGCACTTCCCCCGGTCCCTCGTCTGCTCCCGGCTCACCACCAAGGGCCGGATCACGCTCAGCGGCCGCACACTGGTCACCACCGAGCACGGTGAGCGCCATGAGCAGCCGCTGGCCGACGATGCCGCGGTCCTGGCGGCCTACCGCGACCACTTCGGGCTGGTACTCGACCGGTTGCCGTCCGCCCCGAGCCGGCCGAGCTGACGGGCTGACGGGCTGACCGGCTGACGCGCTGACGCGCCGAGCCGGCCCGCTAGGCCTCCAGCCAGCCCTCCCACTCCGCGGCGAAATCGTCCAGCGCCGCGGGGTCGAGGCGGGCCTTCGGGTCCTCCACGACGACCAGCCACTGCGCGTCCTCGGCGTCGTCCTCGCCGGCCAGCGCATCGCGTAGGAGCTGGGGCTCCTCGGCCACCCCGAAGCGGCCCGCCAGCTCCTGTGCCACCTCCTCGGCGGCGTCGCGGTCGGGCAGCACCAGTACATGTCTCGCGTCACTCACCGGTCCATTCTCCGGTACGTCTCCGGTAAGGGATTCCCGAGTAGGGGGAGATCCCGAGTACGGCGATCCCGCGTACGAGAATGCCGGTACGCGCGGGAGTGTCAGTGCCCCGTGGGATGCTGGACCGCGATGATCCGCAAACCCAGCCAGCAGAATTCGCCCGACGACCTCCTCGCCCCCGTCACGCTCGCCGTGGGCCAGGAGGACCTGCTCCTCGACCGTGCCGTGCAGCAGGTGGTGGCGGCGGCCCGCGCTGCCGACGCCGACACGGACGTACGCGACCTCGCCTCCGACCAGCTCCAGCCCGGCACCCTTGCCGAGCTGACCAGCCCCTCGCTCTTCGCCGAGCGCAAGGTAGTCGTCGTGCGCAATGCGCAGGACCTCTCCGCCGACACGATCAAGGACGTCAAGGCCTATCTCGACGCTCCGGCAGAGGAGATCACCCTCGTCCTGCTGCACGCCGGCGGTGCGAAGGGCAAGGGCCTGCTGGACGCGGCCCGGAAGGCAGGCGCCCGTGAGGTCGCCTGCCCCAAGACCACCAAGCCGGCGGAGCGGCTCACCTTCGTACGGTCCGAATTCCGCGCGCTGGGCAGGTCCGCGACGCCCGAGGCGTGCCAGGCGCTGGTCGACTCCATCGGCAGCGATCTGCGGGAGCTGGCCAGCGCCGTCTCCCAGCTGACCTCGGACGTCGAGGGCACCATCGACGAGGCGGTCGTCGGGCGGTACTACACGGGCCGCGCCGAAGCCTCCAGCTTCAATGTCGCCGACCGTGCGGTGGAGGGCCGGGCGGCGGAGGCGCTGGAAGCTCTGCGCTGGTCGCTGTCGACGGGGGTCGCGCCGGTCCTGATCACCAGCGCGCTGGCGCAGGGTGTGCGGGCGATCGGCAAGCTCTCCTCGGCCCGCGGCGGGCGGCCCGCCGACCTCGCCCGTGAGCTGGGCATGCCGCCGTGGAAGATCGACCGGGTCCGCCAGCAGATGCGTGGCTGGACGCCGGACGGGGTGGCGGCGGCGCTGCGCGCGGTCGCGGAGGCGGACGCGGGCGTGAAGGGCGGCGGCGACGACCCGGAGTACGCGCTGGAGAAGGCGGTCGTGGCGGTTGCGCGGGCGGCGCGGTCGGGGCGGTAGACCCTGCGGGCGGCCTTGCCCCCCTCCCCGCCCTCGGGCGGGGAGGGGGACACCGAGGGCCGGGCACGCCAGAGGCCCCGGCGTCCGTCCTGGGGAAGGACGGTCACCGGGGCCTCACGGTTCAAGCTTTGTGCGCCGCACCCGCGTGGCGAACGCGTTCGGTGTGCGGCGCGGGGTGCCGGGAAGGAGCGGGAGAGAGGGCCCGCTGGGTCCCTACCGGCGATCAGTCAAGAGCTCAGCCCTGGAGGGAGCCAACCTTGATGGCCAGCGCCGACTTCTTGTTGGCGGCGGCGTTCTTGTGGATGACACCCTTGGAGACGGCCTTGTCGAGCTTCTGCGACGCCTCACGGACGGCCACAGTGGCCTTCTCGACGTCGCCGGTGGCGACAGCCTCGCGGGCCTTGCGGATCGCGGTCTTGAGCGACGACTTGACGGCCTTGTTGCGCAGGCGCGCCTTCTCGTTCGTCTTGTTCCGCTTGATCTGGGACTTGATGTTCGCCACGAAAGAGCCTTTTCAGGTTCGATGATCTTTGAGTTTGCGTCCCGTACTTGAGAGGGCACGAGACACAGCTGCCCACGTTACCAGCCGCCCCTCCAGCGGCCCAAACCGGGCGCAGTCCCGTTCCCGTGGGACGATGGAGCCTACGTATCGATCCGACATCGCCCGAGACGAGACGCCCCGGCGTCTCAAGAATCAGGACCCTGCGTGCCCGCGACTCCTACCAACGTGCCCGAGCCGAGCCGTACCGACCCGGCGCTGATCCGCAATTTCTGCATCATCGCGCACATCGACCACGGCAAGTCGACGCTTGCCGACCGGATGCTCCAGCTGACCGGTGTGGTCGATCAGCGGCAGATGCGCGCTCAGTACCTCGACCGCATGGACATCGAGCGCGAGCGCGGCATCACGATCAAGTCCCAGGCGGTCCGCCTGCCGTGGTCGCCCACCGAGGGCGAGGGTCGGAACACGACCCACATCCTCAACATGATCGACACCCCGGGCCACGTGGACTTCACCTATGAGGTCTCCCGGTCGCTCGCGGCCTGCGAGGGCACCGTCCTGCTGGTGGACGCCGCGCAGGGCATCGAGGCGCAGACCCTCGCCAACCTCTACCTGGCGATGGAGAACGACCTCACGATCGTCCCGGTCCTCAACAAGATCGACCTGCCGGCCGCGCAGCCGGAGAAGTTCTCCGAGGAGCTCGCCAACCTCATCGGCTGCCAGCCGGAGGACGTCCTCAAGGTCTCGGCCAAGACCGGCATCGGCGTGGAGGCCCTGCTGGACCGCGTGGTGCGCGACGTCCCCGCCCCGGTCGGCGTCGCCGACGCGCCCGCCCGCGCGATGATCTTCGACTCCGTCTATGACTCGTACCGCGGTGTGGTGACCTACGTACGAGTCGTCGACGGGCAGCTCAACAAGCGCGAGCGCATCAGGATGATGTCCACCGGCGCCACCCACGAGCTGCTGGAAATCGGTGTCTCCTCCCCGGAGATGACCCCCGCCGACGGTCTCGGCGTCGGCGAGGTGGGCTACATCATCACCGGCGTGAAGGACGTCCGTCAGTCCAAGGTCGGTGACACGATCACCTCGCTGAGCAAGGGCGCCACCGAGGCCCTCGGCGGCTACAAGGACCCCAAGCCGATGGTGTTCTCCGGCCTCTATCCGCTGGACGGCTCGGACTACCCCGAGCTGCGCGACGCCCTCGACAAGCTTCAGCTCAATGACGCCGCGCTGGTCTACGAGCCGGAGACCTCGGCCGCTCTCGGTTTCGGTTTCCGCGTGGGCTTCCTCGGTCTGCTCCACCTGGACGTGATCCGCGAGCGCCTGGAGCGCGAGTTCGGTCTCGATCTGATCGCCACCGCGCCGAACGTGGTCTACCGCGTGGTCATGGAGGACGGTGCCGAGCACACCGTCACCAACCCGAGCGAGTTCCCCGAGGGCAAGATCTCGGATGTCCACGAGCCGGTCGTACGAGCCACGATCCTCGCGCCCAGCGAGTTCATCGGCTCGATCATGGAGCTCTGCCAGACCCGCCGCGGCACGCTGCTCGGCATGGACTACCTCTCCGAGGACCGGGTCGAGATCCGCTACACCCTCCCGCTCGCCGAGATCGTCTTCGACTTCTTCGACCAGCTGAAGTCCAAGACGCGCGGTTACGCCTCCCTCGACTACGAGCCCACCGGCGAGCAGGCCGCCAGCCTGGTCAAGGTCGACATCCTGCTGCACGGCGACAAGGTCGACGCCTTCTCCGCCATCACGCACAAGGACGCGGCGTACGCGTACGGAGTGAGGCTCGTCGCCAAGCTCAGGGAGCTCATCCCGCGGCAGGCCTTCGAGGTGCCCATCCAGGCCGCGATCGGCTCGCGCGTCATCGCCCGCGAGACCATTCGCGCCATCCGCAAGGACGTCCTCGCCAAGTGCTACGGCGGTGACATCTCGCGTAAGCGGAAGCTGCTGGAGAAGCAGAAGGAAGGCAAGAAGCGGATGAAGATGGTCGGCAGCGTGGAGGTCCCGCAGGAGGCCTTCATCGCCGTGCTGTCCAGCGACGACAGCGGCAAGGCCAAGAAGTAGCCGCACCGTCGCAGCCGACAAGCGAAGGCGCCCGCCGGGGGTCCGGACGGGCGCTTTTCGCGTGTCTGCGGACGCATCACCCGATAGGTGTCGGACGCATCACCCGATAGATGAGGGATGCACCGACCGGCGGTTCCAGCCAATGGCCGAGCGTGCCGTTCGTTATCAAGCGGCAGCCCGTAGCCCCTTACGCGCAGGTCCCATGCCCTCTAACCTGAGCACGGCTCGATGGTTACTCGCCAGTTAAACAACAGCCACTCGTGCAGTGCTGCCCGCAGGCCCGGAGGATGTCGTGAGCGCCACAATGACCCTGATCGAGAACCGACCGCCCTCTGTGGCGAGTCTCTTCACCGAGCGCGTGGCGGCTACGCCGGACGCCGAGGCCTACCGCTACCCGGTGGCCCCCGCCACCGGCCAGGGGCCCGACGACTGGAAGTCCCTGAGCTGGGGGCAGGCCGCAGAGCGGGTCTATGCCATTGCCGCCGGACTGATCGACCTCGGGGTACGCGCCGAGGAGCGCGTCGCGCTCGCCTCCTCCACCCGGGTCGACTGGATCCTCGCCGACCTCGGCGTGATGTGCGCGGGCGGCGCGACCACCACGATCTACCCGTCCACCAACGCCGAGGAGTCGGCGTACATCCTCTCCGACTCCGAGAGCCGGGTGCTGATCGCCGAGGACGCCTCCCAGCTGGCCAAGGCGCGTGAGCGGCGGGCCGACCTGCCGGAGCTGAAGCATGTCGTGGTGATCGACGCGACGGGCGTGGAGCCGGACGAGAGCGACCCCGAGGGCTGGGTGCTCTCGCTCGCCGACCTGGAGGCCCGGGGCGCGGAGCGCCTCGCCAAGCACCCGGACGCCGTCAAGGAGCGGGTCGAGGCGATCAGGCCCGACCAGCTGGCGACGCTGATCTACACCTCGGGCACCACGGGCCGGCCCAAGGGCGTCCGGCTGCCGCACGACAACTGGTCGTACATGGCCAAGGCCACCGCCGCGACCGGGCTGATCAGCAAGGACGACGTGCAGTACCTCTGGCTGCCGCTCGCGCATGTCTTCGGCAAGGTGCTGACCTCCGGGCAGATCGAGGTCGGTCATGTCACCGCCGTCGACGGCCGGGTGGACAAGATCATCGAGAATCTGCCGGTGGTCCAGCCGACCTACATGGCGGCCGTGCCGCGGATCTTCGAGAAGGTCTACAACGGAGTCGCGGCCAAGGCACGGGCCGGCGGCGGCGCCAAGTACAAGATCTTCCAGTGGGCGGCCGGTGTCTCACGCGAGTACGCCAAGGCCGCGCAGGACAACTTCCGCCGTACGGGCTCGGCCTCCGCGCCCTTCGGACTCACCGCCAAGCACAAGATCGCCGACGCGCTCGTCTACTCCAAGCTGCGCGAGGCCTTCGGCGGCCGGCTGCGCGCCGCGGTCTCCGGCTCGGCGGCGCTCGCGCCCGACATCGGCTACTTCTTCGCCGGAGCCGGAATCCACATCCTCGAGGGCTACGGCCTTACGGAGTCCAGCGCGGCGTCCTTCATCAACCCGGGCGAGGCGTACCGCACGGGCACCGTCGGCAAGCCGCTGCCCGGCACCGAGGTGCGTATCGCCGACGACGGCGAGATCCTGCTGCGCGGCCCCGGGATCATGGAGGGTTACCACCGGCTGCCCGAGAAGACGGCCGAAGTCCTCGAATCCGACGGCTGGTTCCACACCGGCGACATCGGAGAGCTGTCCGATGACGGCTACCTGCGCATCACGGACCGCAAGAAGGACCTGATCAAGACCTCCGGCGGCAAGTACATCGCGCCGGCCGAGGTCGAGGGCCAGTTCAAGGCGGTGTGCCCGTTCGTCTCCAACATCCTGGTGCACGGCGCGGACCGTAACTTCTGCACCGCGCTCATCGCGCTGGACGAGCCGACCATCCTCGGCTGGGCCAAGGAGAACGGCCTGGACGGAAAGACGTACGCCGAGGTTGTCGCCACCGAGCGGGCCGAGCAGCTCATCGAGGGTTATGTGAAGCGGCTCAACGAAGGGCTGCAGCGCTGGCAGACGATCAAGAAGTTCCGGCTGCTGCCGCGGGACCTGGACATCGAGCACGGCGAGCTGACCCCCAGCCTCAAGCTGAAGAGGCCGGTCGTCGAGCGCGAGTACAAGGACCTCATCGAGGACATGTACGCAGGCTCCCGCGAGGCGTAGTAACCGGGGCTCCGCCCGCCCCAGGCCCCGGGCCCCCGCCTCACACGCCGACAAGGCCTGGATTCCCGCCCGATACGGGCGGGAATCCAGGCCGTCCGGCGATCGGGGACACTCCCGGAGGGCGTACGGGGACTACTGGCTCCGCCCGCGACGCAGGTCCCTCAGGATCTCCTCCACCCGGGTCAGCTGTACCCGCACCTCCGGCATATCGTTCGAGCCGCTCCTGTCCAGCTCGCTCTCGATCGCACTCAGCCGCTGGGACATCTGGCCCAGCTGCTCCTGGTCCTGTGCCAGCATCCGCTCCAACTGGCGGTTCTTGCGGTGCAGTTCGAGGAACACACTCACCTTGGCGCGCAGTACCCAGGGGTCGAAGGGCTTGGTGAGGAAGTCCGCCGCCCCGGTGGCGTAGCCCCGGAAGGCAAAGCCGCTGTCGGCCTGCGTCCCGGTCAGGAAGATGATCGGGACGTCCTTCGTCTGGTCGAGGCGCTTGATGTTGGACGCCGTCTCGAAGCCGTCCATGCCGGGCATCCGCACATCCAGCAGGACCACCGCGAACTTCCGCCGCAGCAGCGCCTTCATCGCCTCCTCCCCGGAACGTGCCCGGACCAGAGGCTCGTTGAGGGACCCCAGGACTGCCTCGAGGGCTACGAGATTGTCCTCCATGTCGTCCACCAGGAGGATGCTCGCGGGGTCGGCGGTGGGTGCCTCTGTGCTCATCGTGTCCTCACGTGATTGTCGGCGGGGCAGTCGGCTCCCCATCGCCGACTGGCTGCCCCGATATCGCGGGTTCTTCGGCCGGAGGCGCACTGTCCGGCCCGGCCGTTCCGCCCTTCGGATCCAGCACGGAACAGACGACGGTCAGCAGACGATCCACGTCGACCGGTTTCGGCACGTAGTCGTTGGCGCCCTGCGCGATCGACTTCTCGCGGTCACCCGGCATCGCCTTCGCGGTGAGGGCGATGATCGGGAGGTCGGTCCAGAGCGGGCTGCGCCGAATGGCCTCGATCGTCTCGTACCCGTCCATCTCGGGCATCATGATGTCCATCAGGATCAGTTCGACGTCGGGGTTGCGCTCCAGGGTCTCGATGCCTTCGCGGCCGTTCTCCGCGTACAGCACAGGCATGCCCACTCTGCCGAGCACATGGGTGAGCGCGAAGACATTACGGATGTCGTCGTCGACGATGAGGACGCGGCGGCCCGGCAGGATCCGGCCCGCCCGGCCCGACTTCCACTCCTCCAGCTTGGTCGTCGTGGGCCAGCCGTCCTCGAGGGCCGGGCGCGGCACATGCTCGCTGTAGTGCCGCTCGGGCGCGGTCAGTGGGATGTCCTGGATGCCATGGACATCCTGGATGTCGTGGCCGTCGTGGGAGCCGTCGCTCTCGCCGCCGGCATGGCCGGGGTAGAGGACGGGGACGTACAGCGTGAAAGTGGATCCGCGGCCCGGCTCGCTCTCCGCGATGATGCGGCCGCCGAGCAGCCCCGCGATCTCCCGGCTGATGGAGAGGCCGAGGCCCGTTCCGCCGTACTTGCGGTTGGTCGTGCCGTCGGCCTGCTGGAACGCCTCGAAGATCACCGGGAGTTTCTCCGGGGCGATGCCGATGCCGGTGTCGGCGACAGCGAAGGCGATCAGGTCGTCGATGCCCTTGAGCACCTTGTCGTCGGGGTCCTTGACCCGCTTCACCCTCAGTTCGACGCGGCCGGAGGAGGTGAACTTGATGGCGTTGGAGAGCAGATTGCGCAGAATCTGCTGGAGCCGCTGCTCGTCGGAGTACATCTCGCGCGGTACGTCCTCGCCGACCGCGACCTCGAAGGCCAGCCCGCGGTCGAGGGTGATCGGACGGAAGGTGGCGTGGACATAGTCGAGCACCTTGATCAGCGGCAGCTTCTTCGGGCGTACGTCCATCCGGCCGGCCTCGATCTTCGACAGGTCCAGGATGTCGTTGATCAGCTGGAGCAGGTCGGAGCCCGAGCGGTGGATCGTGGTGGCGAACTGCACTTCCTGGTCGGAGAGATGGCCGTCGGGGTTGTCGGAGAGCAGCCGGGCCAGGATGAGGAGGGAGTTCAGCGGCGTGCGCAGTTCGTGCGACATGTTCGCCAGGAACTCCGACTTGTACTGCGACGAGGTCGCGAGTAGTGCGGCCTTCTCCTCCAGCTCGGCGTTGGAGCGCTGCAGTTCGCCCTGCTGGCGCTGGAGCTCGTCGGAGCGCTCCTGGAGCTGGACCGCGAGCCGCTGGGACTCGCCGAGCAGTGACTCCGTACGGGAGTTGGCGATGATGGTGTTGATGGCGACGCCGATGGTGTTCACGAACTGGTCGAAGAAGGCCAGGTGGACGTCGGAGAAGCGGGAGAAGGACGCCAGCTCGATGACGCCGAGCAGCTTGTCCTCGAAGAGGATCGGAATGATGACAACGCTTGCCGGTGACGCCTCGCCGAGGCCGGAGTTGATCTTGATGTAGTCCGGAGGTGCTTCCTCGAGGAGGATCCGCTTCTTCTCCAGGGCCGCCTGGCGCACCAGACCGTGCCCCGGCATACCGGTGGTGTCTATGGTGGCCGACTGGGCCGAGCCGTAACCGGCGATGAAGGCCAGTCCCTTGGTGGTGGAGGTGGTACGGCGCGGAGTGCCGCCGGCGTCCGGGTCGGCCAGGAAGAACGCGCCGTACTGCGCGTTCACCAGCGGGGTCAGCTCGCGCAGGATCAGGTCGGCGACCTCCATCAGATCGCGGTGGCCCTGCATCAGACCGGCGAGGCGGGCGAGATTGGACTCCAGCCAGTCCTTGGCGCGGGTGGTCTCGCGGAGGTTGGACACCATCAGATTGATGTTGTCCTTCAGCTCGGAGACCTCACCGCGCGTCTCGACCGTGATCGACCGGGACATGTCGCCCTGGGCGACGGCGGACGCCACCTCGGCGATGGCGCGGACCTGGGTGGTGAGGTTGAGCGCCAGCTCATTGACGTTGGTCGTCAGCCGCTTCCAGGTGCCGTACACGCCCTCGACCCGAGCCTGGCCGCCGAGCTGGCCCTCGGAGCCGACCTCGCGGGCCACCCGGGTGACCTCGGAGGAGAACGAGGAGAGCGTGTCCACCATGGTGTTGATGGTGGTCTTGAGTTCCAGGATCTCGCCGCGCGCGTCCACGTCGATCTTCTTGGAGAGGTCGCCCTGCGCCACGGCCGTCGCCACCTGGGCGATGTTCCGCACCTGTGAAGTGAGATTGTCGGCCATGTAGTTGACGTTGTCCGTGAGGTCCTTCCACAGGCCGGTGACACCGAGGACCTGGGCGCGGCCGCCCAGCCGGCCGTCGGTACCCACCTCGCGGGCCACGCGTGTGACCTCGTCGGCGAAGGCGCGCAGCTGCTCCACCATCGTATTGACGGTGTCCTTCAGCTCCAGGATCTCGCCGCGCGCATCCACGGTGATCTTCTTGGAGAGGTCGCCGTTGGCGACGGCGGTGGTGACCTGCGCGATGTTGCGGACCTGACTGGTCAGGTTGGACGCCATGAAGTTGACGTTGTCCGTGAGGTCCTTCCAGACGCCGGAGACGCCGCGGACCTGGGCCTGGCCGCCGAGGTTGCCTTCCGTGCCGACCTCGCGGGCGACCCTGGTGACCTCGTCGGCGAAGGCGGAGAGCTGGTCGACCATGGTGTTGATGGTCGATTTGAGCTCGAGGATCTCGCCCTTCGCCTCGACCGTGATCTTCTTGCCGAGGTCGCCCTGGGCGACGGCCGTCGACACGAGCGCGATATTGCGGACCTGTGAAGTGAGATTGTCCGCCATGAAGTTGACGTTCTCGGTGAGGTCCTTCCAGACGCCGGAGACGCCGCGGACCTGGGCGCGGCCGCCGAGGTTGCCTTCCGTACCGACCTCGCGGGCGACCCTGGTGACCTCGTCGGCGAAGGCCAGGAGCTGGTCGACCATGGTGTTGATCGTCGACTTGAGCTCCAGGATCTCGCCCTGGGCGTCCACGGTGATCTTCTGGGAGAGGTCGCCGTTGGCGACGGCGGTGGTGACCTGCGCGATGTTGCGGACCTGACTGGTCAGGTTGGACGCCATGAAGTTGACGTTGTCCGTGAGGTCCTTCCAGACGCCGGAGACGCCGCGGACCTGGGCGCGGCCGCCCAGCTGGCCCTCCGTGCCCACCTCGCGGGCCACCCGCGTGACCTCGTCGGCGAAGGCCGAGAGCTGGTCGACCATGGTGTTGACGGTCAGCTTCAGCTCAAGGAGCTCGCCGGTCGCCTCGACCGTGACCGTACGGGTCAGATCGCCGCGGGCCACGGCCGTGGTCACCGCGGCGATGTCCCGCACCTGCGCGGTCAGCCGGGAGGCCATGGTGTTGACCGCCTCGGTGACGTCCCGCCAGCTGCCCGAAAGGCCCTGCACCTTGGCGCGTCCGCCGAGCCGGCCCTCCGTGCCGACCTCGCGCGCCACCCGCGTCACCTCGCTGGTGAACAGCGACAGCTGGTCGACCATCTTGTTCACCGCACGGCCGAGCCGGCGCAGATCGCCGCGTAACTGACGGTTGCCGTCGTGCAGATCGACCCGCTGGGTCAGATCGCCGCCGGCCACCGCGTCCAGCACACGGGTGGCGTTCGCGGCGGGCACCACCAGGGCGTCCAGCAGGGTGTTCGTACTGATGACGGCGGAGGTCCAGGCGCCCTGGCCGGGGCTGGCCGACAGCCGGTCGTCGAGCCGTCCGTGCCGTACGACCTCCCTGCGGACCCGCGACAGCTCATCCGTGAAGTGCTGATTGCGCACGGCGATCTGGTTGAACATCGCCGCCAGTTCGGCGGGAATGCCCTCATGGACCTCCGCCATCCGCACATGGAAGTCCCCGTCGCGCAGGGTCGTCATCGCGGCCAGCAGTGGGCGCAGCTCCGAGGTGCGGATCCAGCCGCCGTCGGCCGAGGGCGGGGAGGACACCGCAGGCAGCCGGGACTCCGGCTGAGCTGGCGGCAACGCACTGTCTCTGTTCATAATCCGCCCACTTCGGTGACTCGGCGCTTATGGGCAGGCTCAGTCTGTCACTCTGTCGGTGTCATAAGCGGCGCATTGCCAGAACCGACCAGGAGCCGCACAGTGGGGTCCCTTCCGATGCAGCGCGAGACCGTTCACCGCACGACACCGTTGTACCCGCTTCGGGATGACGCGCGTTCAGTCGCTCGCACCAGCCTGCCCGGCAACCCTCTCGCACCGTCCGCCGCGCGCCGCTTCGTGCGCGCCGCCATCGCCGACTGGACCAACCTCGGCATGCTCGCCACCTGCGCCTTCTGCCGCGGGTCAGGGGGCTGCCCGCCGGGCGGTCACAGCACGGACCGGCTCGCCGACGACGCCGTACTCATCGTCAACGAACTCGTGACCAACGCCGTCGTGCACGCGGGCACCACCGTCGAACTCCTCTGCAGGCTGGAGGAGTCGGCGGACGGCGAGCCCGCCGCCCTCGTACTCGAAGTCTCCGACCACCACCCGGCCAGGGCCGTACGCAATGAACCGCACGGCGCCGAGGAACGCTCCGGCACGCCCGAGTACGGCCGCGGCCTCCATCTCGTCGCCGCCCTCGCCGAGCGCTGGGGCATCACCTACCGCCCCGGCCTCAAGACCATCTGGGCCCGACTCCCCGTCGACGGCTGGGACACCTGCCCGCTCCCCGGCGCCGAACCCGCGCTGCATCGCGGACTGCGCGCCGCCGAGATCCTCGCCCCCTCGCCCCGGCGCACCGTGCGCGAGGACTCCGACTGGATCAGCCGAGGCGCACTCTCCTTCCTCGCCGAGGCATCCGACCTGCTCGCCGGACAGCTCGACGAGGACATGGTCGCGGCGCTCGCCGGGCAGCTGCTGGTGCCGAGGCTCGCCGACTGGTGCGCGATCTGGCTGGACAGGGAGTCGGGACGGCCGGGATCGGGCTGGGGCACGGGCGGCGGAGCGGGGACCGCGCAGCGGCTCGCCCGGGTCTGGCACAGCGACGAGTCCCTCACTGAGCAGCTGCGCGAGACCCTGGACAAGGAGCCGCCGCTGCTGCTGCCCGAGGCCGCAGGCAACGGGCCCGTACCGATCCCCTGGCCCGGTGACGGCCAACCGGGCGGCGATGACGGCACGGCCGTCGCATACCGCCTCGCCGCGGGCGGACGCGGGCTCGGCACCCTGCTGATCGCGCGGTACGGCCTCGCACGCGTACCCGACGAAGCGACCGCGCTGATCGCGGACTTCGCACGCCGCGTGGCTCTCGCGATCAGCGCGGCCCGCCAGTACACCCGGCAGGCCACCATCAGCCGTGTTCTGCAGCGCGGTCTGCTCCCCGGCAAGGTCGGGCAGATCCCCGGTGTCGACCGGTTCCTGGTGTACGAGCCCAGCGACGACGGCGTCGCGGGCGGCGACTTCTACGACATCTTCCCGGCCGGCTCCGGCGGCCGCTGGTGCTTCATGCTCGGCGACGTCCAGGGCAGCGGACCCGAGGCCGCGGTCGTCACCGGCCTCGCCCGGCCCTGGCTGCGGCTGCTCGCCCGCGAGGGTTACCAGGTCGGCCAGGTGCTGGACCGGCTCAACGGACTGCTCCTCGACGATGCGATGGAGGCGGCGGAATCAGCCGCGCTGATGGTCGCGGCAGCGGGCGGTCAGGGCGTGCCGGAGGGTCCGCAGGCGCGGTTCCTGTCCCTGCTCTACGGCGAGCTGGTGCCCTCGCCCCGGGTCGGCGGAGGTGTGCGCTGCACCCTGGCGAGCGCCGGGCATCCACTGCCGCTGCTGCTGCGGCCCGACGGCCGGGTGCTCACGGCGGCCGAGTCGCAGGTGCTGCTCGGGGTCGTCGAGGACGTCGCGTACCAGAGCCAGACCTTCGACCTGGAACCCGGCGACACCCTGCTCTGCGTCACGGACGGGGTGACGGAGCGGCGCTCGGGGTCGCGGATGTTCGACGACGAGGACGGGCTCGCCCGGGTGCTCGCCGGCTGCGCGGGCCTGACCGCGCAAGGGGTCGCGGAGCGGATCAAGCAAGGGGTGTACGAGTTCGGGGAGACGCCACCGGAGGACGATCTGGCGCTGCTGGTGCTCCAGGCGCGGTAGCCGTCCCGGCACCCGGCGCGGTAGTCGGCCCGGCACCCGGTGGGTGGCCGTACCGGGGCACCCGCGAGGTGACGGACAATGGGGGGCATGCCTTCCGTACTGCCCGATGGTGAGCCCATGCCCGAGGACGGGTCGCTGCCCGCGTCCGCCCTGACGGGCGCCGGGGACCGGCCGCTCGCCTTCTATCTGCATGTGCCGTACTGCGCGACGCGCTGCGGCTACTGCGACTTCAACACCTACACGGCGACCGAGCTGCGCGGCTCGGGCGGCGTGCTCGCCTCCCGGGACAACTACGCCGCGATGGTCGCGGAGGAGGTCCGCCTCGCCCGCAAGGTGCTGGGCGACGACCCGCGGCAGGTACGGACGGTGTTCGTCGGAGGCGGTACGCCGACGCTGCTCGCGGCCTCGGATCTGGTCCGGATGCTGGACGCGGTCCGCGAGGAGTTCGGGCTCGCGGACGGTGCGGAGATCACGACCGAGGCGAACCCGGAGTCGGTGGACCCGGCGTATCTCGCCGAGCTGCGGGAGGGCGGCTTCAACCGGATCTCCTTCGGGATGCAGAGCGCGCGGCAGCATGTGCTGAAGGTGCTGGACCGTACGCATACGCCGGGCCGCCCGGAGGCGTGCGTCGCGGAGGCGCGGGCTGCGGGCTTCGACCATGTGAACCTCGACCTGATCTACGGCACGCCCGGCGAGAGCGACGACGACTGGCGCGCCTCCCTGGCGGCCGCGGTGGGCGCGGGTCCGGATCACATCTCGGCGTACGCACTGATCGTCGAGGAAGGCACGCAGCTTGCGCGGCGGATCCGCCGCGGCGAGGTCCCGATGACCGACGACGACGTCCACGCGGACCGGTATCTGATCGCGGACTCGGTGCTCGGGGACGCGGGCTTCGACTGGTACGAGGTCTCCAACTGGGCCACGACCGAGGCGGGCCGGTGCCTGCACAACGAGCTGTACTGGCGCGGCGCGGACTGGTGGGGTGCGGGCCCCGGAGCCCACAGCCATGTGGGCGGGGTGCGCTGGTGGAATGTGAAGCACCCGGGCGCGTACGCGGCGGCGCTGGCGGAGGGCCGCTCGCCGGGCGCGGGCCGCGAGCTCCTCTCGGCGCAGGACCGCCGGGTGGAGCGGATCCTGCTGGAGCTCCGGCTCCGGGAAGGCTGCGAGCTGGAGCTCCTGCACCCGGCGGGCCTGGCGGCGGCGGGCCGGGCCCTGTCGGACGGCCTGCTGGAGCCGGGGCCGTACAAAGAGGGACGGGCCGTACTGACGCTGCGGGGCCGCCTGCTGGCGGACGCGGTGGTACGCGACCTGGTGGACTGACGGGGGTGGGTACGCCCTTCGGGCCTCTCCTCAATCGCCGGACGGGCTTACATTTCGCCGGACCGGCAACTCAAGCCCTGCCGGCGATTGAGGCGCGGGGTCCGGGGCCCAGCCCCGGTCACACCCCCGGAGCCGTCACGAAGTCGATCAGCTCCTCCACTCGCCCCAGCAACTGCGGCTCCAGGTCCTTGTACGACCGCACGCCCGACAGAATCCGCTGCCACGCCGCTCCCGTGTTCTCCGGCCAGCCCAGTGCGCGGCAGACTCCCGTCTTCCAGTCCTGGCCGCGCGGCACCGACGGCCACGCCCGGATGCCCACCGAGGACGGCTTCACCGCCTCCCACACATCGATGTACGGGTGGCCCACGATCAAGGCGTGGTCGCTGGAGACCTGGGACGCGATACGGGACTCCTTCGAGCCGGGGACCAGATGGTCAACCAGCACCCCGAGGCGCGCGTCCGGGCCCGGCGCGAATTCCTTGACGATCGACGGGAGGTCGTCGATGCCCTCGAGGTACTCCACGACCACGCCCTCGATCCGCAGATCGTCACCCCAGACCCGTTCGACGAGCTCCGCGTCGTGGCGGCCTTCCACGTAGATACGGCCCGCCCGCGCGACCCTCGCCCGTGCCCCCGGGACCGCGACCGAGCCGGAGGCCGTACGTGCCGGGCGGGCCGGGGCCGTCGCCGAGGGGCGGACCAGGGTGACCACCCGGCCCTCCAGCAGAAAGCCCCGCGGGACCAGCGGGAACACGCGGTGCTTGCCGAAGCGGTCCTCGAGCGTGACTGTCGGGCCCTCCGCCGTTTTCTCGGTACGGATCACCGCACCGCAGAAACCCGTCGTGACCTCCTCCACGACCAGGTCGGACTCGGCAGGGACCTCCGGGGCCGGCTGCTGCTTCTTCCAAGGAGGCGTCAGATCCGGGCTGTAGCTGCGCATTTGGCCGACGCTACGACACGCCGAAGCGCTCCGCCAACGATTCCCGCTGTGCGCGTACAAAAGCCGCGTCGACCACTGCCCCGTGCCCGGGGACATACACCGCGTCGTCGCCGCCCAGCGACAGCAGCCGGTCCAGCGCCGCCGGCCAGCGGGACGGGATCGCGTCCCGGCCCGCCTGCGGTTCGCCCGACTCCTCCACCAGATCTCCGCAGAAGACCACCTCCGGGCTGCCCGGGCCTTCGCCCGGCACCAGCAGCGCCAGATCGTGGCCCGAGTGACCGGGGCCGACATTGGCCAGCAGCACCTGGCGGCCGCCCAGCTCGAGCGTCCACTCCCCGCACACCGGATGGTGCGGCAGTACCAGAAGATCGGCGGCCTCCGCGGCGTCCTTCACCGGGACCCCGTGCCGTACGGCCGTGCCGCGGATCTCGTCGCGCTCCCGCCTCATCAGTTCGTCGACGCCGACCGCGCCGAACACCTCGGCCCCGGAGAACGCCGCGGTCCCCAGGACATGGTCGAAGTGCGGATGACTCAGTGCGATATGCGTCACTCGGCGACCGCCCAGCAGCGCCTGCGCCTGGGTGCGGAGCTCGGCGCCCTCACGGAGCGTCGAACCCGTGTCGTACATGAGGACACGGTCCTCACCGGCGACCAGTCCAACGGTCGCGTCCCAGACAGGCAGCCGCCGACGCCCCACCCCGTCGGCCAACCGCTCCCAGCCGAAGTCTTCCCAACTGACGTCCATACCGCGACGCTATCGGCAAGGACCAGCGGTGTCGCGAGGTACCGTGGTCGGCCGCGATTGCAGGACTGCCCTGCAGGACGGCCCTTGCTAGGGGCGTACCCCACAGCCGTACACTGGCTCGGGGGAGTGCTGGCACTCGGACATGACGAGTGCCAAGCAGTCACCACAAGGAACCACGGCTGGAGGTGTGCGCAGATGCTCAGCGAACGCAGACTCGAGGTGCTGCGCGCCATCGTCCAGGACTATGTCGGCACCGAGGAGCCCGTCGGCTCCAAGGCCCTCACCGAGCGGCACAAGCTCGGTGTCTCCCCGGCTACTGTCCGTAACGACATGGCGGTGCTGGAAGAGGAAGGGTTCATCGCCCAGCCGCACACCAGCGCCGGCCGCATCCCGACGGACAAGGGCTACCGGCTCTTCGTCGACAAGCTGGCGGGCGTCAAGCCCCTGTCGGCGCCCGAGCGCCGCGCCATCCAGAACTTCCTGGACGGAGCCGTCGACCTGGACGACGTCGTGGGCCGTACGGTACGGCTGCTCGCGCAGTTGACCCGGCAGGTCGCCGTCGTCCAGTACCCCTCGCTGACCCGGTCCACGGTCCGGCACGTGGAGCTCCTGTCCCTCGCGCCCGCCCGGCTGATGCTCGTGCTCATCACGGACACCGGACGGGTCGAGCAGCGCATGATCGACTGCCCCGCGCCGTTCGGCGAGACCTCGCTGGCCGACCTGCGGGCCCGGCTCAACAGCCGGATCGTCGGGCGCCGCTTCGCGGATGTGCCGCACCTGGTGCAGGAGCTGCCCGACTCCTTCGAGACGGAGGACCGCGGCACTGTGTCCACGGTGCTGGCGACCCTGCTCGAGACGCTGGTCGAGGAGACGGAGGAGCGGCTGGTGATCGGCGGCACGGCCAATCTCACCCGCTTCGGGCACGACTTCCCGCTGACCATCAGGCCGGTGCTGGAAGCGCTCGAGGAGCATGTGGTGCTCCTCAAGCTGCTCGGCGAGGCCAAGGACTCGGGCATGGGCATGACCGTACGTATCGGTCATGAGAACGCACATGAGGGCCTCAACTCCACTTCCGTGGTCGCGGTCGGCTACGGTTCGGGCGACGAGGCAGTTGCCAAACTCGGCGTGGTCGGACCGACCCGCATGGACTACCCCGGAACGATGGGAGCGGTACGCGCAGTGGCACGTTACGTCGGACAGATCCTGGCGGAGTCGTAAGTGGCCACGGACTACTACGCCGTACTCGGCGTACGCCGCGACGCATCGCAGGACGAGATCAAGAAGGCCTTCCGCCGGCTTGCGCGTGAACTCCACCCGGATGTGAATCCGGACCCGAAGACGCAGGAGCGCTTCAAGGAGATCAACGCCGCGTACGAGGTGTTGTCGGACCCGCAGAAGAAGCAGGTCTACGACCTCGGCGGAGACCCGTTGTCCCAGGCGGGCGGCGGAGGCGCGGGCGGATTCGGGGCCGGTGGCTTCGGCAACTTCTCCGACATCATGGACGCGTTCTTCGGTACGGCGTCGCAGCGGGGCCCCAGGTCGCGTACGCGACGGGGCCAGGACGCGATGATCCGGCTGGAGATCGACCTCAACGAAGCGGCCTTCGGTACGACGAAGGACATCCAGGTCGACACGGCTGTCGTCTGTACGACGTGTTCGGGTGAGGGCGCGGCGCCGGGGACCTCGGCGCAGACCTGCGACATGTGCCGCGGACGCGGTGAGGTCTCGCAGGTGACGCGGTCCTTCCTGGGCCAGGTCATGACCTCGCGGCCGTGCCCGCAGTGCCAGGGCTTCGGCACGGTCGTGCCGACGCCGTGCCCGGAGTGCGCCGGTGACGGCCGTATCCGCTCGCGCCGGACGCTGACCGTGAAGATCCCGGCGGGCGTCGACAACGGCACGCGCATCCAGCTCGCGGGCGAGGGCGAGGTCGGCCCGGGTGGCGGACCGGCGGGTGATCTGTACGTCGAGATCCACGAGCTGCCGCACGCGGTCTTCCAGCGGCGTGGCGACGATCTGCACTGCACGGTGACGATCCCGATGACGGCGGCGGCGCTGGGCACGAAGTGCCCGCTGGAGACGCTCGACGGCATGGAGGAGGTCGACATCCGACCGGGCACACAGTCCGGCCAGTCGATCCCGCTGCACGGGCGTGGCATCACGCATCTGCGGGGCGGCGGCCGCGGCGACCTGATCGTGCACGTCGAGGTGATGACGCCGTCGAAGATGGACGCGGACCAGGAACGGCTGCTGCGGGATCTGGCGAAGCTGCGCGGCGAGGAGAGGCCGACGGGGCAGTTCCAGCCGGGGCAGCAGGGGCTGTTCTCCCGCCTGAAGGACGCGTTCAACGGGCGGTAGCCGTTGGGGGGTGCGGGTTGCCGGGGCTCTGCCCCGGGCCCCGCGCCTCAATCGCCGGCGGGGCTCTGTTGGGGCTCCGCCCCAAGCCCCGCTCCTCAAACACCGGAGGGGCTGATATTTGAGCCCGTCCGGCGATTGAGGACACCCCCGGAGGGCGTACGGCCCCCCGAACGCCCGATTCGGTCGCGCGCGAGCAACATGGCACCATGCCTGCATGTCCTCCGCACTGACCGATCTCTGCCGGTATCCGATCGTGCAGGCCCCCATGGCGGGCGGCGCCTCCTGTCCGCAGCTCGCCGCCGCCGTTTCCGACGCAGGTGGGCTCGGCTTCCTCGCCGCCGGGTACAAGACGGCGGACGGCATGTACCAGGAGGTCAAACAGATCCGCGGGCTCACCGGTCAGCCCTTCGGCGTCAATCTCTTCATGCCGCAGCCCAACACCGCCGACCCCGCCGCCGTCGGTGTCTACCGGCAGCAGCTCGCCGGTGAGGCCGCCTGGTACGAGACGCCTCTCGGCGACCCCGACAGCGGACGGGACGACGGGTACGAGGCCAAGCTCGCGATCCTCCTCGACGACCCCGTTCCTGTCGTCTCCTTCACCTTCGGCTGTCCGACCCGCGAAGTGCTCGACTCCTTCGCGAAGGCCGGCACCTTCACCGTGGTCACCGTCACCACGCCCGAGGAGGCGCAGGCCGCGCAGTGGGCCGGTGCCGACGCCGTGTGTGTGCAGGGCATCGAGGCCGGCGGCCACCAGGGCACGCACCGCGACGACCCCGCCGCCGACGGCTCCGGGATCGGGCTGCTCTCGCTCATCGGGCTGGTCCGCGAGACCGTGCAGCTGCCGGTCATCGCCGCCGGCGGACTGATGCGCGGCAGCCAGATCGCCGCCGTGCTCGCGGCCGGTGCGAGCGCCGCGCAGCTCGGCACCGCGTTCCTGGTCTGTCCCGAGTCCGGCGCCAATGTGCTGCACAAGCAGGCCATGACCAATCCGCTGTTCGTCCGCACCGAACTCACCCGCGCCTTCTCCGGGCGGCCCGCCCGCGGCCTCGTCAACCGCTTCATGCGGGAACACGGTCCGTACGCCCCCGCCGCCTACCCCCAGGTGCACCATCTGACGAGCAGCCTGCGCAAGGCCGCGGCCAAGGCGGGCGACCCGCAGGGCATGGCTCTCTGGGCCGGACAGGGCCACCGGATGGCGCGCGAGCTGCCCGCCGGTCAGCTCGTCGAGGTACTCGCCGCCGAACTGGACTCCGCGCGGGCCGCGCTGGCGCTGGGCGGTGCGTGATGACCGCGCCCGTATTCGTCGTCGACTCGCTGGAGGGCGTGGGGCCTGGCGCGATCCTCACCCTGGACGGGCCCGAGGGACGGCACGCCGTCTCCGTACGCAGGCTGCAGTCCGGTGAGGACATCGTGCTGACGGACGGGCGAGGGCGCGGCGCGGCCGGTGTCGTGCTGCGCACGGAGGGCAAGGACCGGCTGATCGTCGAGCCGTTCGAGTTCCCGACGGAGCCCGAACCCACGCCTCGTATCACCGTCGTCCAGGCCCTCCCCAAGGGCGACCGCGGCGAACTCGCCGTCGAGACCATGACGGAGACCGGCGTGGACGCCGTGGTGCCGTGGGCCGCCGCCCGCTGCATCACTCAGTGGAGGGGTGAGCGGGGCGCCAAGGCCCTCGCCAAGTGGCGGGCCACCGCGCGCGAGGCGGGGAAACAGTCGCGCAGGCTCCGCTTCCCGGAGGTCACGGACGCCGCAACGACCAAGCAGGTTGCCTCACTTCTGGCCGAAGCCGACTTCGCGGCAGTGCTGCACGAGGAGGGCGCGGAGCCGCTCGCCACCGCGGAGCTGCCCGCCGAGGGCTCGATCGTGCTGGTCGTCGGGCCCGAAGGGGGCGTGTCGCCGGAGGAGTTGGCGGCATTTGCCGAGGCGGGCGCGAAGCCGTTCCGGCTCGGGCGCAGCGTGCTGCGCACGTCGACCGCGGGCACGGCCGCCACGGCGCTGCTGCTGGGCCGCACCGGCCGCTGGTCCTGAAACGGCGGCTACCTCGCTAGGACACGCCCGAGCCCGGGTCGCCCGCCACCACCGCGTCGAACAGCGGCCAGCCGTCGACCTCGGTCGTGCCTGCCGCGGTGGGCAGCAGCCCGCGCGCCGTCGCCTCGTCGAGAAGCCGCCGCGCGGACCCCGGCTCGTAGAGGTTCAGCCAGTTCCGCTCGGAGTCGCCCACCGAGCCCGATTCCCAGTAGCCCTCGGCGATGATCCGGCCCGGGCTCGCCCGGAAGACGAGCTCCAGGCGCGCCGTCGTCCCCTCGCGCCGCAGCGAGAGCGTGGTGCGGCAGTCCGTACAACGGCCTTCGGCGCGCGCGTGCTTATGACGGACCGACCACATGTAGACGGTGTTCTCGTCGACGACGAGCCGGCGCGTCCGGATCAGCTTCCTGGTCATTGCATGACCGTACGGGGGAAAGGTGGCCGCAACCACTCTTTTCCTTCCGGGCACTCGGTGACACCCTGCCCTCCATGCGGTGCTTGAGACGAGTACGACACCGGCGCACTCTTGCCGCAATCGGCGCTGCCGGTGCGGCAGTTGTGGGCGTTGCGGCCTGTGAACCGACGGGCGGGCTGAGCTCCGTCGCCGTCGCCGTCACCACCGACAGGACGGGCACCAGCACGCTGGAGCGACTGGGCTTCGACGTGCGGTGGCTCAGCTGTACGGCGACGTTGGGGGGCGCCCCCAAGGCGGCCGGCACAGCGTCCGCGTCGCCCTCCGCCCGGAGCGTGGCCACCGTCGACTGCCAGGGCAAGACCGGTATCGGCCAGGACATCACACTCAAGGGCAAGGTCACGGAGGAGCGTTCCGGGAGGTGCGTCCGCGGCGATCTCATCGCCAAGGTCAATGGCAAGGTCGTCTTCCAGGCCGACGTCCTCGGCAACTGCGCAGGCACGCCGACCCGCACGCCCACCCGCACCCCGTCCGTCACCCACCGCCCTGGCGACCCGCCGCGGCCCACCGTCACCGTCACGGTCACCGTGACCGCGACACCCGACCAGGGCAAGTGATCGGAAAGGCGTGACCGGGCGGCGGCCACCTGCCTAGGGTGACGGTGTGACGCAGCCTGCCTACCTCCGGTATCCGCATGTCCACGGCGAGTTGATCGCCTTCACCGCAGAGGACGACGTCTGGGTCGCGCCGCTCGACGGCGGCCGGGCGTGGCGCGTCAGCGCCGACAACGTACCGGTGGACCATCCGAGGATCTCGCCCGACGGCGCGCACATCGCCTGGTCCTCACGCCGTGACGGCGCGCCCGAAGTGCATCTCGCGCCCGTCGACGGCGGTCCTTCGGACCGGCTGACGCACTGGGGCAGCGGGAAGACGTCCGTACGCGGCTGGACGCCGGACGGCGAGATCCTCGCGATCAGTACGTACGGCCAGGCCTCGCTGCGCCGCAGCTGGGCGCGGGCCGTGCCGCTCGACGGCGGGCCCGCCACCGTCCTGCCATACGGACCGGTCGGTGATGTGGCGTTCGGTCGGCACACGCTGCTGCTCTCGGCCACCATGGGGCGGGAGGCCGCCGCCTGGAAGCGCTACCGGGGCGGCACCGCGGGCAAGTTGTGGATCGACCGGCCGGGCGAGGGCGAGTTCGTACGCCTCCACGAGGACCTCGACGGAAATGTCGAGTATCCGCTGTGGGTGGGGGAGCGGGTTGCCTTCCTCTCCGACCACGAAGGTGTCGGAGCTGTCTATTCGTCGCTGCCGGACGGTTCGGAGCTGCGCCGCCACACCGGGATCGACGGTTTCTACGCCCGCCATGCCTCCACCGACGGCACCCGGGTCGTGTACGCCGCCGCCGGTGAACTGTGGCTGCTCGACGGCCTCGAGAGCGACGGGCCCCGCCGGCTCGACATCCGCCTCGGCGGCCAGCGCACCGATCTGCGGCCGCGCCCCGTCAAGGCCGACCGCCATCTCGGCACCGCGGCCCCCGACCACACCGGGCGCGGCAGCGCGGTGGAGATCCGTGGCGGCGTCCACTGGGTCACCCACCGCGAAGGTCCCGCGCGGGCGCTCGGCGTGCAGCCCGGCGTACGGGCCAGGCTGCCGCGCACCTTCCGGGCCGACGGCGAGGAGCATGTGGTCTGGGTGACGGACGCCGAGGGGGACGACGCCCTCGAGTTCGCCCCGGCCGTCGGCCCGGCGCCCGGGGCGACACCGCGCAGGCTGGGCGCGGGCCGGCTCGGCCGGGTACTCAGTCTTGCCGTCGCGCCCGACGGCAGCCGAGCCGCGGTCGCCTCGCACGACGGCCGGGTACTGCTCGTCGAGCGGGAGAGCGGCGAGGTCCGCGAGGTCGACCACAGCGAGCACGGCCACGCCACCGGCCTGGTCTTCTCGCCCGACTCGGGCTGGCTCGCCTGGTCACATCCGGGACCGTCCCCGCTGCGCCAGCTCAAGCTCGCCAACACCGCGGATCTGTCCGTCTCCGAGGCGACCCCGCTGCGCTTCCGCGACTTCCAGCCCGCGTTCACGCTCGACGGCAAGCATCTGGCGTTCCTCTCCGAGCGCGCCTTCGACCCGGTCTACGACACGCATGTCTTCGATCTGGCCTTCGTCGGCGGCTGCCGCCCGCATCTGATCACGCTGGCCGCCACGACCCCGTCGCCGTTCGGGCCGCAGCGCCACGGCCGGGCCTTCGAAGCGGACAAGGACGACCGCGGCAGGGACCAGCGGGACGGTGAGGAGAGCGGCGCCCCCGTCACCCGTATCGATCTCGACGGACTCGCCGACCGGATAGTGCCGTTCCCCGTCGAGGCGGGCCGCTACTCCACGCTGCGCGCCGCCAAGGACGGACTGCTGTGGCTGAGCCATCCGATGCGCGGTGTCCTGGGCGCGACCCGGGCCACGCCCGACGACCCGGGGCCGAAGACCGCGCTGGAGCGGTACGACCTGGTCCAGCAGCGCATCGAGGAACTCGTCCCGGACGCCACAAGCTTCGACGTCAGCGGTGACGGCAAGCGGGTGCTGCTGTACGCGGACGGCAAGCTGAAGGTCGTACCGAGTGACCGCAGGCCCTCGCGCGACGAGGACAGCGACACCAACATCACCGTCGATCTCGCCCGCGTACGCAGCAGTGTCGACCCGGCCGCGGAGTGGCGGCAGATGTACGACGAGGCCGGGCGGCTGATGCGCGACAACTTCTGGCGCGCGGATCTCGGCGGCGTCGACTGGGACGGCGTACTGGAGCGGTACCGTCCGGTCCTCTCCCGGCTGGCCACGCACGACGACCTGATGGACCTGCTCTGGGAGGTGCAGGGCGAACTGGGCACCTCGCACGCGTATGTCACGCCCCGGGGCGGCTACGGCAGCGCCGCGGCGCGGCAGGGGCTGCTGGGCGCCGACATCTCCCGTTCCGCGGACGGTACTTGGCGCGTCGACCGCATCCTGCCGTCCGAGACCTCCGACCCGCAGGCCCACTCACCGCTCGCCGCGCCCGGCGTCGCGGTGCGCGCCGGGGACGCGATTCTCGCGGTGGACGGAAGACCGGTGGACGAGGTCACCGGGCCGGGGCCGCTGCTGGTCGGAGCGGCGGGCAAGGCCGTCGAGCTCACCATCTCCCCGGCGGGCGGCGGCGATCCGCGGCACGCGGTGGTCGTCCCGCTCGCGGACGAGGAGCCGCTGCGGTACCACGCCTGGGTCGCCGACCGGCGTAGTTACGTCCACGAGCGGTCCGGGGGCCGACTGGGCTATCTCCACGTGCCGGACATGCAGGCGCCGGGCTGGGCCCAGATCCACCGCGATCTGCGGGTCGAGGTCGCGAAGGAGGGCCTGGTGGTGGACGTCCGGGAGAACCGCGGCGGCCACACGTCGCAGCTCGTGGTGGAGAAGCTGGCGCGGCGTATCGTGGGCTGGGACCTGCCGCGCGGGATGCAGCCGCAGAGCTATCCGCAGGACGCGCCGCGCGGCCCGGTGGTGGCCGTGGCGAACGAGTTCTCGGGCTCGGACGGCGACATCGTCAACGCGGCGATCAAGGCGCTGGGCATCGGCCCCGTGGTGGGCACGCGGACCTGGGGAGGTGTGGTCGGCATCGACAGCCGGTACTCCCTGGTCGACGGCACACTGGTCACGCAGCCGAAGTACGCCTTCTGGCTGGAGGGTTACGAGTGGGGTGTGGAGAACCACGGCGTGGACCCGGACGTGGAGGTCGTCATGACGCCACAGGACCACGCGGCGGGCCGCGACCCGCAGCTGGACGAGGCGGTCCGGATGGCGCTGGCGGTCCTGTCGGAGAACCCGGCGAAGTCGGCGCCGAGCCTGCCGTAGGCAGAGCCGGCGAGGCCTGCCGCACAATGCGTGACGGCCGGTTGGCGCCGCGGAGCGCCGGCCGGATCCGCCGGCGGTCGCTCCCGTGCGTGACCGCCTGTCGGTTCGCGCAGTCGTGGGCGCCGGCTGTGGTGACCGCCGGCTGTGGTGACCGCCGGCCGTCGTGACCGCCGGCTGTCGTGGCGGACGGGCAAAGGGGCTCGGCACACTTGACCCCCGCCGCGGCGGGCCTGTCCGGACGCGGGCTATACGATGCCGTCGGTACCGACCACACGCGAGGAGGACCCGGTCATGGCGGGAGAACCGCAGGCTGACTGCCTGTTCTGCAAGATTGTCGCGGGGGAGGTGCCGGCCACCGTCGTACGGGAGACGGAGACCATCGTCGCCTTCCGCGACATCAACCCCCAGGCCCCGACGCACATCCTGGTCATCCCCAAGGCGCACTATCGCGACGCCGCCACCCTGGCCGCCGCGGAGCCGCAGCTCGCCGCCGATGTGCTGCGGGAGGCCGGCGAGGTCGCCGGTGAGGAGAAGGTCGACGTCGCCGGATACCGCATCGTCTTCAACACCGGCGCGGGCGCAGGCCAGACCGTCTTCCACGCGCACGCGCATCTGCTGGGCGGCCGCGGCCTCGAGTGGCCTCCCGGGTAGCGGGAACACCGACTTGTCCGTACGTGAATTGGTGGTGCTCGGCACCGCCAGCCAGGTCCCCACCCGGCACCGCAACCACAACGGCTATCTGCTGCGCTGGGACGGCGAGGGCATCCTCTTCGACCCCGGCGAGGGCACCCAGCGCCAGATGCTGCGCGCCGGTGTCGCCGCGCACGACATCAACCGGATCTGCGTCACGCACTTCCACGGCGACCACTCGCTCGGGCTCGCCGGCGTGATCCAGCGGATCAACCTCGACCGGGTCCCGCACCCGGTCACCGCGCACTACCCGGCGAGCGGACAGCGCTTCTTCGAACGGCTGCGGTACGCCACGGCCTACCGCGAGACGGTGGCGCTGGACCAGAAGCCGGTGGGCGGCGACAGTGCCGTACTGGCCACGACCGATGCGTACACCCTCGACGCCCACAGGCTCTCGCACCCCGTCGAGTCGTACGGCTACCGGATCACCGAGCCCGACGGCCGCCGGATGCTGCCTGAGAAACTGGCCGCGCACGGCATCCGGGGTCCGGGTGTCGGCCGACTGCAGCGCGAGGGCGTGCTCGACGGTGTCACCCTCGACGACGTGAGCGAGGTGCGCAGGGGCCAGCGCTTCGCCTTCGTCATGGACACCAGGCTCTGCGACGGCGTGTACGCGCTGGCCGAGGGCTGCGACATGCTCGTCATCGAGTCCACCTTCCTCGACGAGGACGAGCAACTGGCGTCGGACCACGGCCACCTGACCGCCGGCCAGGCGGCCCGCGTGGCGCGCGACGCGGGCGTGCGGCATCTCGTGCTGACGCATTTCTCGCAGCGCTACAGCGACCCGTACGAGTTCGAGCGGCAGGCCAGAGCCGCCGGTTACGAGGGTGAGCTGACCGTCGCCCAGGACCTGTGGCGGATCCCCGTTCCCAAAAGGACCTGAGCGCGAAACGGCCTAAGATGGGGCAATGCCCCTCCCCAAAGCCGAACTGCACCTGCACATCGAAGGCACCCTCGAGCCCGAGCTCGCCTTCGCGCTCGCCGCGCGCAACAGCGTCGTACTGCCGTACAAGGACACTGAAGAGCTGCGCCGCGCCTACCTCTTCCAGGACCTGCAGTCCTTCCTCGATCTGTACTACGGGCTGATGTCCGTCCTGCACACCGAGGACGACTTCGCCGAACTCGCCGACGCGTATCTGGCGCGGGCCGCCGGGCAGGGCGTGCGCCACGCGGAGATCTTCTTCGACCCGCAGGCGCACACCGCCCGCGGTGTCCCGATCGGCACGGTGATCGACGGGCTGGCCCGCGCGCTCGACCGCAGCGAGGAGCGGCACGGTGTCTCCACCCGGCTGATCATGTGCTTCCTGCGGGACGAGTCCGCCGAGTTGGCGATGGCGACGCTCGACGCCGCGAAGCCCTATCTGCACCGGATCGCGGGGGTGGGCCTGGACTCGGCGGAGGCCGGGCATCCGCCGTCGAAGTTCCGCGAGGTGTACGAGGCGGCGGACGCGCTCGGGCTGCGCAAGGTGGCACATGCGGGCGAGGAGGGCCCGCCGGCGTACATCCGGGAGGCCCTGGACGTGCTGGGCGTCGAGCGCATCGACCACGGGCTGCGCTGCATGGAGGATCCGGAACTGGTCGAGCGGCTGGTACGGGAGCGGGTTCCGCTGACGCTCTGCCCGCTGTCGAACGTACGGCTGCGGGCCGTCGACGTCCTCGAGGAGCACCCGCTGGGGCGGATGATGGACGCGGGGCTGCTGTGCACGGTCAACTCCGACGACCCCGCGTACTTCGGCGGCTACATCGGCGACACCTTCCACGCGGTGCACGAGGCACTGGGGCTCACTGAGGAGCAGCTGCGTGAGCTGGCCCGCAATTCGTTCCTGGCGTCCTTCCTGGACGACGACGAGGAGCGGCGGGCGCGGCTGATCGCCGAGGTCGAGGCGTACGACTTCGAGGTCGGACGCCCCGACTAGCGGGCGGGATCGGGCCGCTGGGGCTGCGCCTCCGGGCCGCCGATCGCACCCTTCGAGGGTGTCCTCAATCGCCGGAGGGGCTGAATGTTCAGCCCCTCCGGCGATTCAGCGCCGGCTCGCCGTCGCCTCGATCTTCGCGCGGACCTCCCTCATCACCGCCACGATCTGCCGCTCGTGCTCCTCGGTGAGCCGTGCCACCGGCACCGAGCAGCTGATCGCGTCCGTCGCGGGCGCTTCGTGGCGCAGCGCGAAGCCGAAGCCCGCGATACCGGTCACGCCCTCCTCGCGGTCGACGGCGTAGCCGCGCTCGCGGATCGCGGCGAGGTCGGCGGCGAGGACGGCCCGGTCGGTATGGGTGTTGGGCGTGAGCTGCTCCAACCCGCCCTCGGGAAACAGCTCGTCCGGCCGCTCGGCCGGCAGCGCCTTGCCCAGCGCGCCCGCGTGCGCGGGCAGCCGGCGGCCCACCCGGCTGAAGGTGCGCACATACTCATGTGACTCGCGGGTCGCGAGATGGACGACGTCCGCGCCGTCCAGCCGGGCCAGATGAATCGTCTCGCCGAGCGCGTCCGAGGCCTCGTGGAGATACGGGTGGGCGGCGCGTACCAGCGGATCGCTGTCCAGATAGCTGGTGCCGGTGAGCAGCGCCCGGATGCCGATGGCGTAGAGCGAGCCGGTGGCGTCCGTGCGGACCCAGCCGCGGTCGATGAGCGTCTGCAGCAGTGCGTACATGCTGCTGCGAGGTACGCCCAGTTCCTCCGCGAGCCGGAGCCGGGCGGGGCGGTTGCCGCGCTCCGCCAGTACTTCGAGCAGCTCGACGGTGCGGCCCGCCGACTTCACCTCGCGCACGCCGCCGGTTTGCGGCGTCGGCGCCGGCTCCGATTCCGGCTCCGAGTCCGTCTGCGAATCCGTCTCCGACATGCGCCGATCGTCATCCGGGCACCTGGGCCCATTGACGCCCCCTGTTCGCGTATCTATTCTCCGTTCTCATTCGTGTACGTCATCTACATGGGGAGACAGCATGGGGCAGGCCGCGGACGTGCCCGGTTACGCCGTGTCGCCGGTCAAGGCGGCGGCCCGGCTGCGCGGAAGGCCCGTGGGGCCGGTACGCGCACCCCTCACCGAACCCGGTCCCGACGACCTCGCGGACCTCGAAGCACTGCCGGCAGCCGGACTCGACCTGGTAGGAGCCACCGCGTGAACGCACGCAACGACCTGACGATCACCGAGGTGCGGCTCACCCCGATCCTCGTCGCCGACCCGCCGCTGCTCAACACACAGGGCGTGCACCAGCCGTACACCCCGCGGCTGATCGTCGAGGTGGTCACGGCAGGAGGTATCACCGGCGTCGGCGAGACCTACGGCGACACCAAGTACCTCGACCTGGCAACGCCGTTGGCGGAGGTACTGCCCGGCTGCCAGGTCAGCGATCTGAACGGGCTGCATCAGCTCGCGGCGCAGGTCTGCGGCGACTCGCCCGAGGCCACCGGCGCGGACGCCGTCGACGTCGGCGGCCTTCGCGGTGCGCAGACCGCCGAGAAGCTGCGGCTCTCCATCGTCTCCGGCTTCGAGGTCGCCTGCCTCGACGCGCTCGGGAAGGCCCTCGGCCTGCCCGTGCACGCGCTGCTCGGCGGCAAGGTGCGCGACGCCGTCGACTACAGCGCGTACCTCTTCTACCGCTGGGCCGAACACCCCGGCGGCGCCGGGAAGTCCGACGACTGGGGCGCGGCCGTGGACCCGGCGGGCGTCGTCGCGCAGGCCCGGCGCTTCGCCCGCGAGTACGGCTTCGCCTCCTTCAAGCTCAAGGGCGGCGTCTTCACGCCCGAGGAGGAGATCGCGGCGGTCCGCGCGCTGGCGGAGGCGTTCCCCGGCCGGCCGCTGCGGCTCGACCCCAACGGCGCCTGGTCCGTGGAGACATCGCTGAAGGTCGCCGAGGAGCTCGCTGACGTACTGGAGTACCTGGAGGACCCGGCGAGCACGACGGCCCGGATGGCCGAGGTCGCGGCCGGCACCGATGTTCCGCTCGCGACGAACATGTGCGTGACGACCTTCGCCGAGATCCCCGAGGCCTTCGCGCGCGGCGCCGTTCAGGTCGTCCTCTGCGACCACCACTACTGGGGCGGGCTCCGCAACACCCGTGAACTGGCCGCGATCTGCCGGACGTACGGGGTCGGCCTGTCCATGCACTCCAACACCCACCTCGGTATAAGCCTCGCCGCGATGACGCATGTCGCCGCGGTCGTCCCCAACCTGGACTACGCCTGCGACAGCCACTACCCGTGGCAGACCGAGGACGTCATCACCGAGCGCCTCGAGTTCAAGGACGGCCGCCTCGCCGTCTGCGACCTGCCGGGCCTCGGTGTCGAACTCGACCGCGAGCGGCTGGCGCTCCTGCACCGGCGCTGGCTCGACGACGACGGCACGATGCGCGAACGCGACGACGCCGCGGCGATGCGGATCGCCGAGCCCGGCCGGGTCGCGCCACCCGTCCCCCGCTGGTAGCCGCACACGCCGCCCGCCCGGCGGTTGCTGTGCACGCCGCCGCCCGTCCGGCGGTTGGTGGATACGCAGCCCGTCCGGCGGTTGCCGCACACGCAGCCCGTCCCGTGATTGCCACACATCAGCCCGTCCGGCGATTGAGGACAGAATCGGGAAGGGGCGGGGCGGGGAAACTTCCTACGCCCCGGCCCGCACCCGCGACCCCCCGCCCCCCATCAGGCAGACTGGCCTGATCTGCACCACGTACCGGGAGCGGCACGGTGACCATTGGACACGGAGAGTATCCACACCACGCTGCCACCTGCCTGGACCCGCTCGCCGCGCTCCGGAGACCAGCCGATCCGGACTGCGACGTCTATCTCACCGGCAGTGTCTTCCTCGACATCATCTTCACCGGCCTCGACTCCGCCCCCGTCCGCGGTACCGAGTCCTGGGCCCGTGGCATGGGCTCCAGCCCCGGTGGTGTCGCCAATATGGCCACCGCCCTGGCCCGGCTCGGGCTGCGTACCTCCCTCGCCGCCGCGTTCGGGGACGACCACTACGGCGAGTACTGCTGGGACGCCCTCGCGCAGGGCGAGGGCATCGACCTCGCGCTCTCCCGCACCGTGCCCGGCTGGCACTCGCCCGTCACCGTCTCCATGGCGTACGAGGGCGAGCGCACGATGGTCTCCCACGGGCACGAGGCCCCGTCGCCCGAGCCCGCGCCGGACTGCCCGCCGCCCGCCAGGGCCGCCATCGCCTCTCTCACGCCCGGTCGCGACGAGTGGATCGCCCAGGCCGCCCGCAAGGGCACCCGCGTCTTCGCCGACGTCGGCTGGGACGAGAGCGGCCGCTGGGACCCGGACGACCTCGCCGACCTGGAGCACTGCGAGGCCTTCCTGCCCAATGCCGAAGAGGCGATGCGCTACACCCGCACCGACTGCCCCCGCGCCGCCGCCCACGCCCTGGCCGAGCGGGTTCCGCTGGCCGTCGTCACTCTCGGCGCGGAGGGCGCGTACGCCGTCGACGGCGGGACCGGCGAGAGCGCCCAGGTCCCCGCCATCGAGGTGGAGGCGCTCGACCCGACCGGTGCCGGTGATGTGTTCGTGGCCGGTTTCGTCACCGGCACGCTCGCGGGCTGGCCGCTCGCCGACCGCCTCGCCTTCGCCGGGCTGACCGCCGCCCTGTCGGTGCAGGAGTTCGGCGGCTCGCTCTCCGCGCCGGGCTGGTCCGAGATCGCCGCGTGGTGGCAGTACGTCCAGGGCTGTGACGACCAGGACCCGACGGCCCTGCGCCGGTACGCGTTCCTGGAGACGCTGCTGCCCGCGCCGACCCGGCCGTGGCCGCTGCGCCGAGCCGTACCGACGATCGGCTTCGGCCGCTCCGCCTGAAGCCCCCCGCCTGCGGCCCCTCCGCCCGCGGCCCCCGCCTGAAGCCGCCCCTCCGTAACGCCCCCGGAAAAGCCCTCGGCCTTGTCAGTGCCAAGTCGTACGCTTGGTGTCCCAGAGGTTGTCGAGCAGCGAGAACCCTGCAACGGGAGGTATGTGCAGGCCACAGAGCCGGCCCATGACTCAGACACCTACAGCCCAGACCCCTGCGCCGGGGCAGGCGCGAGCCCACTTCACCGTCCCCGCCAAGCATCCGATGGTGACGGTCCTGGGTTCGGGTGACGCCCTGCTGCGCGTGATCGAGAAGGCCTTCCCGGCGGCCGACATCCATGTCCGGGGCAATCAGGTGAGCGCGATCGGCGACGCGGCGGAAGTCGCTCTGATCCAGCGCCTGTTCGACGAGATGATGCTGGTGCTCCGCACCGGGCAGCCGATGACGGAGGACGCAGTGGAACGCTCGATCGCCATGCTCAGAGCAGGCGAAAGCGGCAACGGCGCGGTCGAGACCCCGGCCGAGGTGCTCACCCAGAACATCCTCTCCAGCCGCGGCCGGACCATCCGCCCCAAGACCCTCAACCAGAAGCGGTACGTCGACGCGATCGACAAGCACACGATCGTGTTCGGCATCGGCCCCGCCGGTACCGGCAAGACGTATCTCGCCATGGCCAAGGCGGTCCAGGCCCTGCAGTCCAAGCAGGTCAACCGCATCATCCTGACCCGTCCCGCGGTGGAGGCCGGCGAGCGCCTCGGCTTCCTGCCCGGCACGCTCTACGAGAAGATCGACCCGTATCTGCGGCCGCTGTACGACGCGCTGCACGACATGCTCGACCCCGACTCGATCCCACGGCTGATGGCGGCGGGCACGATCGAGGTCGCGCCGCTGGCGTATATGCGCGGCCGGACGCTCAACGACGCGTTCATCATCCTCGACGAGGCGCAGAACACCAGCGCCGAGCAGATGAAGATGTTCCTGACCCGGCTCGGCTTCGACTCGAAGATCGTCATCACCGGTGACGTCACCCAGGTCGACCTGCCGAACGGCACGAAGAGCGGACTGCGCCAGGTCCAGCACATTCTGGAGGGCGTCGAGGACGTGCACTTCTCCCGGCTCACGAGCCAGGATGTCGTACGGCACAAGCTCGTCGGCCGTATCGTCGACGCGTACGAGAAGTACGACGGCCAAAACGGGCACCCGAACGGGAAGTAGTAACAGCGCACCATGTCGATCGACGTCAACAACGAATCCGGAACCGAGGTCGACGAGCAGGCGATCCTCGATGTCGCCCGCTACGCGCTCGCGCGGATGCGCATCCACCCGCTCTCCGAACTCTCGGTGATCGTCGTGGACGCCGACGCCATGGAGCAGTTGCACATCCAGTGGATGGACCTGACCGGTCCGACCGATGTCATGTCCTTCCCGATGGACGAGCTGCGTCCGCCGGTCAAGGACGACGAGGAGCCCCCACAGGGGCTCCTCGGTGACATCGTGCTCTGTCCCGAAGTCGCCAAGACGCAGGGCGAAGAGGCCCCGACACAGCACTCCATGGACGAGGAGCTCCAGCTCCTGACCGTCCATGGAGTGCTGCATCTGCTGGGCTACGACCACGAGGAGCCGGACGAGAAGGCGGAGATGTTCGGTCTGCAGGCCGCGATCATCGACGGCTGGCGGGCGGAGAAGGGCCACACCGGTCCGTCCCCGGCGCCGACCGTCTCATGACCGGTCAACTGATCTTCGGCGCGATTCTGCTGGTCGTCGTCGCCTGGCTGGCGGCGTGCGCGGAGGCGGGCCTGGCCCGCGTCTCCAGTTTCCGTGCGGCCGAAGCCGTACGTTCCGGACGGCGCGGCGCCGAGAAACTGGCGCAGGTCAGCGCCGACCCGACCCGGTATCTCAATGTCGCCCTGCTGGTGCGGGTGTCCTGCGAGATGGCGGCCGGGGTGCTCGTCACCTATGTCTGCCTGGAGGAGTTCAAGGAGACCTGGACGGCGCTGGTCGTCGCCATCGGAGTGATGGTGCTCGTCTCGTATGTCGCGGTGGGCGTCTCGCCGCGCACCATCGGCCGCCAGCACCCGCTGAACACCGCCACCGCGGCCGCGTACGTCCTGCTTCCGCTCGCCCGCATCATGGGCCCGATCCCGCAACTGCTGATCCTGCTCGGCAACGCGTTCACGCCCGGAAAGGGCTTCCGCAAGGGCCCGTTCGCGAGCGAGGCTGAGCTTCGGGCGATGGTCGACCTCGCCGAGCAGGAGTCGCTGATCGAGGACGACGAGCGCCGTATGGTGCACTCCGTCTTCGAGCTCGGCGACACCCTCGTACGCGAAGTGATGGTCCCCAGGACCGACCTGGTCTGCATCGAGCGGTACAAAACGATCCGGCAGGCGCTGACCCTGGCGCTGCGCTCCGGCTTCTCGCGCGTCCCCGTCACCGGGGAGAACGAGGACGACATCGTGGGCATCGTGTATCTGAAGGACCTGGTCCGCAAGACGCACATCAACCGCGACTCCGAGGCCGATCTGGTCTCCACGGCGATGCGGCCCGCCGTGTTCGTGCCCGACACCAAGAACGCCGGAGACCTGCTGCGCGAGATGCAGCAGAAGCGCAACCACGTTGCTGTCGTCATCGACGAGTACGGCGGCACGGCCGGCATCGTCACGATCGAGGACATCCTCGAGGAGATCGTCGGCGAGATCACCGACGAGTACGACCGAGAGGTGCCGCAGGTCGAGGAGTTGGGCCAGGGCCGCTTCCGGGTCACCGCCCGCCTCGACATCGACGATCTCGGCGAGCTGTACGGGCTCGACGAGTTCGACGACGAGGATGTGGAGACCGTCGGCGGACTGCTGGCGAAGGCCCTGGGACGGGTGCCGATCGCGGGCGCGTTCGCGGTGGTCGACCTGCCGGACGGGCGTGCGCTGCGGCTGACCGCGGAGTCCCCGGCCGGCCGCCGGAACAGAATCGTCACCGTGCTGGCGGAGCCGGTGCCGGGGAAGCCCGAGGGGGATGCGGCGGCATGAAGGCACAGGAGTTGAGGGCGTTCTGCCTCGAATTCAACGCTGCGGTGGAGGAGTTCCCGTTCGGGCCCGAGACCTCGGTGTTCAAGGTTCTCGGCAAACTCTTCGCGCTCAGCGCGCTGGACGCCCGGCCGCTGAGGGTGAACCTCAAGTGCGAGCCGGAGATCGCGGTCCAGCTGCGTACCGACCATGCGGCGATCGTCCCCGGCTATCACATGAACAAGCGCCACTGGAACACGGTGACGGTCGGCGAGCTCCCGGACCGGATGGTCCGGGAGCTGATCGAGGACTCGTACGACCTGGTGGTGGCGGGCCTCCCCAAGGCGAACCGCCTCCGCCTGGACCGCGCTTGACCTGGGCGGCCTTTCCTGAGCTGGGGCTCTGGGGCTCCGCCCCGGACCCCGCTGCTCAATCGCCGGAGGGGCTGATATTCCGCTTCCGCAGGCCCAGCCCCACCAGGACCGCCGCTCCCACGACAACCGCCGCGTCCACCGCCAGCACCGTACGGACCCCGTCGAACAGCGAGCCCTGCGTCGTTGCCAGCACACCCAGCAGCGGGATGCCGATGGTGATCCCCACCTGCTGCGTCGTGGTGACCAGCCCCGTCGCCAGGCCCTGCTCCTCGTCCGGCACCCCGGACGTCACCGTCAGTCCGTACGAGATGATCGCGCCCAGATGGCAGACGCTGGCCAGCGAGACGGCGACGGTCGCCAGCAGAGCGCCCGATCCGGTGCCGATGCCGAGCAGCGCGGCGACGAACACGCCCTGGCCGAGCAGCGAGACGACCAGCGTGCGACGGGCGCCGATGCGGCCGATGAGCTTGGGGGCGTACGCACCGGCGAAGGCCGACAGCACGCCCTGGACGCCGAAGACCAGACCGGTCCGGAAGGCGGAGAGCTCCAGCACCTCCTGGAGGTAGAGGGTGAGGACGAAGACGACCGTGCTCATCATCGAGAAGGTGACCAGACCGCCCAGATTCCCCCAGGCCACCGTCCGCCGCCGCAGCATCGGCAGCGAGACCAGCGGGGCGGGGGACCGGGACTCGACCACCACGAAGGCGACCAGCAGCGCGACTCCGGCGATCAGCGTCACCAGGACGTCGACCCCGCCGAAGCCTCGCTCGGCCGCCGTGGACAGGGCGTAGATCACGGCGAGCAGCCCGCCGGTGACGGTGACCGCGCCGGGCACGTCAAGACGCGGCCGCTCCGGGTGCCGGGACTCGGCCAGCAGACCGGGCGCCAGCAGGAGGACGAGCAGCGCGGCCACGGCCAGCAGGCCCATCGTGGAGCGCCAGCCCAGAGTGTCCGTCAGTACGCCGCCCAGCACCATGCCGATGGTGAAGCCCAGGGACAGCAGTGTGCCGCTGATGCCCAGCGCCCGGTCGCGCTGCGGGCCTTCCGGGAAGGTGGTGGTGAGCAGCGACATTCCGGTCGGCACGATGGCGGCCGCGCCCAGACCCTGCAGGGCCCGGCCGGCCAGGAAGGACGCCGGGTCCCAGGCGAAGGTCGCGAGCAGTGAGGCGGCGCCGAAGACGGCGAGACCGCTGAGGAACAACTTGCGCCGCCCGTACAGATCGGCGGTCCGGCCGAAGAGCAGCAGGAAGCCGCCGGAGGGCAACGCGAAGGCGGTGACCGCCCACTGCAGCGCGGACTGGCTCATGCCCAGGTCCTTGCCGAGGACGGGCAGCGCCACATTCAGTACGGAGAAGTCGAGCGCGACCATGAACTGGGCGGCGCACAGGACGAGCAGGATCAGCTTGGCGCGGCCGGAGAGCTTCGGCGGCGCGGTCGCCGCGAGGGTGGGGGCGGAGGTGTCGATTGCCATGAGCAACAGCCTCGGGCTACAGGACTATCCGTGGGGAGCGGGAACTTATCCTGTTGGTCGCACCACCAGGCAGCCAGGCGGACGGACCAGGGGGAGTACGTGGCCATGACGGCCGAGCAGGATGGGATGAAGGCGCACCGCCTCGGCGAGCTGCGCGAGTTCCTGATGAGCAGGCGCGCCAGGGTCAGTCCGGCCGAGGCGGGCCTGCCGGACGGTGGGGCCCGCCGTCGTACGCCCGGACTTCGCCGTGAGGAGGTCGCGGTCCTCGCGGGCGTCGGTGTCTCCTGGTACCAGTGGCTGGAGCAGGGGCGGGACATCACCGTCTCGCCGCAGGTCCTCGACTCGGTGGGCCGGGTGCTGCGGCTGAGCAGCGTCGAGCGCCGCCATCTGTACGTACTGGCCGGGCTCAACCCGCCCGCGCCCGAGGTGGATCCGGGCGACGCCGACATGTGCGCCGGGCTGCGGCGGCTGATCGACGCGTGGATGCCCTTCCCCGCGCACATCATGGACGCGTACTGGAACACGGTCCTCTACAACGACGCGGCGGGGATGGTCCTCGGCATGCGCCCCGAGCTCGTTCAGAACTGTCTGATCGCCTTCTTCACCGACCCCATCTACCGCTCGCGTGCCAAGAGTTGGGAGCAGAACGCGCCCAATGTCGTCGCGCAGTTCCGGGCTGCCTGCTCCGAGCGTCCCGACGACGAGGGCTTCCAGTCGGTGGTCGAGGAGGCGAAGGCGGCCAGTGAGGATTTCACCGAGCTGTGGGAGCGGCGCGATATCGCGCCCGGCGGGCAGGTCCGCAAGGAGATGGAACACCCCCTGGTCGGGGCGCTGTTCGTGGAGTCGACCCAGCTGCGGGTGCCGGCCCGGCCGGATCTGGCGATCGTGATGCATACGCCGCTGCCGGAAGCGGATACGGCCGCGAAGCTGGAGTGGCTGGCGAGCCCGGAGGGCCGGCGCGGCTCGATGTATCCGGTGGCGGGCTGACCTCGGCGTATGTGTATCCTCTGCCCGTTACCGGGGAGGGGGGAAGCTCCCCATGAGCACTTTTGAGCCAGATTCAGGGGAGTACCACTTTCATGCGTACACGTATGCGCCGCGGCGTTGCCGCCGCTCTCACCGTTTCCGTGCTGTGCTTCGCCGCGGCGGCCTGCGGCGGTTCGTCCGACGAGAAGAAGCCGGCCGCCGGCCAGGAGCAGTCCAAGGACAAGGCGAAGGGCGAGGGCGGGGAGGCGCCGGCGCTCACGCCGCTGACCGCCGCGCAGATGAAGGCCGCGACCCTTGAGGTCAAGGACCTTCCCGCCGGCTGGAAGGCCGGCAAGGTCGCCGCCGACAACACCCCGGCCCCGAAGGCCGACAAGCCCGAGTGTCAGCCGCTCGCCGACATGATGGGCGCCAAGGTCAAGGGCGCCACCAAGGGCGGAGACGTCGACTTCAAGCAGGCCGACGGCAAGACCGAGCTGAGCCAGCAGGTCCTCACGTTCGCCGGCGCGGGCGCCGCCGACTTCACCAAGGCCATCGGCACGGCGCTGGGCAGCTGTTCCACCGTCTCCTTCGAGATGGAGGGCGAGAAGACCGCCGTCAAGATCGAGAAGCTCGACCTTCCGAAGGTCGGCGAGGCATCGCACGCCTTCGAGATGTCCATTGAGTTCGCGCCCGGCATCGTGATCAAGGCCGATCTGCTGGTCGCGCACCAGGGCACCGGTGCCACCCGCGTCGCGTACATGAACGAGGGCGGCCCCACGGCGCAGAAGGACTTCGCGGATCTGGTCAAGCGGGTCGGCGACAAGTTCGTCAAGGGCGTCCGGGGCTGAGCCCCTGCCACTCCGACCGGCCGCCCGGCTCCGTGCCGGGCGGCCGATCTATGCTCGCGATATGACGCAGAGCACCGACCTCGACCCCGAGGACCGCAAGATCATCACGCTGGCGCGCAGCGCCCGGGCCCGCAACGGTGTGCCCGAGGGTGCTGCCGTACGGGACGACACCGGGCGTACGTATGTCGCGGGGACCGTGGCGCTGGAGTCGCTGAAGCTCAGCGCGCTGCAGACCGCCGTCGCCATGGCCGTCGCCAGCGGCGCGAAGTCCCTCGAGGCCGCGGCCGTCGTCTCCGAGGCGGACGCCGCCTCCGACGCGGACCGCGCCGCGGTACGTGACCTGGGCGGTCCGGACACCCCGGTGCTGCTCGCCGGCCCCGACGGAGCGCTCAAGTCCGCGGTGGCGGCGGGCTGATGCGCCGAGGTGCTCCAAAGGGAGCACGGCCTCGGCGGGTGTTCGGCTGGGTCGCCCTGGCGGGTGCCGGCACCGTCGGGGCCGGCAGCCTCGTCGAGGCGGCCACGACGGGTGGTGTGGACGCGATGGACGTCTGGCCCTTCGTGGTGGTCGGCTTCGCCGCGGGCGAGCTGCTGAAGGGCTACGGACGCGAGCGCGCGGCGCGGATCGCGCAGGCGGTCGCGAGCGTGCTGCTGGCGGCGGTGTGGCTGGGCGGAGCCGCGGCAGAGGATCTGGCGCTCGGCCGCGGGGCCGACTGGCTGGATCTGGCGACCGGAGTACTCGGCCTGCTGTATGTGGCTGTCGTAGCCGCGATTCTCGCCGACCGGTTCCGTAGGCGTCGGGCCACCAGGGCGGTCTGAAGCCGTCGGGCCGCTCACGGGCCGCATTCCCCGGAGCTTCCCGGACGGGAGTACCGGACGGGAAGCCGGACGGGGAAGCCGGACGGGGAAGCCGGACGGTATGACAGCACCGGTGTAACAGAAATCGGCGTCACCTTTTCCGGTGGCGCCGATTCCCCTTCCGGCCTGCGCAAACGCGGATCTTGACAGTATCTGATGGGTCATCAGACAGCGCATTTCGATTCCATTGACTTCTTTCGGCCGTCCCCTGTCAATGGCCCCCAGCATTCCTCAGAAGGGGGCAATCATGGCTACAGCCACCCGAAGATCCGCCATCCGAAGATCCATTGGCCGCAGGCGACGGTGGACCGCCGCACTGGGGTCCCTCGCCCTGGTCGCGGGCGCGGCATCGCTCGCCGCGCCCGCGAACGCGATGGCCGCCGTTTCCGCACCGGTGGACTTCGCGACCCACTGCGTACCGCCGCCCATCGCCGGTATCCCGCCCATCGACGGCACCACGACCGCCGAGATCACCGTCGACAACGCCGCCCCCAAGGTGGGCGACACCGTCACGGTCACGTACACGGTCACCAAGCCGGCCGCCAGCAACCCGGTCGACCTCGCCCTTCCGGCCGACATCATGACGCCCAGCGGCAAGGTCGCCCTCGGCGGCGCCCAGGCCGGCAGCGTCACGGTCACCGGCCCCAAGAAGAACCCGCCCGTCCCCGGCAAGGGAGCGTTCCCGCCGTTCTCGATGACCGGCACCTTCAAGGTCACCGCGCCCGGCTCGATCACCCTCTCGCCCGGCGACTACAACATCCACACCAGCTACATCATGGAGCTGGACACCCCGTGTACGGTCACCAATCCGCCCGCGCCCGTCTCCCAGACGGTCGTCGCGACGGACGTTCCGGGGGCCAACGAGCGCACGATCCAGCTCGCCACTGCCTCCGGCAAACCCGGTGACCAGGTCACCGTCACCGGCGCCAAGTTCACTCCGCTCGCCGACATCACCGTCGTCGGACGGGCCGGAGCGGCCGAGACAGCCGACAGAATGACCCTCAAGGCCGACGCCACAGGCGGCTTCACCGCGCGGCTCAAGGCCAACGACAAGGCGACCACGGGCATCGTCGCGTACGAAGGCAGTGCCTGGTCGGCGGAGAAGGGCGCGGGCCCGGCGGCGTACACCGTCGTCGACGACACGCCTCTGCCCGGCAACAGCCAGAAGCTCAACACCTCGGTCGCCGCAGGCACTTTGTCCATGTCCCAGGCCGGTGACACCGTCGAGATGTCGGCGGTCGACTTCGGCAAGGGCGGGGCAGCCGCCGGTGATCTGAAGAAGGTGACGGTCAAGGACTTCCGCGGCGGCCCCGCGGGGTGGTCCCTGACCGGCAAGGTCACCGACTTCACCGGGCCCGGCGGGAAGATCGACGCCGGCAGACTCGGCTGGACGCCGGCCTGCACCACCAAGCAGGGCAGTCCCAGCACCTGTGCGGCCGGCTCCGCGGGACCGGTCGGCAGCGCGGGCGCGACCCTCGCCTCCACGCCCAACGGGGCGCTCACCGGAGGCGAGTTCACCGTGGACGCGAAGGTCTCACTGGACGTACCGGCGTACACCGCCCCCGGCGCGTACTCCGCAGTGCTGACCCTCACGCTCACCTAAGTGGTGCCGGCGAGTGAGCCGAAGGGGCGCGCGGGCGTCGAAAGGGAGAACGCGCGGAGGTCCCGAGGAACGGGGGATCGAGCACGATCGACTGCGACATACGGCGCGTACTCGGCAGTGCTGACCCTCACGCTCACTTCAGTGGTCCCGGCGAGTGAGCCGAAGGGGCGCGCGGGCGTCGAAAGGGAGAACGCGCGGAGGTCCCGAGGAACGAGGGATCGAGCACGATCGACCGTCGACACACGCTGAAGGCGCCCCGGAGGCGAACCGAGCCTCAAAAAGAAAACGGACGGGCCGGGCGCGCACCCGGTCGGCCCGCTCGAACTTCCCCGGCACCGCTACGTCCCTGGGGGGCTCCGCACATGCGCAAGCTGTACGTCATCCTGCTGCCCGTCCTGGTCGCGCTGCTGTACGGCGGGTACGGGATCCCGGCCGCCCACGCCGCCGACAACGGCAACTGGTCCGTCTACCCCACCTCCTCCGAACTGGGCCGGCGCCCGTACTTCTATCTCTCGGCCGACCCCGGCACGACCCTCACCGACGAGGTCACGGTCACCAACAAGACCGCCGCCCCACTGACGTTCCGGCTGTATGCCGCCGACGCGTACAACACCGAACGGGACGGCGGCTTCGCCGTACGCACCCAGAAGGAGAAGCAGCGCGGCATCGGCGCCTGGGCCAAGCCCGAGCGCGACCGTGTCACCGTCCCGGCGAACAGTTCGGTCACCGTGCCGTACACCGTGAACCTCCCCGAGGACGCCGAACCCGGTGACCACCCCGGCGCCATGGTTGCCCTCGACGAGCGCCTCAACTCCTCGACGGGCTCGCTCGCCGTCGGCATCCAGCAGGCGGTCGGCGCGCGCATCTATCTGCGCGTGAACGGTCCCACCGTCCCCGCGCTCTCCGTCGAGAACGTCACGCTCACCCACGAGCAGCCCCTGGTGCCCGGCACCGGCGAGAGCAGTGCGCTCATCTCGTACACCCTCTACAACCGCGGCAATGTCACGCTCAACCCCAAGGTCGCCCTCAAGGCGGAGGGCCTCTTCGGCCGCGATCTCCTCAACCGCGATCTGAAGAAGATCCCCGCCGAGCTGCTGCCCCGCCAGAAGATCCGCCTCACCGAACGCTGGGCGGGAGCACCCCAGCTCGAATGGGGCGAGGTCAGACTCACAGCCACCGCACGGGACGTCCGCGAGTCGGCCGGAACCTCCTTCTTCGCGCTGCCCTGGCTGGTCGCGGTGGTGCTGGCGGCGGGCCTGTCGGCGGCCGGGGTGTGGGCCAGAGTACGGCGGGTGAGGGCGCGCGTACCCGAGGGCTCGTGACATCAGGGACAATGGGCGCCATGAGCGCTCGTACCCAAGAGAACAACGCCCCCCACCGGGCCGGCTTCGCCTGCTTCGTCGGCCGCCCCAACGCGGGCAAGTCCACCCTCACGAACGCTCTGGTAGGCCAGAAGGTGGCGATCACCTCCAACCGGCCGCAGACGACCAGGCACACCGTCCGCGGCATCGTGCACCGCCCCGAGGCCCAGCTGATCCTGGTCGACACCCCGGGCCTGCACAAGCCGCGCACGCTGCTCGGCGAGCGTCTCAACGACGTCGTACGTACCACCTGGGCCGAGGTCGACGTGATCGGCTTCTGCCTGCCCGCCGACCAGAAGCTCGGCCCCGGCGACCGCTTCATCGCCAAGGAGCTCGCGGGCATCAAGAAGACCCCGAAGGTCGCGATCGTCACCAAGACCGACCTGGTCGACTCCAAGACGCTCGCCGAGCAGCTGATCGCGATCGACCAGCTCGGCAAGGAGCTGGGCATGGAGTGGGCGGAGATCGTCCCGGTCTCGGCGGTCGGCGGCAAGCAGGTCCAGCTGGTGGCCGACCTGCTGATCCCGCTGCTCCCGGAGGGCCCGATGCTCTACCCGGAGGGCGACCTCACGGACGAGCCCGAGCAGGTCATGGTCGCGGAACTGATCCGCGAGGCCGCGCTGGAGGGTGTACGGGACGAGCTGCCGCACTCGATCGCGGTGGTGGTGGAGGAGATGCTGCCGCGCGAGGACCGCCCGGCGGACAAGCCGCTGCTGGACATCCACGCGAACCTCTACATCGAGCGCCCGAGCCAGAAGGGCATCATCATCGGCCCGAAGGGCAAGCGCCTGAAGGAGGTCGGCACGAAGTCGCGCAAGCACATCGAGGCGCTCCTGGGGACCCCTGTCTTCCTGGACCTGCATGTGAAGGTGGCGAAGGACTGGCAGCGGGACCCGAAGCAGCTGCGGAAGCTGGGTTTCTGACCGTCGGGTCACTGTCCTGGGGCGCCGGCTTCGCATGACACCCGTTATGTCCATAACGGCGTTACGCTGCTGCTGTGCCGCCCCAGGATTCCGTTCGCCGTCGGCTTCTCGACGAGGCCGCCCGCGTCCTCGCCGACGAGGGACCCGCTGCCCTCAGTGCCCGTCGCCTGGTGAGGGCGGTCGGCGCTTCGACCATGGCGGTCTACACCCACTTCGGCTCGATGCCGGCACTCGTCCGCGAGGTGATACGCGAGGGGTTCGAGCGCTTCATGGCGCGTACCGACCTCGTGCGGCCCACCGACGACCCGGTCGCCGATCTGTATGCCATCTGCCGCGTCTACCAGGAGTTCGCCCGCGCCGAACCGAATGTGTACGCCGTCATGTTCGGTGGATCCCAGCTGGCCGGCTTCGAACTCGCCGACGAGGACCGGGAGATGGGCACCTCCATGCTCCGCGTCCCGCACGGTGTCATCCGCCGCTGCACCGCCGCGGGCCGCTTCCGGGACGGCGACGTCTCACTGCGCGCCTGGCAGCTGTGGTGCCAGATGCACGGCCTCGCCCAGTTGGAGCGGGCGGGCTACTTCACTGGCCGGCGCACCCCGGACGAGACCCTGCTGGCTCTCGTCCGGGGCTTCGCGATCGGCCAGGGCGACAGTGTGGAGGCGGCCTCGGCATCCGCGCCCGCCTCCACGTCCGCCGCGCCCGCCTCCGCCCCGGTTACGAACCTTCCTTGAGGACCAGCGAGATCAGCTGCCGCTGCGCGTCGGACAGCCGGGGATCCGCGCAGTAGACGCTGCGCCCGTCCACCGTGATCCGGTAGCTGAACCCGTCCGGCACTCCGTCCGGCGGCGTGCTCCGGCCGCCGGCCATCGCCTGCTCGGCCAGGGCATGCCAGGTGCCCGCATCGGTCCGCCCCGAGGTGTCCACCTCCGCGAACCGTTCGATACCGGCGAAGCCACCTGTGCGCCTTACCTGGATATGCATGGGTCCTGTCTAGTACGCGAACGGCTCAGTTGGTACCCACCCCGACCTGGGACCACGCCTTCAGCAGCGCCTCCTGCTCCTCACCGTCGCCGAAGCGCGAGCGGGCCGCGGCCACCGTGAGGCGGGCGAACTCGGTGAACTGCGCGGTCGTGGAGAGTTCGCCGCCGGTCAGGACGTCGTACCAGATCTGGCCCGCCCGCTCCCACGCATTGCCGCTCAGCGCGGTGGCGACCAGGTAGAAGGCGTGGTTCGGGATCCCCGAGTTGATGTGCACGCCGCCGTTGTCGCGACCGGTTTTGACGTAGTCCTCCATCGTCGCCGGCTGCGGGTCCTTGCCGAGGACGTCGTCGTCGTACGCCGTGCCCGGCTCCTTCATCGAGCGCAGCGCGACGCCCGTGACATTGGGGCCCAGCAGGCCCGCGCCGATCAGCCAGTCGGCCTGGTCGGCGCTCTGGCCGAGGGCGTACTGCTTGATGAGCGAGCCGAAGACGTCCGACATGGACTCGTTCAGCGCGCCGGACTGGCTGAAGTACTCCAGATTCGCCGTGTACTGCGTGACACCGTGGGTGAGCTCGTGTCCGATCACGTCCACGGGCAGCGTGAAGTCCAGGAACAGATCGTTGTCCCCGTCGCCGAAGACCATCCGCTCGCCGTCCCAGAAGGCGTTGTCGTAGTTCTCGCCGTAGTGGACGGTCGCGTTCAGCGGCAGGCCGGAGCCGTCGATGGAGTGGCGGCCGTACGCCTTGAGATACAGGTCGAACGTGGCACCGAGGCCCGCGTGGGCTCGGTTCACCGTGGCGTCCCTGGCGGGCTTGTCGTTCTCGGAGTGCACCTTCTTGCCCGGCACGATCTCTTCGTGCTTGGCGTCGTAGATCGTGCGATGGGGCTTGTCCGACACGGCTCCGGCCGTGCTCGGAGCGAGACCGCGGACGGTGGTGATCCGGCGGCGGGTGCGCTGGAGGGCGTCGTGCTCAAGGGTGCGGGCGGCGGGCTCGGCGATCGTGGGGTCCTCGGCGCGGGCCATTTTGTCGAGGACATGGGGCGGCACGATGGTGCAGAAGACCGGGTTGACCCGGCGGGCGTTGGCGTCCATGCGGGGGACTGTGGCACTGCGTCATCGTGCTGTCACTAGTTGCCACCATGATTAGTGAAATGGAGTGATACGGGGTTTGGGGGCTGCCTCAGTGTGATACGGCACTGTTTGGCCGTAACCGGAATAGTGTCCCGCATACTGATACGGCACCTCCGTCCCCCGCGATGCTCGGTTAGGCTGCTTCCCATCATGCGTTTCGGGCTGCTTCTTCTTAGCTGCCGCGGCGAGGGCCTGTAGTCGTAGGCCGACCCCCTCCCCGCGGGATCTGGTGCTGCTTCGACTCAGTCGGCCGTCCTACTTGCTGGACCCCGAGGAGCCCTACGCAATGTCTGACACTTCCGTCGGTCGCCCCACGCCCGTCACCACCGCGACCCACACGCAGAAGCCGTCCGGGATGCCGATCCACAAGTACGGCAAGTACGAGGCCGTGGACATCCCCGACCGCACCTGGCCGAACAACCGGATCACCGCCGCGCCCCGCTGGCTGTCCACCGATCTGCGCGACGGCAACCAGGCCCTGATCGACCCGATGTCGCCCGCCCGCAAGCGCGAGATGTTCGACCTGCTGGTACGCATGGGCTACAAGGAGATCGAGGTCGGCTTCCCGTCCTCCGGCGAGACCGACTTCAACTTCGTACGCTCCATCATCGAAGAGGGCGCGATCCCCGAGGACGTGACGATCTCCGTCCTGACCCAGGCGCGCGAGGACCTGATCGAGCGCACCGTCGAGTCCGTCGTCGGAGCCCACCGCGCCACGGTGCACCTGTACAACGCGACGGCGCCCACCTTCCGCCGGGTCGTCTTCCGCGGCTCGAAGGACGACATCAAGCAGATCGCCGTGGACGGTACGCGGCTGGTGATGGAGTACGCCGAGAAGATCCTGGGCCCGGAGACGATCTTCGGCTACCAGTACAGTCCGGAGATCTTCACCGACACCGAGCTGGACTTCGCGCTGGAGGTCTGCGAGGCCGTCTGTGACGTCTGGCAGCCCGAGGCCGGCCGCGAGATCATCCTCAACCTGCCTGCCACGGTGGAGCGCTCGACCCCGTCCACGCACGCCGACCGCTTCGAGTGGATGTCACGCAATCTGACCCGCCGCGAGTACGTGTGTCTGTCCGTGCACCCGCACAACGACCGCGGTACCGCCGTCGCCGCCGCCGAGCTGGCGATCATGGCCGGTGCGGACCGTATCGAGGGCTGCCTGTTCGGCCAGGGCGAGCGCACCGGCAATGTCGACCTGGTGACGCTGGGTATGAACCTGTTCAGCCAGGGCGTCGACCCGCAGATCGACTTCTCGCAGATCGACGAGATCCGTCGGACGAGCGAGTACTGCAACCAGATGGAGATCCACCCGCGCCACCCCTACGCGGGCGATCTGGTCTACACCGCCTTCTCCGGCTCCCACCAGGACGCCATCAAGAAGGGCTTCGACGCCATGGAGGCCGACGCGGCCGCCCAGGGCAGGACCGTCGACGAGATCGAGTGGGCCGTCCCGTACCTGCCGATCGACCCGAAGGATGTCGGCCGCTCCTACGAGGCGGTCATCCGGGTCAACTCGCAGTCCGGCAAGGGCGGTATCGCATACGTCCTGAAGAACGACCACAAGCTGGACCTGCCGCGCCGGATGCAGATCGAGTTCTCGAAGATCATCCAGGCGAAGACGGACACCGAGGGCGGCGAGGTCACGCCGAAGGCGATCTGGTCGGTCTTCCAGGACGAGTACCTGCCCAACCCGGACAACGCTTGGGGACGTATCCAGCTGCGTTCCGGCCAGACCACCACCGACAAGGACGGCATCGACACGCTGACCGTCGAGGCGGTCGTGGACGGCGCCGAGACGGTGCTGACCGGCTCCGGCAACGGTCCGATCTCGGCGTTCTTCGAGGCGCTGAACGCGGTGGGCGTCGACGCGCGGCTGCTGGACTACCAGGAGCACACGATGAGCGAGGGCGCGTCCGCGCAGGCCGCCTCCTACATCGAGTGCGCGATCGACGGCAAGGTGCTGTGGGGCATCGGCATCGACGCCAACACCACCCGTGCTTCGCTGAAGGCGGTCGTCTCGGCCGTCAACCGCGCGGCCCGCTAGTCCGCTTCACCGGGCATCTTCACCGCGCCCCCGGCCGCTCCCTCGGGAGCC
>NZ_JBHWWF010000029.1:0-115096 GCF_042736455.1 Streptomyces sp. NPDC060064
CGAACGCACCGGAGGGCGAACCCGGAACAACCGGGTTCGCCCTCCGACGTGACGTTTCTCCTGAAGTGGCGTCAGCCTTCTTCATGCGCGACCGCGCGCCGCGCGTCCGCGTCGAGCACACCCCAGCTGATGAGCTGCTCGGTCAGGACCGACGGCGACTGGTCGTAGATGACGGCGAGGGTGCGCAGGTCGTCCTGGCGGATCGACAGCACCTTGCCGTTGTAGTCGCCGCGCTGGGACTGGATCGTGGCGGCGTACCGCTGGAGAGGGCCGGCCTTCTCCTGCGGAACGTGGGCCAGGCGCTCCAGATCCAGGACGAGCTTCGGCGGCGGCTCGGCGGCCCCGCCCGGCGTGGTGCCAGGAAGCAGTTCCTGCACCGGGACGCCGTAGAAGTCCGCCAGCTCGGCAAGGCGCTGCACGGTCACGGCACGGTCGCCACGCTCGTACGAGCCGACCACGACGGCCTTCCAGCGGCCCTGGGACTTCTCCTCCACGCCGTGGAGGGAAAGCCCCTGCTGGGTGCGGATGGCGCGGAGCTTGGCCCCGAGCTGTTTTGCGTATTCGCTGGACATATAGCTCCCCGGACACTGTGTCGACGTGCGGCTCGGCCGCGCGGCTGGTCACTCACTGTGAGGTTACGCAGCGTTACTTGGACTCGTCAAGCCGAATGGTCCGTAGCGGGTGCTGCCGGGGGCTGGGCGAGGGGCGGGAGCCGGGGCCGCGCAAGGCCCTGGTACCGTTGATGGCGTAATTCCGACGTCCTTTAAGATCCGTCCCGTGAGGCGGAGAAGGAGGTCCGTTTCATATGGACTCGCACGACAGTTCCGATGTGGCGCGCCCCGTTCTCGAGGCTCCCGACATCGCGCGGGTACTGACCCGCATCGCCCACGAGATCGTCGAACGCGCGAAAGGCGCCGACGACGTGGTGCTTCTCGGCATTCCGACCCGCGGTGTGTTCCTTGCCCGCCGGCTGGCCGACAAGCTCGAAGAGATCACCGGCCGAAAGATTCCGGTCGGCTCCCTCGACATCACCATGTACCGCGACGACCTGCGTATGCGGCCCGCCCGCACGCTGGCGCGCACCGAGATCCCCGGTGACGGCGTCGACGGCCGGCTGGTCGTCCTCGTCGACGACGTGCTCTTCTCCGGCCGCACCATCCGCGCCGCGCTCGACGCACTGGGCGACATCGGCCGACCGCGCGCCGTACAGCTCGCGGTCCTGGTCGACCGCGGCCACCGCGAACTCCCCATCCGCGCCGACTATGTCGGCAAGAACCTCCCCACGTCGCTGCGGGAGACGGTCAAGGTCCAGCTCGCCGAGGAGGACGGTCGCGACACCGTGCTGCTCGGTGTGCGCGAGACCGTCCCGGCCGGCGAGCAGTAGCGCCTCCGTACGCCCTCCGAACCCTCGTACGGACGTGCCACCCGCGCGCCCGCATGCCGCTGTGTGTCCGGGGCCGCATCCCGATGGCGACTCCGCCGCAGGCCCCCGGACCCACGACTTCCAGACAACGGAGCACACCCAGATGAAGCGTCACCTCATCTCGGCCGCCGACCTCACCCGCGACGACGCCGTTCTCATCCTCGACACCGCCGAGGAGATGGCCCGGGTCGCGGACCGGCCGATCAAGAAGCTGCCGACCCTGCGCGGCCGTACCGTCGTCAACCTCTTCTTCGAGGACTCGACCCGGACCCGGATCTCCTTCGAGGCGGCCGCCAAGCGGCTCTCCGCCGACGTGATCAACTTCTCCGCCAAGGGATCCTCGGTCTCCAAGGGCGAGTCCCTCAAGGACACCGCGCTGACCCTGGAGGCGATGGGCGCGGACGCCGTCGTCATCCGGCACGGCGCCTCCGGAGCCCCCTACCGGCTCGCCACCTCCGGCTGGATCGACGGCGCGGTCGTCAACGCCGGCGACGGCACCCACGAACACCCCACCCAGGCGCTGCTCGACGCCTTCACCATGCGCCGTCGCCTGGTCGGCCCGGATGCCGGGATAGGGCGTGACCTCGCAGGACGCCGCATCACGATCGTCGGCGACGTGCTGCACAGCCGGGTGGCCCGCTCCAACGTCCTGCTGCTGAACACCCTCGGCGCCCAGGTCACCCTCGTCGCCCCGCCCACCCTGGTGCCGATCGGTGTCGAGAACTGGCCGTGCGAGGTCTCGTACGACCTGGACGAGGTGCTGCCGAAGTCCGATGCCGTGATGATGCTGCGTGTGCAGCGCGAGCGCATGAACGCCGCCTTCTTCCCGACCGAGCGCGAATACTCACGCCGCTACGGCCTGGACGGCGACCGCATGGCCCGGATGCCCGAGCACGCCATCGTGATGCACCCCGGACCGATGAACCGCGGCATGGAGATCACGGCGCAGGTCGCCGACTCCGACCGCTGCACGGCCGTCGAGCAGGTCGCCAACGGCGTCTCGACCCGCATGGCCGTCCTGTATCTGCTTCTGGGCGGCAATGAGCCCGCCGTCAGCCCCACCCACGCGCGCACCGAGGAGAGCAAGTAACCATGAGCAAGATTCTTATCCGTGGCGCGAAGGTGCTGGGCGGCGAGGCGCAGGACGTCCTGATCGACGGCGAGACCATCGCACAGGTCGGCACCGGGCTGAGCGCGGACGACGCGACCGTTGTCGAGGCCGAGGGGCAGATCCTGCTGCCGGGCCTCGTCGACCTGCACACCCATCTGCGCGAGCCGGGCCGAGAGGACTCCGAGACCGTCCTCACCGGCACCAAGGCGGCCGCTGTCGGCGGATTCACCGCCGTGCACGCCATGGCCAACACCTTCCCGGTCGCCGATACCGCCGGCGTCGTCGAGCAGGTCTACCGCCTCGGCAAGGAGTCCGGCTACTGCGACGTGCAGCCCATCGGCGCCGTCACCGTCGGCCTCGAGGGCAAGAAGCTCGCCGAACTCGGCGCGATGCACGACTCCGCCGCCGGCGTGAGGGTCTTCTCCGACGACGGCAAGTGCGTCGACGACGCGGTGATCATGCGCCGCGCGCTGGAGTACGTGAAGGCCTTCGACGGCGTCGTGGCCCAGCACGCCCAGGAGCCCCGTCTCACCGAGGGCGCCCAGATGAACGAGGGCATCGTCTCCGCCGAGCTCGGCCTCGGCGGCTGGCCGGCCGTCGCCGAGGAGTCGATCATCGCCCGCGATGTCCTCCTCGCCGCCCACGTCGGCTCCCGGGTGCACATCTGCCACCTCTCCACGGCCGGCTCCGTCGAGATCGTCCGCTGGGCCAAGTCCAAGGGCTGGAACGTCACCGCCGAGGTGACCCCGCACCACCTGCTGCTCACGGACGAGCTCGTACGCTCGTACAACCCCGTCTACAAGGTGAACCCGCCGCTGCGCACCGAGACCGATGTGCTGGCGCTGCGCGAGGCTCTCGCCGACGGCACCATCGACTGCGTCGCCACCGACCACGCCCCGCACCCGCACGAGGACAAGGACTGCGAGTGGGCCGCGGCCGCCATGGGCATGGTGGGCCTGGAGACGGCGCTCTCCGTCGTCCAGCAGACGATGGTCGACACCGGCCTCATCGACTGGGCCGGCGTCGCGGACCGGATGTCCTTCCGGCCCGCGCAGATCGGCCGGCTGGATGGCCACGGAAGGCCCGTCTCGGCAGGTGAGCCCGCGAACCTCACGCTCGTCGATCCGGCATACCGTGGAGTGGTGGACCCCGCGGGCTTCGCATCCCGCAGCCGCAACACCCCCTACGAGGGGCGTGAGCTGCCGGGACGCGTCACCCACACCTTCCTGCGGGGCCGGGCAACGGTCGTGGACGGGAAGCTGGCGTGACAACTCTGATCGACATCGCCGCCGAGCAGAAGTCGGCGGAGGTCACCGACTGGGCGGCCCGCATCGGCTGGGTCGTCGGACTGCTGCTCTTCATCGCCTTCGTCTACTGGCTGATGCGCCAGGGATGGAAGTGGCGCGGCAGCCTCCAGTCCGACCTCCCCGAGCTGCTCGCCTCGCCCGCCGCGCCAGGCGAGGCGAAACTTGAGCTGACCGGCCGCTACCACGGCTCCACGACCGCCGGACAGTGGCTCGACCGGATCGTGGCCCACGGCCTGGGCACCCGCAGCCGCGTGGAGCTCACGCTCACCGACGCGGGCCTGGACGTCGCACGCCCCGGTGCGACCGACTTCTTCATCCCGACAGCGCAGCTGCGCGAGGCCAGGCTCGACAAGGGCATCGCCGGCAAGGTCCTCGCCGAGGGCGGACTCCTCGTCGTCACCTGGGCGCACGGCGACAAGCTGATCGACTCCGGGTTCCGCGCCGACCACGCGGCCGAGCACACCGCCTGGGTCGAATCCATCAACAGCATGATCAACACGACGGAAGGCACCGCACGATGACGATCTCCACCCGGGGAGCCTCCAAGGCTCCCGCCGTACTCGTCCTGGAGGACGGCCGCACCTTCCGCGGCCGCGCCTACGGGGCCGTGGGGGAGACCTTCGGCGAGGCGGTGTTCAACACCGGCATGACCGGCTACCAGGAGACCCTCACCGACCCGTCGTACCACCGCCAGGTCGTCGTGATGACCGCCCCGCACGTCGGCAACACCGGCGTCAACGACGAGGACGACGAGTCGCAGCGGATCTGGGTCGCGGGCTATGTCGTACGCGACCCCGCGCGCGTGCCCTCCAACTGGCGCTCCCAGCGCTCCCTGGACGACCAGCTCGTCGCCCAGGGCGTGGTCGGGATCAGCGGCATCGACACCCGCGCGCTCACCCGCCATCTGCGCGAGCGCGGCGCGATGCGCGTCGGCATCTTCTCTGGTGACTCCCTCGCCGACGAGGCCACACTGCTGGCCCGGGTGCAGGAAGCTCCCCAGATGAAGGGCGCGAACCTTTCCGCCGAGGTCGCGACCGAGCAGACGTACGTCGTCCCGGCGATCGGCACCAAGAAGTTCACCGTCGCGGCCATAGACCTCGGCATCAAGGGCATGACCCCGCACCGCATGGCCGAGCGTGGCATCGAGGTGCACGTCCTGCCCGCCACCGCCACGGTCGAGGACGTGTACGCGGTCAACCCCGACGGCGTGTTCCTCTCCAACGGCCCCGGCGACCCCGCCACCGCCGATCTGACCGTCGTCAAGGGCGTCCTCGAGCGCAAGACGCCGCTCTTCGGCATCTGCTTCGGCAACCAGCTGCTCGGCCGCTCGCTCGGCTTCGGCACGTACAAGCTGAAGTACGGCCACCGGGGCATCAACCAGCCCGTCCAGGACCGCTCCACCGGCAAGGTCGAGGTCACCGCGCACAACCACGGATTCGCCGTCGACGCGCCCCTCGACAAGATCTCCGACACCCCCTACGGGCGCGCCGAGGTCTCCCACGTCTGTCTCAACGACAACGTGGTCGAAGGCCTGCAACTGCTCGACCAGCCGGCCTTCAGCGTCCAGTACCACCCCGAGGCGGCCGCGGGCCCGCACGACGCCGCGTACCTCTTCGACCGCTTCGTATCCCTGATGGAGGGCCAGCGTGCCTAAGCGCTCCGATATCCAGTCCGTCCTGGTCATCGGCTCCGGCCCGATCGTCATCGGTCAGGCCGCCGAGTTCGACTACTCCGGCACCCAGGCCTGCCGCGTCCTCAAGTCCGAGGGCCTGCGGGTCATCCTGGTGAACTCAAACCCGGCGACGATCATGACCGACCCGGAGATCGCCGACGCCACCTACGTCGAGCCGATCACCCCGGAGTTCGTCGAGAAGATCATCGCCAAGGAGCGCCCCGACGCGCTGCTGCCCACCCTCGGTGGCCAGACCGCGCTCAACACCGCGATCTCCATGCATGAGCAGGGTGTGCTGGAGAAGTACGGCGTCGAGCTCATCGGCGCCAATGTCGAGGCGATCAACAAGGGCGAGGACCGCGAGCTGTTCAAGGGCGTCGTCGAGGCCGTCAACGCCAAGATCGGCCACGGCGAGTCCGCCCGCTCGGTCATCTGCCACTCCATGGACGATGTGCTGAAGGGCGTCGGGACGCTCGGCGGCTACCCCGTCGTCGTCCGCCCCTCGTTCACGATGGGCGGCGCCGGCTCCGGCTTCGCGCACAACGAGGACGAGCTGCGCCGTATCGCCGGTCAGGGCCTCACGCTCTCGCCGACCACCGAGGTGCTCCTGGAGGAGTCCATCCTCGGCTGGAAGGAGTACGAGCTGGAGCTGATGCGCGACAAGCACGACAATGTCGTGGTCGTCTGCTCCATCGAGAACTTCGACCCGATGGGCGTGCACACCGGCGACTCGATCACCGTCGCCCCGGCGATGACGCTGACCGACCGCGAGTACCAGCGGCTGCGCGACGTCGGTATCGCGATCATCCGCGAGGTCGGCGTCGACACCGGCGGCTGCAACATCCAGTTCGCCGTCAACCCCGACGACGGCCGGATCATCGTCATCGAGATGAACCCGCGTGTCTCCCGCTCCTCGGCGCTCGCCTCCAAGGCCACCGGCTTCCCGATCGCCAAGATCGCCGCCCGTCTCGCCGTCGGCTACACGCTCGACGAGATCCCCAACGACATCACCGAGAAGACCCCGGCGTCCTTCGAGCCCACGCTCGACTACGTCGTCGTCAAGGTGCCGCGCTTCGCCTTCGAGAAGTTCCCGTCCGCCGACGCCACCCTCACCACCACCATGAAGTCGGTGGGCGAGGCCATGGCGATCGGCCGGAACTTCACCGAGGCGCTCAACAAGGCGCTGCGCTCGCTGGAGAAGAAGGGCTCGCAGTTCTCCTTCACCGGTGAGCCGGGCGACAAGGCGCAACTGCTGCTCACCGCCAAGGTCCCCACCGACGGCCGGATCAACACCGTCATGCAGGCCATCCGCGCGGGCGCCACGCCCGAGGAGGTCTTCGAGGCGACGAAGATCGACCCGTGGTTCGTCGACCAGCTCTTCCTGATCAAGGAGTACGCGGACGAGCTCACCGCCGCCGAGAAGCTCGACCCCGAGCTGCTCGCCGATGCCAAGCGCCACGGTTTCTCCGACGCCCAGATCGCCGAGATCCGCGGGCTGCGCGAGGACGTCGTCCGCGAGGTCCGGCACGCGCTCGGCATCCGCCCGGTCTACAAGACGGTCGACACCTGCGCCGCCGAATTCGCCGCCAAAACGCCGTACTTCTACTCCTCGTACGACGAGGAGAGCGAGGTCGCGCCGCGCGAGAAGCCCGCCGTGATCATCCTCGGCTCGGGACCGAACCGGATCGGCCAGGGCATCGAGTTCGACTACTCCTGTGTCCACGCCTCCTTCGCGCTGAGCGACGCCGGCTACGAGACCGTGATGGTCAACTGCAACCCCGAGACCGTCTCCACCGACTACGACACCTCCGACCGGCTCTACTTCGAGCCGCTCACGCTGGAGGACGTCCTGGAGATCGTCCACGCCGAATCGCTGGCCGGGCCCATCGCCGGCGTCATCGTCCAGCTCGGCGGCCAGACCCCGCTGGGTCTCGCGCAGGCGCTCAAGGACAACGGCGTGCCGATCGTCGGCACCTCGCCCGAGGCCATCCACTCCGCCGAGGACCGCGGCGCCTTCGGCCGCGTACTCGCCGAGGCCGGTCTCCCGGCCCCCAAGCACGGCACCGCGACCACCTTCGCCGGGGCCAAGGCCATCGCCGACGAGATCGGCTACCCCGTCCTCGTACGCCCGTCGTACGTGCTGGGCGGGCGCGGTATGGAGATCGTGTACGAAGAGGCCCGCCTGGAGTCGTACATCGCCGAGTCCACCGAGATCAGCCCCACCCGTCCCGTCCTGGTCGACCGCTTCCTCGACGACGCGATCGAGATCGACGTCGACGCGCTCTACGACGGCACCGAGCTCTACCTCGGCGGCGTGATGGAGCACATCGAGGAGGCCGGAATCCACTCCGGCGACTCGGCGTGCGCGCTGCCCCCGATCACGCTCGGCGGCTTCGACATCAAGCGGCTGCGGGCCTCGACCGAGGCCATCGCCAAGGGCGTCGGCGTCCGCGGACTGATCAACATCCAGTTCGCGTTGGCCGGCGACATCCTGTACGTCCTCGAGGCCAACCCGCGTGCCTCGCGCACCGTCCCCTTCACCTCGAAGGCGACCGCAGTGCCGCTGGCGAAGGCCGCCGCCCGTATCTCGCTCGGCGCGACCGTCGCCGAACTGCGCACGGAGGGCCTGCTGCCCGCGAACGGCGACGGCGGCACGCTCCCGATGGACGCGCCGATCTCCGTCAAGGAGGCCGTGATGCCGTGGTCGCGTTTCCGCGACATCCACGGCCGCGGCGTCGACACCGTCCTCGGCCCGGAGATGCGCTCCACCGGCGAGGTCATGGGCATCGACTCGGTCTTCGGCACCGCGTATGCCAAATCGCAGGCCGGCGCCTACGGCCCGCTGCCCACCAAGGGCCGCGCCTTCATCTCCGTCGCCAACCGCGACAAGCGCTCGATGATCTTCCCGGCGCGTGAGCTGGTCGCCCACGGCTTCGAGCTGCTCGCCACATCCGGCACGGCCGAGGTGCTCAAGCGCAACGGCATCAACGCCACCATCGTGCGCAAGCAGAGCGAGGGCGAGGGCCCGAACGGCGAGCGGACCATCGTCCAGCTGATCCACGACGGCGATGTCGACCTCATCGTCAACACCCCGTACGGCACCGGCGGTCGCCTCGACGGCTACGAGATCCGTACGGCGGCCGTGGCGCGCTCCGTGCCGTGCCTGACGACGGTCCAGGCACTCGCCGCCGCCGTCCAGGGCATCGACGCGCTCAACCGCGGTGATGTGGGCGTCCGTTCACTCCAGGAACACGCGGAACACCTGACCGCGGCCCGCGACTAGCAATCGGGGAGGGGACACCGGAAACGGTGTCCCCTCTCGGGGGTCTGGGGGTGTCCCCCAGAAAACACAGCGTGAGGACGCCTTCATGTACAAGTTCTTCTTCAACCTGGTCTTCAAGCGGATGGACCCGGAGGAGGCCCACTACCTGGCCTTCCGCTGGATCCGCCTCGCGGCCCGCATCCCCGTACTGCGTACGTTCGTCGCCGCGGCTCTCGCGCCCCGGTACAAAGAACTGCGCACCGAGGCGCTCGGCCTGCGGATGCACGGTCCCTTCGGCCTCGCCGCAGGCTTCGACAAGAACGCCGTCGCCATCGACGGAATGTCGATGCTCGGCTTCGACCACATCGAGATCGGCACGGTCACCGCACAGCCACAGCCCGGCAATCCCAAGAAGCGGCTCTTCCGGCTCGTACCGGACCGTGCGCTGATCAACCGCATGGGCTTCAACAACGATGGCTCGGCGGCCGTGGCGGAGCGACTGGGCGCCCGCAAGGCGGTCTTCGCGACCACGGTCGGCGTCAACATCGGCAAGACCAAGGTCGTGCCGGAGGCGGAGGCCGTGGGCGACTACGTCACCTCCACCGAGCGACTCGCGCGCCACGCCGACTATCTGGTCGTCAACGTCTCGTCGCCGAACACGCCCGGTCTGCGCAACCTCCAGGCGACCGAGTCGCTGCGCCCGCTGCTCACCGCCGTACGCGAGGCCGCCGACCGGAGTGTGCAGGACCGCCGCGTCCCGCTCCTCGTCAAGATCGCGCCGGACCTCGCGGACGAGGACGTCGACGCGGTCGCGGACCTCGCCCTCGAGCTGGGCCTCGACGGAATCATCGCCACCAACACGACGATCGCGCGGGACGGCCTGGGCCTGAAGTCCGACCCGGACCTGGTCAAGGAGACGGGTGGCCTGTCCGGCGCGCCCGTGAAGGACCGCTCGCTGGAGGTCCTGCGGCGGCTGTACGCGCGTGTGGGCGACCGGATCACGCTCGTGGGCGTCGGGGGCATCGAGAACGCCGAGGACGCCTGGCAGCGGATCCTGGCGGGCGCCACGCTGGTCCAGGGCTACAGCGCGTTCATCTACGAGGGCCCCTTCTACGCCCGCGCCATCCACAAGGGCCTGGCGGCGCGGCTCGCGGCCGGCCCGTACGACACGCTCGCCGATGCTGTCGGCGCCGAGACCCGAAAGGCCACCGCATGACCCCCCTCCAGACCACGGCGCCCTTCGGCGCACGCCTGCGCCACGCCATGGACACCCGTGGACCGCTCTGCGTCGGCATCGACCCGCACGCGTCCCTGCTGACCGCGTGGGGCCTGAACGACGACATCGCCGGCCTGGAGCGCTTCACGCGCACGGTCGTGGAGGCGCTGGCCGACCGGGTGGCCGTGCTCAAGCCGCAGTCGGCGTTCTTCGAGCGCTTCGGCTCTCGGGGCATCGCCGTACTGGAGAAGGCGGTGGAGGAGGCGCGTGCGGCGGGTGCGCTGGTCCTGATGGACGCCAAACGCGGCGACATCGGCTCGACGATGGGCGCGTACGCGGCGACCTACCTCGACAAGGACTCGCCGCTCTTCTCGGACGCGGTGACCGTCTCCCCGTATCTCGGCTTCGGCTCGCTGCGCCCGGCGCTGGACGCGGCCGCTGTGTCGGGTGCGGGCGTCTTCGTGCTGGCCCTCACCTCCAATCCGGAGGGCGCGGAGGTCCAGCGCTCCACGACCGCGGACGGCCGCTCCCTGGCCCAGCTGATGCTCGACCACATGGCGGCCGAGAACGCGGGCGCCGAGCCGCTCGGCTCGGTCGGCGCGGTGGTCGGCGCGACGCTGGGCGACGCCGGTGTGAACCTTGACATCAACGGCCCCCTGCTCGCCCCCGGCATCGGCGCTCAGGGCGCGACGCCCGCGGACCTTCCGGGTGTCTTCGGCGCGGCGGTCGGCAATGTGGTCCCGAGCGTGAGCCGTGGCGTGCTGCGGCACGGCCCGGATGTGGCGGCCCTGCGCGAGTCGGCGACGCGCTTCGCGGACGAGGTGCGGTCGGCGGTCGCCGGGGCCTGAGCCCGGGCCTGGGGGCGCGGGAGTCCTGTTCGCTGCGGGCGCAGGAGCGACCACAGCTGTGGTCCCAGGTGGGGCTGAGGCCCTGGCTGGGCAGCTTCGGAATCCTCCGCGGCCGGCCCAAGGGCAGAATCTCGGCCCAAAAGTCGGTCGTTTCGCCAGAAATGTCCCAGTCGGTCGATGCTGACCAGGACTTTTCGTCTGTTCTCGCTGACTGGAGCGGTCCTGGCCGCTAGTCTCCGTCGAAGAGTAAACGTGCAGCGCAGGTGCATTGCGTTGCTCGTTGCTCGCCTGGTGTGGGGCGACCAGCTTCCGCACCGGTCCGTATCCGACAGTTCGACATCCGAGGTGACGTAGGCGTGGCTCTTCCGCCCCTTACCCCTGAACAGCGCGCAGCCGCGCTCGAAAAGGCCGCCGCGGCTCGCCGGGAGCGGGCCGAGGTCAAGAATCGACTCAAGCACTCCGGCGCCTCGCTCCACGAGGTCATCAAGCAGGGCCAGGAGAACGACGTCATCGGCAAGATGAAGGTCTCCGCTCTTCTTGAGTCCCTGCCGGGCGTGGGCAAGGTCCGCGCCAAGCAGATCATGGAGCGGCTCGGCATCTCCGAGAGCCGCCGTGTGCGCGGTCTCGGCTCCAACCAGATCGCGTCACTTGAGCGCGAGTTCGGCGGCGGTGCCGCCTGACGTTCTCGGGCACTCCCGGGAACCTGGATAATCGCTGCATGGCAGCAGAGGTACGTCCGCGGCTGACCGTGCTCTCCGGCCCCTCCGGGGTCGGTAAGAGCACGGTCGTCGCCCATATGCGCAAGGTCCACCCCGAGGTTTGGCTCTCGGTGTCGGCCACTACAAGAAAGCCGCGCCCCGGCGAGCGCCACGGCGTTCAGTACTTCTTCGTCACCGACGAAGAGTTCGACAAGCTGATCGCCAATGGCGAGCTGCTGGAATGGGCCGAGTTCGCGGGCAATCGCTACGGCACACCGCGCCGTGCGGTCCTCGAACGCCTGGAGGCGGGCGAGCCCGTGCTGCTGGAGATCGATCTCCAGGGCGCACGGCAGGTCAAGGAGTCCATGCCGGACTCGCAGCTGGTCTTCCTGGCCCCGCCGAGCTGGGAGGAACTGGTCCGTCGGCTCACCGGCCGCGGCACCGAGTCTCCCGAGGTCATCGAGCGCCGGCTGGCGGCCGCGAAGGTCGAGCTGGCCGCCGAGTCGGAGTTCGATATCACCCTGGTCAATACCTCCGTCGAGGACGTGGCCCGTGAGCTGCTAGCCTTGATGCAGCTGTCTCCTGGGGACTGAAACATCAGCGGCTGACACCGTGGGCCCCCGGACCCCCAGTGTTTGATCTTTGTCCGAACATTTTGCACGTTCTTCGGAAGGCTTAGCGTGTCCTCTTCCATCACTGCGCCCGAGGGCATCATCAACCCGCCGATCGACGAGCTGCTCGAGGCCACTGACTCGAAGTACAGCCTCGTGATCTACGCGGCCAAGCGCGCGCGCCAGATCAACGCGTACTACTCGCAGCTCGGTGAGGGTCTGCTCGAGTACGTCGGTCCGCTGGTGGACACCCACGTCCACGAGAAGCCGCTCTCGATCGCCCTGCGTGAGATCAACGCGGGTCTGCTGACCTCGGAGGCCATTGAGGGCCCGGCTCAGTAGGCACATCCTGTTCCTTCACCACAGGCCCGGCGGAGCGTCCGCCGGGCCTGTGGTGTGTCATGGGGAGGTACGCATCCGAATGCGGGGAGACGCAGCAGTGACACTGGACAAGCCGAAGGTCGTTCTGGGGGTCAGCGGAGGCATCGCCGCGTACAAGGCGTGCGAGCTGCTGCGGAGGCTGACCGAGTCGGGTCACGACGTGCGGGTGGTGCCGACCGCGTCGGCACTGCACTTCGTCGGCGCGGCGACCTGGTCGGCGCTCTCCGGCCACCCCGTCTCGACCGAGGTCTGGTCCGACGTCCACGAGGTGCCGCACGTACGGATCGGACAGGACGCCGATCTGGTCGTCGTCGCGCCCGCCACCGCCGACATGCTCGCCAAGGCGGCCCACGGCCTCGCCGACGACCTGCTTACCAATACGCTCCTGACCGCCCGCTGTCCGGTGGTCTTCGCGCCCGCGATGCACACCGAGATGTGGGAGCACCAGGCCACCCAGGAGAATGTGGCGACGCTGCGCCGCCGTGGAGCCGTGGTGATCGAGCCGGCCGTGGGGCGGCTCACCGGTGTGGACACCGGCAAGGGCCGGCTTCCGGATCCGGGCGAGATCTTCGAGGTCTGCCGCCGGGTGCTCGCCCGCGGTGTCGCCGCGCCGGATCTCGCCGGCCGCCATGTCGTCGTCAGCGCGGGCGGCACGCGCGAGCCGCTCGACCCGGTCCGCTACCTGGGAAACCGCTCCTCCGGCAAGCAGGGGTACGCCCTGGCGCGCACCGCGGCGGCCCGCGGCGCCAGGGTCACGCTCATCGAGGCGAACACCGGGATACCGGACCCTGCGGGCGTCGATGTGGTCCACGTCGGCACGGCGGTCCAGCTGCGCGAGGCCGTGCTCAAGGCGGCGGCGGCCGCCGATGCCGTGGTGATGGCCGCGGCCGTCGCGGACTTCCGCCCCGTCGCGTACGCCGAAGGCAAGATCAAGAAGAAGGACGGCCAGGAGCCCGCGCCCATCGCGCTGGTCCGCAACCCGGACATACTCGCGGAGATCTCCACCGAACGGGCCCGCCCCGCCCAGGTCATCGTCGGTTTCGCCGCGGAGACCGACGACGTTCTCGCCAACGGCCGCGACAAGCTGCGCCGCAAGGGCTGCGACCTGCTCGTGGTCAATGAGGTGGGGGAGCGCAAGACCTTCGGCTCCGAGGAGAACGAAGCCGTGGTGCTCGCCGCGGACGGCGGCGAGACGCCGGTGCCTCACGGACCCAAGGAATCTCTCGCGGACACCGTGTGGGACCTTGTTGTCCCGCGACTCGGGTGAATTCTTGGATTCGCCCAGTGGATGTATGAAACCCCACGAAAACCGGCGAAACGCTCGTGGATTGGGGCCGATCGGCCTACAGTTTTCAGTCGCGTCACAGGTCACAGAGCTCCCACGGAGCGAGACGGGTGGTCCGGTGGGGGAGGGCGACCGATAAACTGCTCGTGGAACGTCGCGGGGCGCAGCCCCCGGCCGGTCCAAAAATGATCAGCCAGCAGCCGCTGCAACCCCAGGGAGCGATGTGTCCCGCCGTCTCTTCACCTCGGAGTCCGTGACCGAGGGTCACCCCGACAAGATCGCTGACCAGATCAGCGACACCATTCTCGACGCCCTTCTGCAGGAGGACCCGACCTCCCGCGTTGCCGTGGAGACCTTGATCACCACCGGCCTGGTGCATGTGGCCGGCGAGGTGACCACCAAGGCGTACGCCGACATCCCCACGCTCGTGCGGAACAAGATCCTTGAGATCGGTTACGACTCCTCGAAGAAGGGCTTCGACGGCGCGTCCTGCGGCGTCTCGGTCTCCATCGGCGCGCAGTCGCCGGACATCGCGCAGGGCGTCGACACCGCGTACGAGAAGCGCGTCGAGGGCGACGAGGACGAGCTCGACAAGCAGGGCGCCGGCGACCAGGGCCTGATGTTCGGCTACGCCTGCGACGAGACGCCCGCGTTGATGCCGCTGCCGATCCACCTGGCGCACCGGCTCTCCCGCCGCCTCTCCGAGGTCCGCAAGAACGGGACCATCCCTTACCTGCGCCCCGACGGCAAGACCCAGGTCACCATCGAGTACGACGGTGACAAGGCCGCGCGTCTGGACACCGTGGTCGTCTCCTCGCAGCACGCGTCCGACATCGACCTGGACTCGCTGCTCGCCCCCGACATCCGCGAGTTCGTCGTCGAGCATGTGCTGAAGCAGCTCGTCGAGGACGGCATCAAGCTGGACACCGACGGCTACCGGCTGCTGGTCAACCCGACCGGGCGGTTCGAGATCGGTGGCCCGATGGGCGACGCGGGTCTGACCGGCCGGAAGATCATCATCGACACGTACGGCGGCATGGCCCGGCACGGCGGCGGCGCGTTCTCGGGCAAGGACCCGTCGAAGGTGGACCGCTCGGCCGCGTACGCGATGCGCTGGGTCGCCAAGAACGTGGTGGCCGCCGGCCTCGCGGCACGCTGCGAGGTCCAGGTCGCCTACGCCATTGGCAAGGCCGAGCCGGTCGGACTCTTCGTCGAGACCTTCGGCACGGCCACGCTCGAGGTCGACAAGATCGAGCAGGCCATCGCCGAGGTCTTCGACCTGCGCCCGGCCGCGATCATCCGCGACCTGGACCTGCTGCGCCCGATTTACGCGCAGACCGCGGCGTACGGCCACTTCGGCCGCGAACTCGCGGACTTCACGTGGGAGCGCACGGACCGCGTGGACGCGCTGCGCAAGGCCGCGGGGCTGTAAGGCTCCGTAAGCCACAACGCCCGTGTGACGGCCCCGGACCGCAAAGCCGCAAAGGTCCGGGGCCGTCGCGCGTACCGGGGTTCGGGCGGGTGGCCGTGTCAGTGGCGTCTGGTAGGAATTTGGCTGTGAGCAGCGACAACAAGCAGCCCGAAGAGCCCGCCGCCGGTGGGCCGGAGCAGCTTGCGCTCATCCGGGAGACCATGCGCAAGGCCAAGGTGCCCAAGGCCAAGCCGCGGACCTGGCGTGGGGCCGCGCTGGCCAAGGAGTTGCCCGTGGCGCGGGTCATGGTCAACAAGGGCGTGCTCCATCTCGACCAGTACTTCGACTACGCCGTGCCCGAGGAACTGGACGCGGACGCGCAGCCCGGAGTGCGGGTGCGGGTGCGGTTCGGGGCCGGGGCGCACCGGGTGCGGGAAGGCCGGCGTGAAGGCGGCGGGCTGATCGACGGGTTTCTCATCGAGCGGCGCGCGGAGTCTGACTACGCGGGGGCGCTCGCGGCGCTCGCCTACGTGGTCTCGCCCGAGCCGGTGCTGAGCCCCGAGATGCTTGCCCTCGCGCGCGCGGTCGCCGACCGGTACGCCGGGAGCCTGGCGGATGTGCTGCAGCTCGCCGTCCCGCCCAGGAACGGGCGGGCCGAGTCGAAGCCCTCGCCGGAGCCGCTGCCGCCGCCGGCCGCGCCGGAGGCAGGGAGCTGGGGGCGGTACGGGCGTGGGGCGGCGTTTCTGGAGGCGCTCGCGAGTGGTGGCGCGCCGCGGGCCGTGTGGACCGCGCTCCCCGGGCCGCAGTGGCCGGACGAGCTGGCGCGGGCCGTCGCGGCAACGCTGGCCTCCGGGCGGGGCGTGCTGGTGGTCGTGCCCGACGGGCGGCGCGCGGCGCGGGTCGATACCGCGCTGACCGCGCTGCTGGGGGAAGGGCGGCATGCGGTGCTGACCGCCGAGTCCGGGCCCGAGAAGCGGTACCGGCAGTGGCTCGCCGTGCGCCGGGGGTCGGTGCGGGCCGTCGTCGGCACCCGGGCCGCGATGTTCGCGCCCGTCCAGGATCTCGGCCTCGTCGCGATCTGGGACGACGGCGACTCGAGCCACAGCGATGAGAACGCACCGTTCCCGCATGTGCGCGAGGTGCTCGAGCTGAGGGCCACGCACGACTCGTGCGGCTTTCTGCTGGGGAGTACGAGCTGCACGGTGGAGGCCGCCCAGCTGGTGGCGAGCGGGTGGGCCCTGCCGCTGATCGCCGACCGGGAGCAGGTGCGCAGCGCCGCCCCCTTGGTGCGTACCGTCGGGGACGGCGAGCTGGCGCGGGACGAGGCGGCGCGGGCGGCGCGGCTGCCCAGTCTGGCCTGGCGGACCGTACGGGACGGGCTGAAGAACGGGCCGGTGCTGGTGCAGGTGCCGAGGCGGGGCTATGTGCCGAGACTGGCGTGCGAGCGATGCCGGACGCCCGCCCGGTGCCGGCACTGCTCGGGACCTCTGGAAGCGCCGGACGCGCACGATCTGAAGTGCGGCTGGTGCGGGCGCGGTGCGCCGGACTGGCACTGCGTCGCATGCGGCAGTACGAAGCTGCGGGCCCAGATCGTCGGCGCACGGCGCACGGCGGAGGAGCTCGGCCGGGCCTTCCCCGCCGTCCAGGTACGTACATCGGGCCGGGACCATGTGCTGGACACCGTGCCGGGGCGCCCCGCGCTGGTGGTGAGCACGCCCGGCGCGGAGCCCGTCGCGGACGGCGGATACGCGGCGGCGCTGCTGCTCGACGGCTGGGCGATGCTCGGACGGCCCGATCTACGGGCGGGCGAGGATGCGCTGCGGCGCTGGATGGACGCCGCCTCGCTGGTGCGCGGGCAGAGCGAGGGCGGCACGGTGGTGATCGTCGCCGAGCCGACGCTGCGGCCCGTGCAGGCGCTGGTGCGCTGGGACCCGGTGGGACACGCGCAGCGCGAGCTCGGCGAGCGGGCCGAGCTGGGATTCCCTCCGGTGTCTCGGATGGCCGCGGTGACCGGCCGGGGGGAGGCGATCGCCGCCTTCGTGGCGACGGCCGAGCTCCCGGGCGACGCCGAGGTGCTTGGCCCTGTCCCGGTGCTGGCCACCGACCCCGGCAGGCCCCGCAGGCCGGGCGATCCCCCGCTGGGTGAGGTGTGGGAGCGGGTGCTGCTGAGGGTTCCGCCGGGCAGCGGTTCGGCGCTCGCCGCCGCACTGAAGACCGCACAGGCGGCCAGGACGGCACGCGGCGGCGGCGAGCCGGTACGGATCAGAATCGACCCGCCGGACATCGGCTGAGGCTGACGGCGGGAAGTCCCACGCAACGAGGGCAGGGCCCCGTACAAGAAGCGGCTACCCCCGCCCCGAAGGGGGCAGGGGCAGCCGGCGGAAGGTCAGCCGTTGCGTGGGCCGGGGAAGGCGCTCGGGCGGGCCTCCTCGCGGAGGGATTGGCTGCTGACCGTCGGCTGCGGCGGCATCGCACGGGCGGCGGGCACGGCAGGCAGTCCCGGGCCGATCGCCAGGGCGCGGGTGGTGGCCGGCTCCGCGCCGTGGTCCAGATCGGCCGGACCCGGCTGCTGCGCGGCCCGCCGCGCGCCGTAACGGCGGTGCACCGCCTGCTTGGTGACCCCTAGTGCCGAGCCCACCGCGTCCCACGAGAAGCCCAGCGAACGGTCGAAGTCCACCGCGGCGGTCACCAGGGTCTCGACGCTGTCCCGCAACTCCTGTGCGAGACGGACGGTCGGAGCCGGGGCCCTGCCGTAGACGACAAAGCCCGTGGAAGGGCCTGAGCGGCGCGGGCGGTAGACATTGCCCAGCTGGGCGGTGAGCGTGCGCAGAGCATCCACCTGCCGGCGGACCCGCTCGATGTCCCGCACCAACAGATGCAGGCTTGCCCGGGCTTGGGCGTCGTGGGTTGCGTGGTCGGCCATGGACAAGCCTCTCGAACCGGCGTTGAAAAGGGGTCGGGCAGCATCGTGGCGGCCCGCTTTCGGTCAATCTCTCTTGACCAACGCTCAACCCGGCGATGTGGTCACGCTGCGGGGGCGTATGCGTATGTGCGCGGGGCGCACAGTCCTCCGTACGCCCCCTGCTGCCCCGCGCATAGACTGGTGCGCTGCTCGTCACCGCACCGCATGCACGCCAGTTACCTGCACGTACCAGCCTGAGAGGCAGTCAGCCACCGATGAAGCTCGTCTTCGCAGGCACCCCCGAGGTCGCCGTACCCGCCCTGGACGCACTGATCGCCTCCGACCGGCATGAAGTGGCCGCCGTCGTCACCAGGCCGGACGCTCCCGCCGGGCGCGGCCGCCATCTGGTCGCCAGCCCGGTCGCCCAGCGGGCCGAGGAGGCCGGGATCGAGGTGCTCAAGCCGGTCAAGCCGCGGGACGAGGAGTTCCTGGCGCGGCTGCGCGAGATCGCGCCCGACTGCTGCCCGGTCGTCGCCTACGGTGCGCTGCTGCCGAAGGTGGCGCTGGACGTGCCGGCCCGCGGCTGGGTCAATCTGCACTTCTCGCTGCTGCCCGCCTGGCGTGGCGCCGCACCTGTCCAGCACGCCATCATCGCCGGTGACGAGGTGACCGGCGCCTCGACCTTCCTGATCGAGGAAGGGCTGGACTCGGGCCCGGTATACGGGGTGATCACCGAGCAGGTGCGGTCCACCGACACCAGCGGCGATCTGCTCACCCGGCTCGCTTTCGCCGGCGCCGGGCTGCTTGTCGCGACCATGGACGGCATCGAGGACGGCAACCTGCAGGCCGTGCCGCAGCCGGCCGAGGGCATCTCGCTCGCGCCGAAGATCAACGTCGAGGACGCCCACCTGGACTGGACGGCTCCGGCGCTGCGCCTCGACCGCCTCGTACGCGGCTGCACGCCCGCTCCCGGTGCCTGGACGGTCTTCCGCGGCGAGCGGCTCAAGCTGATCCAGGCGGCGCTGCTGCCCGACCGCACGGACCTCGCGCCCGGACAGCTCTCGGCCGGCAAGAACAATGTGTACGTCGGCACCGGATCGCACGCCCTCGAGCTGCTCTGGGTCCAGCCGCAGGGCAAGAAGCCGATGCGGGCCGCCGACTGGGCGCGCGGAGTGCGGATCGCCCCGGGCGAGCGGGTGGGAGCCGCGGACGTAGGCTGAGGGGGTTCGACCCTTTCAGCTGAGAGGGGTTCGACCCTTTCAATCGCGGAGCACCTTTGAACGAGCAGGCACATCGCCGTCCCCCGAAGCCGTACCGCCGCCCCAAGAAGGATCCCGTGCGGATCCTCGCCTTCGAGGCGCTGCGGGCCGTCGACGAGCGGGACGCGTACGCGAACCTCGTCCTGCCGCCCCTCCTCAAGAAGGCCAGGGAAAAGGACGATTTCGACGGGCGGGACGCGGCCCTCGCCACCGAGCTCGTGTACGGGACGCTGCGCCGCCAGGGCACGTACGACGCGATCATCGCGACCTGCATCGACCGGCCGCTGCGCGAGGTCGACCCGCCGGTGCTCGATGTGCTCGCGCTCGGTGCGCACCAGCTGCTCGGGACGCGGATCCCCTCGCATGCCGCGGTCTCGGCGAGCGTGGAGCTGGCCCGCGTGGTGCTCGGCGACGGGCGGGCGAGGTTCGTCAACGCCGTACTGCGGAAGATCGCCCAGGACGACCTCGAGGCCTGGCTGGAGCGGGTCGCGCCGCCGTACGACGAGGACGCCGAGGACTATCTGGCCGTGGTGCACTCGCATCCGCGGTGGATCGTCTCCGCGCTGTGGGACTCACTCGGCGGCGGGCGCGCCGGGATCGAGGACCTGCTGGAGGCCGACAACGAGCGGCCCGAGGTGACGCTTGTCGCCCGGCCGGGACGTTCCACGGCCGATGAGCTGCTCGAGGCGCTGGGCGAGGAGTCGGGGCTGCCGGGACGCTGGTCGCCGTACGCCGTGCGGCTGGCCGAGGGCGGCGAGCCCGGCGCCATCGACGCCGTACGCGAGGGGCGGGCCGGAGTCCAGGACGAGGGCAGCCAGCTTGTCGCGATCGCCCTGGCCAACGCGCCGCTGGACGGTCCCGACGAGCGCTGGCTCGACGGCTGCGCGGGACCCGGCGGCAAGGCGGCGCTGCTGGCCGCGCTCGCCGCGCAGCGGGGCGCATCCCTGCTGGCTTCGGAGAAGCAGCCGCACCGGGCCCGGCTGGTGGAGCGGGCGCTGGCCGGCAACCCCGGCCCGTACCAGGTCATCACGGCAGACGGCACCCGGCCGCCGTGGCTGCCCGGCTCGTTCGACCGCGTACTGATGGACGTGCCGTGCACCGGACTCGGCGCGCTGCGGCGCAGGCCCGAAGCCCGCTGGCGCAGGCGCCCCGAGGACCTCGAGAGCTTCGCGCCGCTCCAACGTGCGCTGCTGCGCGAGGCGTTGAGTGCCGTACGGGTCGGGGGAGTGGTCGGATACGCGACCTGCTCGCCGCATCTCGCGGAGACCCGGGTGGTCGTGGACGACGTGCTCAGGGGCCGCGGGGGCCCGGCCGTGGAAGCCGAACTGCTCGACGCGCGGCCTCTGATCCCGGGCGTTCCCGCGCTGGGCGAGGGACCCGACATACAGCTGTGGCCCCATCTGCACGGCACGGACGCGATGTATCTCGCGCTGCTGCGCCGCACGGCCTGAGGCGTACAGCTGCCGCCGCACGACCGCCGGCTGACGGCGTTTCCTGCACCAGTCCGACGCGGCGCTTCTCCCGGTCCGCACTCTTCCGCGGCCGGGAGCGCCACCCTCCTGCCGATGGGCCTGTGGTGCGTCGGTGATGATCACCGTCGCCGCTGCCCGCCGTGCCCGTCCCTTGTGTGCGTCCGCCATGACGCCCCCAATTACCCCTGGTGCCGGGCCGAATCGCCGGGATTGCGTGGACTGTGCTGATCCGGGGAGCCTCTGGTCCATACCGGGACCCCTACTGGGGAGGGGAAGCGTCCCGGAACGTGGCAGGCTTGGCCCATGGCCGTTCAGATCAGTCCCAGCATCCTCTCCGCCGACTTCTCCCGCCTGGCGGAGGAGGCCAGAGCCGTCGAGGGCGCCGACTGGCTCCATGTCGATGTCATGGACAACCACTTCGTGCCCAACCTCACCCTCGGCGTGCCCATCGTGGAATCCCTCAGCCGCGCGACGGACACCCCGCTGGACTGCCATCTGATGATCGAGGACCCGGATCGGTGGGCCCCGCAGTACGTCGAAGCGGGGGCCGGATCCGTCACCTTCCATGTCGAGGCAGCCGCCGCCCCGGTACGGCTGGCGCGCGAGATCCGGGCCATGGGTGCCCGCGCGTCGATGGCGCTCAAGCCCGCCACCCCCATCGAGCCGTACGAGGACCTGCTCCCCGAACTCGACATGCTGCTGATCATGACCGTGGAGCCCGGCTTCGGCGGCCAGGCCTTCCTGGACATCATGCTGCCCAAGATCCGCCGCACCCGGGAGTTGATCTCCAAGCACGGCCTCGAGCTGTGGCTGCAGGTCGACGGCGGGGTTTCGGACGCGACGATCGAGCGCTGTGCGGAGGCGGGCGCGGACGTTTTCGTCGCCGGTTCCGCGGTGTACGGGGCGCAGGACCCGGCGCAGGCGGTGCGGGCACTGCGCGGCAAGGCGCAGCAGACCATCACCTCGGCGCCCTGGGCTTGCAACCACTGAGCCACAAGCAAGTGAACTCGGCCCATCAGGGCCGATCAAGGACCGGCGGATCTGACAGGATGACGGATCCGGAGTGTGTACAGCAGTGAGGAGATCGCGGTGTCGACGGGCCGGTCAGCCATGCGGATGGGACCCGCTGAGCTGGTGCAGGCGGCGGCCATGGCCCGCCGCTTCTATCTCGAGGGCAAATCCAAGATCCAGATCGCGGAGGAGTTCGGCGTCAGCCGCTTCAAGGTCGCGCGGGTTCTGGAGACGGCGCTCGAGCGTGATCTCGTACGGATCGAGATCCGCGTACCCGCCGAGCTGGACGCAGAGCGCTCCGACGCGCTCCGCGCCCGCTACGGCCTGCGGCACGCGGTTGTGGTGGAGTCCCCGGCGGAGGGCGAGGACGAGTCGCCCGACCCGGAGAACCTGGGCGAGGTGGCCGCCGACCTGCTCGGCGAGCTGGTGAACGAGGGCGATGTGCTGGGTCTGGCCTGGGGCCGGTCGACCATCCATATGGCGGCCGCGCTCGACCGGCTGCCGCCGTGCACGGTCGTCCAGCTCACGGGCGTGTACGACGCCGGGACCGCCGAGCGCGGCTCCGTCGAGGCGGTACGGCGTGCCGCGCAGGTCTCCGGCGGCGAGGCCCACCCCATCTACGCCCCGATGCTGCTGCCCGACCCGGCGACCGCCGCGGCGCTGCGCAACCAGACCGGGATCGCCCGCGCCTTCGAGTACTTCGACAAGGTCACCGTCGCTGCGGTCTCCATCGGCTCCTGGGAGCCGGGAATCTCGACCGTGCACGACATGCTCACCGACGAGGAGCGTGCGCACTACGCCTCGCTCGGTGTCGCCGCCGAGATGTCCGCCCACCTCTTCGACGCGGAGGGCCGTCGGGTCGGCCGCGACCTGGGCGAGCGGTGCATCACGGTCGAGGCCGACCGGCTGCGGCGTATCCCCGAGGTGGTGGCGATCGCGGGCGGCCAGCGCAAGGCGGAGGCGATCGGTGCCGTGCTGCGCTCCGGCCTGGTCACCAGCCTGGTGACGGACACGGCGGCAGCCGACCAGCTGCTGATGGCCCCGCCCGGACCGCGGCCCGCGCTCGACCGGGCTGACCCGGACGACTGACGGGACGGTTCGCAGGACGACTGCCGGCCCCGCCGTCGGGGGCCGGCAGCCCGAGTCACGGCCGCGCTTCGTGCACCGGGTTGAACGGTGTCTCCGACCGGGTTGAGTGCATAACCACCGGGCTGCGGGAGGGCGTTGGGCAGACAGAGGCACGCCGCCAACGAGAGTGACGCGGCCGACCGGGGCACCCATGCCGTGCAGAGCACCGTCCTGGGCTCATGGTCCGATCCGCCTGTGCCGGCATCACGCCTCCCACGGCCTGGGTGCACGCCGTTCGGCCGCGCGGAGACGTTCGGCCCCGCGCCGGACACCCACGGCGGACGCGTTTGGAGGATCCGCTCGACCGCACGGCCGTGAGCTGGACTTTTCTCCCAGGCCACACATACGCATGGGCATGGGACAATGAAGTACGTGCGATTTCCCCGGCTGAAATGACCGGGGGCCAACTCCGATCGACTGGGATGATCAGCACGTGCGTTTCCTCAATGACCTGAAGCCGCCGTACGACCTCACGTACGACGACGTTTTCATGGTGCCGAGCCGCTCCGCCGTCGGCTCCCGCCAGGCCGTCGACCTCTCCGCTCCCGACGGCACCGGCACGACCATCCCGCTGGTCGTCGCGAACATGACCGCCATCGCGGGCCGCCGTATGGCCGAGACGCTCGCCCGCCGCGGTGGCCTCGTCGTCATCCCCCAGGACATCCCGATCGACGTCGTCACCGACGTCATCTCCTGGGTCAAGACGCGCCACCTCGTGCTCGACACCCCGATCGTGCTCGCCCCCGGCCAGACCGTCGCCGACGCGCTGTCCCTGCTGCCGAAGCGCGCTCATGACGCGGGCGTCGTCGTCGACGCGGACCACCGGCCGATCGGCGTCGTCACCGACGCAGACCTGTCCGGTGTGGACCGCTTCACACAGCTGTCCGAGATCATGTCCAGGGACCTGCTGCTGCTCGACGCGGACATCGACCCACGCGACGCCTTCAACAAGCTCGACGCCGCCAACCGTCGCTACGCCCCGGCCGTGGACAAGGACGGCCGGCTGGCCGGCATCCTCACCCGCAAGGGCGCGCTGCGCGCGACCCTCTACAGCCCCGCCGTCGACAACGACGGCAAGCTGCGCATCGCCGCCGCCGTCGGCATCAACGGCGATGTGGCGGGCAAGGCCAAGCAGCTCCTCGACGCGGGCGTCGACACGCTCGTCGTCGACACCGCGCACGGCCACCAGGAGTCGATGATCTCCGCGATCAAGGCGGTCCGGGCGCTCGACCCGCAGGTGCCGATCGTCGCGGGCAACATCGTCGCCGCCGAGGGTGTACGCGACCTCATCGAGGCCGGCGCGGACATCATCAAGGTCGGTGTGGGCCCCGGCGCCATGTGCACCACCCGCATGATGACCGGCGTGGGCCGGCCGCAGTTCTCGGCCGTGCTGGAGTGCGCCGCCGAGGCGAAGAAGTTCGGCAAGCACGTCTGGGCCGACGGCGGTGTGCGCCACCCGCGCGACGTCGCCATGGCGCTCGCCGCCGGCGCTTCCAACGTCATGGTCGGCTCCTGGTTCGCCGGTACGTACGAGTCGCCGGGCGACCTCCAGCAGGCCGCCGACGGGCGTCTGTACAAGGAGTCCTTCGGCATGGCGTCCGCCCGCGCCGTCCGTAACCGTACGAGCGAGGAGTCGGCGTACGACCGGGCCCGCAAGGGACTGTTCGAGGAGGGCATCTCCACCTCCCGGATGTTCCTCGACCCGACCCGGCCCGGTGTCGAGGACCTGATCGACTCGATCATCGCGGGCGTCCGCTCCTCCTGCACCTACGCCGGCGCCGGCTCGCTCGAGGAGTTCGCCGAGAAGGCGATTGTCGGCATTCAGAGTGCCGCCGGCTACGCCGAGGGCCAGCCCCTGCACGCCAGCTGGAGCTAACAGCGTCCATCCGTGTCCGGCCCGTGCGTTCGCCGCGCGGGCCGGACACGTGTTTTGGCATCAACTCGCTTTCCCCAGGCATGTGTGGAGCAAGCCGGGGTATACGCGCTCTGCACTGACCACGGAGCAGGGGAGGACCAAGTGTCCACGGCGAGCACGGTCCCGGCCGAACGCACGCAGCCTGGAACACAGCGCCCGAACATGGCGGAGCTGGATCTTCCGGACGTGGCGAAGCCGGGGGAGGTGGCACCCAAGGACGCACGTGAGATCTCGAGGCTCTTCTTCCCTCGGCTCGCCTCGCTGGAGGAGGGAACGCACGAGCATCAATACGTACGGAACACACTCATCGAACTCAACCTGGCGCTCGTCAGGTACGCGGCCGGCCGGTTCCGCAACCGCGCGGAGCAGATGGAGGACATCGTCCAGGTCGGCACCATCGGCCTGATCAAGGCGATCGACCGGTTCGAGCTGAGCCGCGAGGTGGAGTTCGCCACCTTCGCCGTCCCGTACATCGTCGGTGAGATCAAGCGGTTCTTCCGCGACACGAGCTGGGCCGTGCATGTGCCGCGCCGGCTGCAGGAGTTGCGGATCGATCTGGCGAAGGCCACCGACGAACTCTCCCAGCAGCTCGACCGCGCGCCGAGCACCGCCGAACTGGCCGAGCACCTCGGGCTCGACGAGGAAGAGATCATCGAAGGCGTGGTCGCCAGCAACGGCTACACGGCCGGCTCGATCGACATGCCCATGGACGACGCGTCCGACCACGCGTCGACGCCGCTGTCCGACCGGCTCGGCGCGCCCGACGCCGATCTGGAGATCGCGGAGAACGTCCAGGCGCTCAAGCCCCTCATCGAGGAACTCGACGACCGCGACAAGAGGATCCTGCAGATGCGCTTCGGCGAGGAGATGACCCAGTCGGAGATCGGTGCGGAACTGGGCGTTTCCCAGATGCATGTGTCCAGGCTGCTGACGCGCATCACCTCACGGCTGCGTGAGGGCCTGCTTGTGGTGGAGTGAGACTCCACCCCACGCATCACCATTCCCCCCACGGGAGAAGCGGCGTCCCGACCACCGGGACGCCGCTTTCGCCTGCTGTCTTCGACGTGCGCGATGCCGCGTGCCCCGGTCCGCGTGCTCGAGATCCGCGTGCCCCGGTCCGCGTGCTCCGGGTCCGGGAATCTGCAGCGTTGTTTCTGGGATCAGCAGCCGGACTGAGCCGACGCCGGCCGCATCCAGGTCGCCTGCACCCGTTTGCCGTACGGCAGCGGGCGGACCTCCACCCGGCCCGCGAGCTCGAGCACCATGTGCCAGCCGAATCCGCCGCCCCCGGCGAAATCGGGCTCGCGCGGTACGGGAGGCAGCGGGCTGGAGTCGTCCATCTCCACCACCAGCGTGTCCTGCCCCGCTGTCAGATGCAGCCGCCACCAGCCGGCGGTGTGCCGCAGCGCGTTGGCGACCAGCTCGGAGACGACGAGCAGCACTGCGTCCCCGTCGGCCCAGGGGCAGTAATGCAGCAGGAAGTCCGCGGTCGCGCGGCGGGCTCCCGAGCTGTCTCTGTGTGGCGAATCCTCGATCACCACATGCGGCTCTGCGTTCATCACCGCTCGCATACCCCAGATGTCGCGCTTCAGCCCATGTTCTTTAACTACCGGACGGCCGGGTGGACGGGAACGCCGCCCGGAGCGAGTCGGCGACCGCGGCGGCCAGCACGGCATGGCCCTCGTCATTGGGGTGCACCCCGTCGGCCAGCTGCCCGGGACCGAGCAGATCGCGTCCTGGCAGCAGCGCGAGCCGCTGGTCGCCGGACCCGTCGCCGATGCGGTCGCGGACGGCCTCCTCCATTGCCGTACGCAGCTCGGCGAGAGTGGCGCCGAGCGGGTTCGGGGTCTGCTCGGCGTCGGGGCGCAGCACGGGGGAGACCAGCAGGAGCGGGGTGTCCGGGTGTCCCTGGCGTACGAGCTCGATGAACGCGCGCGTCGTCTCGTACAGCAGCGGGACCGAACAGGGGATGCCGGTCCAGCAGTTGGTGCCGAAGGCGAGGGTGATCACATCGGCGGGCGCTGCCGCCAGCTGCTGCGCCGTGGCCAGTTCGCCCCGGGCCGCGCCCGCGTATCCGAGGTTGACCGTGTCCAGACCGAGGGTGCGGCCGGCGACCGCGGGCCAGGAGTGGGCGGGGCGGGTGGACCACCAGCCCTCGGTGATGGAGTCGCCGTGGACGAGCCAGCGCGGGCGTGGCGCGGCGGGCGCGACCGTGCCACCGATCGCTCGTACTCCAAGGATCACGGGGGACTGGGCCTCGGGCGGATGGACGGTGAACGGGCCACTGGTGCCGCCGGGCAGGCTGATCGTGACGACCGCCTCCTCGGCCGGGTCGGTGAAGGTCTCGGACACACAGCCGCCGCCCTGCCAGAGCGCGAAGCAGTGCGCGAGATCCCGCAGCGCGTCGGTCGGACCCGGCACGGTGGCGCGGTAGCGGATCTCGACCGCGTCCGCGCCGTCTGCCGTGAACTCCAGCCGTACGCCGATGGGCAGTGCGGCCCGCTCGCCGGCGTCCCACGCCAGCCGGGCCAGATCGGCCGGGTCCGCGCGCACCGCGCGCCCACGGTCCAGCCAGGCCACGCCTCGCAGAAAGGGTCCGGGATCGAGCCAGGTCACGCGGGCCTCCCAAGGTCGGGTGCGGAAACCGCACGATCACTGTGCGGTCCAACGCTGTCCACTCCGGTACCGCACCATGCGGCAGACACGACGAGGTGTCCATGGAGTCCGGCATCGGACCGCTCCGGCGTCCCCGCCGTTACCTGCAGGAACATTGCGTTGCGCATGCCAAATCGCGTAGCTTGACTGCGCTTACCGGGGGGTAACCACTGCCGATCAGTTGCCCCCGATCCGTTGTTCTATGTGCTCTGGGGAGACCATGCGCCGGCGATTCCGCCGCCCCACGATCCGCGGCCGGATAGTGACCCTGACGGTCATACCCGTCATTGCTCTGATGGGGCTGTGGACCTTCGCCATGGTCTCGGTCACCGGCGACCTCAGGGCTCTGATCCGGGTCCAGAGTGTGTACGAGGACTTCGGCACCCCGGTCGACACCGCTGTGGGGCAGATCCAGATCGAACGCAGGCTCACCGCCGCGTATCTGGGAGCGGGGCGGAAGGACGGCCCGGCCGCAGTCGCGGCCCTGACCGCGCAGCAGCGTTCGACCGACCGGGCCGTCGGCGCCATGCGTGACGCGATCGGCGACCGGGAGCGGCGTGCGGACCTCTCCGAACGCCAGCGCCAGTCCCTCGACGCGATGGCGGGCGCCGTCGACGGCCTGGAGGACCTGCGTGAGCGGGTGCTGGCCCGGACGATCTCCTGGGACGACGCCGTCGACGCGTACACCGTCCTCGTCCAGCCGACTTTCGACGTGCAGTCCACGCTCACCGCCCTGCAGGCCGGCCAGCTCGCCCGCGAGGCGCAGGTCGTCGTCGAGCTGGTGCGCGTGCGGGAGTTCGTCTCCCGTGAGGACGCCCTGGTCGCCGGGGCGCGTGCCGCGGGCAGTCTGACCGACGGGCAGTACGACGCGCTCACCGCCACCATCGAGGACCGGCGGGTCTTTCACCGTACGTACGTCCCCGACCTCCCGGGCGACTCCAGGAAGCTGTTCACGGACTTCGAGGCGAGCGACGAGTACCGGGCGCTGACGGCCGGTGAGGACGCTCTGCTGCGGGCCGGCGCGTCCGATGCCGGCGAGGCCATGGCCGCCGACTCCTGGCGGACCACGACGGACCGCGCGGTCAAGCGGTACATGCTGCTGTGCACCGATTCGGCGCTGAACACCGCCGACCGCGGCCGGGCTTTCGCCTACCGGGAGATGGTCAAGGCCGCGGTCGTGGGTCTGCTCGGACTGATCGCGGTCGGCCTGTCGATCTGGTTCTCGGTCGCCAGCGGCCGGCGCATCTCGCGCCGCCTGGAGGAGCTGCGCGACGCCGCCGACGTGCTCGCCACTCACCAGCTGCCCGATGTGATGGAACGGCTCGGAGCGGGCGAGGAGGTGGATGCGGCCGCTGCCGCACCGCCGCTGGACTTCGGCGACGAGGAGAAGGGTCCTGACGAGATCGGTCAGGTCGGCCGGGCACTCAACACCGCTCGGCTGGCAGCCGTCGAGGCCGCAGTCAAACAGGCGACCCTGCGCCGCGGCGTCTTCGCCGTACTGCTCAACATCGCCCGCCGCAACCAGGCGCTGGTGCACCGGCAGTCGAAGCTCGTCGACACTCTGGAACGCCGCACCACCGACCCGGACACGCTCGAGGACCTGTTCCGGATCGACCATCTGACGACTCGGATGCGACGCCATGCGGAGGGGCTCATCATCCTCTCCGGCGCCACGCCGGGACGACGCTGGCGCAAGCCGGTACCCGTGGTGGACATCGTGGCCGCCGCGGTCGGCGAGATCGAGGACTACACCCGGGTCGTGGTGCCGCCGATGCCGGCCGTGGGCATCAGCGCGGAGGCGGTCGCCGACGTGGTGCACCTCGTCGCCGAGCTTGTCGAGAACGCCGCCGTGTTCTCCCCGCCGCACACCCAGGTCACCATGCGCACCGGCCAGGCCCGCAACGGATTCGTGCTGGAGATCGACGACCGCGGCCTCGGTATGGACGCGGACGAACTGGGCCAGGCGCACCAGACGCTGGCGCGGCCCCGCGACTTCGACCCGGCACAGGACGAGCGCCTCGGCCTGTACGTCGTCGGCCGGCTCGCCGAGCGGCACGGCATCGGGGTCACCCTCACCCGCTCGCCGTACGGCGGCACCACGGCCGTGGTGCTGCTGCCCCACCCGATCCTCGCCCCCGTCGAGCCGGTCCCGCCCGCCCAGGGCAAGGAACCGGTCCCGCCCGCCCAGGCGGCCAAGGAGCCGGCGGGCAGGCCGCAGCCCGCCCCGGTCCGGGCCCTGCCGACAGCCGCCCCCCGGGCGCTGGAGGTCGTGCAGCCGGCGCACGACCGCGCCAAGGAGGAGCCGCAGTCGCGGCCCGCCGCGCAGCCGCCCGAGCCCGGCCCGCCGCTGCTCGGACTGCCGACCCGGGTGCGCCAGGCATCGCTCGCCGCCCCGCTGCGCGACGCACCCTCCGCAGCGGCCGAGGACCCCGACCGTGAGGTGTCCCCGGAAGAGATGCGCTCGATCTTCGGAGCCTTCCAGCGCGGTCTCGACCGCGGCCGCAAGGGCGATCCTGCAGGACCCGCGTCGCCGGGAGCCGAGCCGCGCTCCCGTACGACCGATGAAGGGACGGACGATGATGGCTGACGAACCCACGGGGGACCCGGCGGGCCTCGGCTGGCTGCTCGACGATCTACTGGCCAGGACGGACCATGTACTCCAGGCGGTGCTGCTGACCGCGGACGGTCTGGTCAGCAGCGCCTCCAAAGGCATGGCCAGGAAGGACATCGAACATCTCTCCGCCGTCTGCGCGGGCTTCCACAGCCTCGCCAAGGAGGCCGGTGACCGCTTCGAGGCCGGGTCCGTGCGGCAGACGATGGTGATGCTCGACCACGCCTTCCTCTTCATCACTCCGGCCGGCGACGGCAGCCGGCTTGCCGTGCTCTCCGACCCCGAGACCGACGTCGGACAGCTGGCCCACGAAATGTCGCTGCTGGTCAGGCGGGTGGGCCGGCATATGGCCGTCCCCACGCGCTCGGCCCCCGAGGCCACCGACACCTAAACCGTGAGCGACCACTGGTACGAGGACGAGACCGGCCCTCTGGTGCGGCCGTACACCGCGACCGGCGGCCGGACCCGTCCCGCCGTCGAGCACAGCATCGATCTGATGTCGCAGGTCACGGCCATGGACCCGACCGGATCCGAGCCGCGGCTCGACCATGCCCTCAGCTCGCTGCTCGAGCTGGTGCGCCGCGAGCCGCGCCCGGTTGCCGAGATCGCCGCCGACGCGGATCTGCCCCTCACCGTCGTACGCGTCCTGCTGGCCGACCTGGTCGAGGCCGGACTGATCCGGGTCTCCGCGCCGGTCACCCACGAGGGGCTGAACGACCCGGAGCTGCTGCGCGAAATCGTCGACCGCCTTCGGGAGCTGTGAGGCATTCGTTCACCGGTGCGCAATGTTTCCCCGTGCCGTCCGTCATCGCGCAATGATCGTTCGCAGATGCGCAACAACCCTGCATTACGGGCATGAGCGAGAGCCTCGTAGGCTCACTCTCCGTACCAGGAGTGGCGGTGACCGTCTGCTCGGCGGTTCCTCCCCTCATGCGCGGGCTTCTCCGCCATGCCCGCGGGCCGCCGGTCACCCCGCCGCCGACCCGCAGCCATGAAGGAGCCCCGGAGTGCTTGACCACGGCGAAGCCCCACCCGCGACCGCGCCGTCCCCCGCCCGGAGCCAGGGCCTGGGCGCCCGGCTGATGCGGCGCAAGCCCGTCGAGCAGCTGGTCGCCGAAGGCGGCCAGGGCGAGGGTGGCTCGCTGCGTCGCTCGCTCACGATGTGGCAGCTGACCATGATCAGCATCGGTGCGACGCTCGGCACCGGCATCTTCGTCGTGCTCGGCGAGGCCACGCCGCTGGCCGGCCCGGCCGTCGCGATCTCGTTCGTCATCGCCGGTCTGACCGCGCTGTTCTCGGCCCTCTCCTACGCCGAGCTGGCCGGATCCATCCCGGTTTCCGGCTCCTCGTACTCGTACTCGTACGCCACCATGGGCGAGATCGTCGCCTGGATCTGCGGCTGGTGTCTGATCCTGGAGTACGGAGTCTCGGTCGCGGCCGTGGCCGTCGGCTGGGGGGAATATCTCAACGAACTGCTCGACGGCACGATCGGTGTGACCATCCCCGAAGCGATCTCCGCCCCGATGGGCGAGGGTGGCTTGATCAACCTGCCGGCGCTGGTCGTCGTGCTGCTCGCCATGTCCTTCCTGATGGGCGGCGCCAAGGAGAGCGCCCGGGTCAACACGATCATGGTCGGCGTGAAGATCGTGACGCTGCTGCTCTTCATCGGTATCGGCTTCATGGGCATCAAGGCCGGTAACTACACCCCGCTCGCCCCGCTCGGCGTGACCGGGATCAGCGCCGCCGCGGCCAGCCTCTTCTTCTCGTACATCGGCTTCGACGCGGCCTCCACCGCCGGCGAGGAGGCCAAGAACCCCAAGCGGGACCTGCCGCGCGCGATCATGCTGTCGCTGCTGATCGTCACCGTGCTGTACTGCCTGGTTGCGCTCGTCGCCGTCGGTGCCATGCCGTGGCAGGACTTCGAGGGCACCGAGGCCGCCCTGGCCCAGATCATGAAGGACGTCACGGGCCAGAGCGTCTGGGGTGTGGTGCTCGCCGCGGGCGCGGTCGTCGCCATCGCCTCCGTGGTCTTCGCGGTGCTCTACGGCCAGACCCGCATCCTGTTCGCGATGTCCCGCGACGGCCTGGTGCCCAAGCTGTTCGCCAAGGTGAACCCGCGTACCGGTGCCCCGCGCGCCAACACCGTCATCGTCTCGCTCTTCTGCGGGGCCCTTGCGGCCTTCATCCCGCTGGGCGAGCTGGCCAACGCCACCAGCATCGGCACGCTCTTCGCCTTTGCCCTGGTCAACGTCGCCGTGGTGATCCTGCGCTACAAGCGCCCCGACATGAACCGCACGTTCACGGTGATGCTGTTCCCGGTCACCCCGATCCTCGGCTTCATCTTCTGCGGCTACCTGATGTACACGATGCCGGGCACCACCTGGATGGTCTTCGGTGGCTGGATGATCGTCGGCCTCGTGTTCTACTTCGGATACGGCATGCGCCGCTCCCGACTTGCCACAGCAGAGAAGTGATCCACCCGCAGTGCGACTGAACGATCTCGACGAACGCATCGTCCACGCCCTCGCCGAGGACGCCCGCCGCTCCTACGCGGACATCGGCTCCGAGGTCGGCCTCTCCGCGCCCGCCGTCAAGCGGCGGGTCGACCGGCTGCGCGCCGAAGGCGCCATCACCGGATTCACCGTTCGGGTGGACCCGGCGGCGCTCGGCTGGGAGACCGAGGGCTACGTCGAGATCTACTGCCGCCACAACACCTCGCCCGACGCCATCCGCCGGGGCATGGAGCGCTACCCAGAGGTCGTGTCCGCCTCCACCGTCACCGGTGAGGCGGACGCGATCGTCCAGGTATTCGCCTCCGACATGCGCCACTTCGAGCGGGTGCTCGAGCGGATCGCGGGCGAGCCGTTCGTGGTGCGCACCAAGTCGGTGCTGGTGCTCTCCCCGCTGCTGCGGCGGTTCTCGTCGGGTGCGCCCGCCTGAGCCGTCAGAGCTTGGGGTGCCAGGGCAGCACCTTGAAGTCGCCCGTCCCGGCCTTGACCTTCTCGAACGGCGCCGAGCCCACGCACTTGGGCAGGTCCTCAGTCTCCACGGGACTTCCCGTGGAGGCCCAGCTGTAGCCGAGCCGGTCGTTCCTGCCCAGGTCGTGGACCGTGATGCCGACCCGCTTGCCCTTCGCGCCCTCCAGGTCGGACTTGGTGATGACACCGCTCACGACGGCCACCTTGCCGCCGGTCAGCAGGCAGTCGACCCTGGCCTCGGCGAAGGCGCCCTTGCCGTTCAGATAGTGGCTGAAGCGAAAGGTGCCGGTCGCCTTCGTCGGGTCGTCGTTGTCCTTCGCCGCCAGATGCGCGTCGAAGGTGAAGGTGATGTCGTCGCCGAGCGACCGGTACAGCTTCGCGGAGCCGGTGAGTACGGCTGCCTCGCGGGCCCCGCCGTCGCCATCCCCCGAGGCGACGGCGGAGCCCGCGGCTCCGGCAGTGATCAGCAGCGCCGCCCCGATGGCGGCGATCTTCGTACGACGGTGAGCGATGCGGCTCATGACAGGCCCTTTCGGCAGGTGATCCAACGCCCACCACTCTTCCGGCGGCGGCTCCCCGGCACATCGAGCCAGAGGCTGCACCGGTGCTCCGCCGCCCGGCGGGGAAGAGCCCCGTTCGTCTCCGACCGTGGTCTGATCCCGGCGCACGCAACGAATCACCGCCGCGGGTACGCATCGCGCAATGGATCGACCAGCGACGCGCAACGGTCCCGCCTTGTCCGGGCGGGAGTCCGGACCGTACCGTTTTAACGTCTTCTTCACCCCGCATACATCGCCCCGAGGTTGCTCATGCCCCCGCTGCGCACCGCACTGCTCCAGAGTTCCGGCCGCCCGGGCTCCGTCGCCGAGAACCTCCAGGTGCTCGACGATGCCGCGAGCAATGCCGCTGCCGCCGGCGCCCGGCTGCTGATCTGCCCCGAGATGTTTCTGACCGGGTACGCGATCGGTGACCAGGTCCCGGTGCTGGCCGAGCCCGCCGACGGCCCCGGCGCCCGGTCCGTCGCGGAGATCGCCGTACGCCACGGCATCGCGGTGATGTACGGATACCCCGAGCGGGACGGCGAACGGATCTTCAACTCCGCGCAGCTGATCGGCCCCGACGGCGAAAGCCTCGCGAACTACCGCAAGACCCATCTCTTCGGCTGCTTCGAGCAGCAGTGGTTCACTCCGGGCGAGCAGCCGGTCGTCCAGGCGGAACTCGGCGGGATCCGGATCGGCATGCTGATCTGCTACGACGTGGAGTTCCCGGAGAACGTCCGGGCGCATGCTCTCGCCGGCACCGATCTGCTGCTGGTGCCCACCGCCCAGATGCACCCCTTCCAGTTCGTCGCCGAGTCCCTCGTCCCGGTGCGGGCCTTCGAGAGCCAGATGTACATCGCGTACGTCAACAGGACCGGACCGGAGGGCGAGTTCGAGTTCGTCGGACTCAGCTGCCTCGCGAGCCCCGACGGCGCCGTAAGGACCCGTGCGGGCCGCGGCGAGGAGCTCGTCATCGGCGAGGTGGACCCCGGTCTGCTGAGCGCCTCGCGCGAGATGAATGCGTATCTGCGCGACCGCCGCCCCGGCCTGTACACCTCCCTGGTCTGAACCCCTTCCCGCTTGCCGCTCACGCTTTCCCCGCAAGGAGTCCGTACCCCATGACGTCCACGGTGCCCACCACTGCTGTCCAGCACACCGACGAGCAGCCGCCGATCACCATGTTCGGTCCGGACTTTCCGTACGCGTACGACGACTTCCTCGCCCACCCGGCCGGCCTGGGCCAGATACCGGCGACCGAGCACGGCACCGAGGTCGCGGTCATCGGCGGCGGCCTCTCCGGCATCGTCGCCGCGTACGAGCTGATGAAGATGGGCCTCAAGCCCGTCGTCTACGAGGCTGACCAGATCGGCGGCCGACTGCGCACCGTCGGCTTCGACGGCTGCGACGACGAGCTGAGCGCCGAGATGGGCGCCATGCGCTTCCCGCCCTCCTCCACCGCGCTGCAGCACTACATCGACCTGGTCGGCCTGACCACGCAGTCCTTCCCCAACCCGCTCGCCCCCGTCACCCCGTCGACCGTCGTCGACCTCAAGGGCGAGTCGCACTACGCGGAGACCATCGACGACCTGCCCCAGGTCTACCGCGATGTGATGGACGCCTGGAACGCCTGCCTCGAAGAGGGCGCCGACTTCTCCGACATGAACCGCGCCATGCGCGAGCGCGATGTGCCGCGGATCCGCGAGATCTGGGCGAAGCTGGTGGAGAAGCTCGACAACCAGACGTTCTACGGCTTCCTCTGCGAGTCCGAGGCCTTCAAGTCCTTCCGGCACCGCGAGATCTTCGGCCAGGTCGGCTTCGGCACCGGCGGCTGGGACACCGACTTCCCCAACTCCATCCTGGAGATCCTGCGCGTCGTCTACTCCGAGGCCGACGACCACCACCGCGGCATCGTCGAGGGCAGCCAGCAGCTGCCGCTGCGACTCTGGGAACGCGAGCCGGAGAAGATCGTGCACTGGGCACAGGGCACCTCGCTGTCCTCGCTGCACGACGGCGAGCCGAAGCCGGCCGTGACCCGGCTGCACCGCACCGCGGGCAACCGGATCACCGTCACCGACGCCTCCGGCGACATCCGCACCTACCAGGCGGCCGTCTTCACCGCGCAGTCCTGGATGCTGCTCTCCAAGATCGCCTGTGACGACTCGCTCTTCCCCATCGACCACTGGACGGCGATGGAGCGGACCCACTACATGGAGTCGTCCAAGCTCTTCGTCCCGGTCGACCGGCCCTTCTGGCTGGACAAGGACGAGCAGACCGGCCGGGACGTCATGTCGATGACGCTGACCGACCGGATGACGCGTGGCACGTATCTGCTGGACAACGGTCCCGACAAGCCGGCCGTCATCTGCCTCTCGTACACCTGGTGCGACGACAGCCTCAAGTGGCTGCCGCTGTCCGCGAACGAGCGGATGGAGGTCATGCTCAAGTCGCTCGGCGAGATCTACCCGAACGTCGACATCCGCGGCCACATCATCGGCAACCCGGTCACCGTGTCCTGGGAGAACGAGCCGTACTTCATGGGCGCGTTCAAGGCGAACCTGCCCGGCCACTACCGCTACCAGCGCCGTCTGTTCACGCACTTCATGCAGGACCGGCTGCCCGAGGACAAGCGCGGCATCTTCCTCGCGGGCGACGACATCTCCTGGACGGCGGGCTGGGCCGAGGGCGCCGTGCAGACCGCGCTGAACGCGGTGTGGGGCGTGATGCACCAGCTCGGCGGGTCGACGGATGCGTCCAACCCGGGCCCCGGCGACCTCTACGACGAAATCGCTCCGGTCGAACTGCCGGAGGACTGAGACCAGCCGTCCGGGGGCGGCCGCGATCCGGCCGGCCCCGGACGGTGATCAAACGATCAGCCCTGGCCGGTCAGCGCCAGGGCGTGAGCAGACAACGCCCGACGAGACCGACGCCCGTGTCCAGTCGCTCGGTGAACTCCTCGGCCAGGCCAGGGAGTTCCCGTACTCCCCACAGCAGCCGGGCTGCCGACCAGGCGCCGTCCCTCGCCCGCTCCAGGCTCCACGAACCCAGCAGATGTGTCAGCGGATCGGCGATCTCCAGCAGATCGGGGCCCGGCATCAGTTCCTCGCGGATGCGCTCCTCGAGCAGGATGAGGATGTCACCGACGCGATCGAACTCGCCCTCCAGATCCGCCGGTTCGCAGCCGAGCGTCCGACAGGTGTCCACCACCGCGAGCGCCAGATCGTGCCCGATGTGCGCATTGATGCCGGCGAGGGCGAACTGCAGCGGCCGTACGCCGGGATGGCGCCGGTACTGGAAGAGCGGCCGCCAGCAGGCCGGCGCCCGGCGGCCCGCGGCCGCCGCGTCCACGGCCGTCAGATAGCGCTGGGCGAAGAGCACGTCCAGTGTGACGGCAGCCCGCCGGTCGGGGAATTCACCGTCGTCGATGCATCGTTCGATCTCTTCCGTCACCGCCAGATAGACCCGGTTGAAGACGGCGACCCCGTCCGTGGCCGGCCAGTCGTCGCGCAGCGCGTGCATCCGCTCCACCACCGAGTCGACCGGGGACGTGCGGAGATCGGCCCGGGTCGCGAAGTGTTCCGTCTGCGCCATGCAGGCAGCGTCCCAGCCGACGGCCGGATGGCACGGTGACGGGCCGGGGCTTCCCCAGAACGGAGGACCTACGGCTGGGTGTCGTACGTCGACGTGCCCGAGTCCAGCAGGGGCTCCTGTCGCTACCGCCGAGCTCGCGGCAGGAAGATCGCTGTCGCGACGCCGGACATCGTGATCGCGAGGTTGGGTCCGGGCCCATCAGGACCGGCGCTACGAAGGACGCGCCGAACATGGCCACCACATGCTGGGCGCCGAGCCCTGCCGTGCGGGGCCAGGACAGCCGCTCGTCGGGGTGTACGACGGCGCCGGGAGCGGGAGTCCGCCCGTCGCCGTTCAGGGGCCGGCGCACGCCGAGGTTCACGGGCCGTTCCACTTCGACGGGCCTTCGATGATCGGCGCCATCGGAATGCGGCGGCCGGGCCGGAGTCCCATCCGTGAATCGTGCGCTCGGCATTGTCACTCGTACCTGGCGGCCCTACGCTCACACGGTCCCGTTCATGAATATCGTTCACATATCTGATGGGAGCGCTCGATGACCGGAAGACCCCGACGGCGCCTGGGAGTTGTGCTCACCGCCGTCGCCGCCTGCGTGACCGTGCTCGTACCGATCGCGTCGTCCCAGGCCGCGGCCACGTCCGGCTCGCATCGGGTGCCGAAGACGGTGGTGATTGACGGCAAGCGGCTCAAGGAGGCCAAGTCGCGTCTCGACCACGGCGATCCGGCACTTCGCAAGGCGGCCCGGGCCCTTGTCGCACGCGCCGACGGCTGGCTCGGGCAGGGTCCCTGGACCGTCGTGGACAAGCCCAAGCCCGCACCGGGCGGCGATGTCCACGACTATCTGAGCCAGGCGCCCTACTGGTGGCCCTCGCAGCCCAAGACGCCCGGGAATCCCTGGGGTTGCCCCTACGTCCAGCGCGACGGCGAGCGCAATCCCGAGGTCGACACCGGCACCGACCGCCCCGACATCGGCAAGGTCGTGAACTCGGTCAGCACGCTGAGTCTGGCCTGGTACTACACGGGCGAGAAGCAGTACGCCGAGCATGCGTCGACGATCCTGCGCACCTGGTTCGTGGACCCGGCGACCCGGATGAACCCCAATCTGAACCACGGGCAGTTCATCCCCTGCAAGTACGACGGCCGGGCGATCGGCATCATCGACTTCTCCCAGCAGTACACCAGCGTCCTGGACACCGTCGCGATCCTCGACACCGGGGCGCCCGGCTGGTCGACGAGCGACCGGACGGCGATGCGGGCGTGGAACACGGCCTTCCTGGACTGGCTGGTGAACTCTCCCTTCGGCAAGGAGGAGTCGGCGGCCAAGAACAACCACGGCACGTTCCATGACATGCAGGTGGCCGCCCTGGCCCTCGCCACCGGCGACAAGGACCTCGCGCGCAAGGTCGTCCTCGACGCCCGCGGCAAGCGGATCGACCCCCAGATAGCCGCCGACGGCAGTCAGCCGCAGGAGCTCGCCCGGACCCGCAGCTGGCACTACTCGACCTTCGACCTGGTCGCGTACACCCGGCTGGCGGCCATCGGCAAGCATGTGGGTGTGAACCTCTGGGCCTATCAGGGGCCGCAGGCGCAGAGCCTGTTCAAGGCGGTCGACTATCTGCTGCCCGCCGCGACCGGGGCGGCCGCCTGGCCGCACCCCGAGCTCGAGTTCTACCGGTACGCGGCGAGTGATGTGGTGCATGCGGCCGCCGACGCCGGTGACCGGCAGGCCAGGGCTGCGGTCCCGCGCCTGGAGACTCCGCCGGGCGGGGACCTCTGGGCGCTGCGGCCCGCGGCGGAACAGCTCGACTCCATCGCGGGCTGAGCGGCGCGCTCCGCACCGGCGGGGTTCCGCACCGCACCCCGCTCCTCAATCGCCGGAGGGGCTGAAATCAGCCCGCGTCACCGTGTCCGCGACGCCCGACCTCGCGCTCTCCCGACCGGCCGAGCGCAGCACCCCCGCGCCCGCGACCAGCCCGCACGTCAGCGCCGTCACAAGGCCGAAGGAGACCACCAGACTCGTCGCGTCGGCGACCGCGCCGATCGCCGAGGGAGCGATGAGTCCCGAGGTGTACGTGATGGTGGCGACGCCTGCGATGGCCTGACTGGGATTGGGGCCGCTGCGCCCGGCCGCCGCGAAGGCGAGCGGCACGACCACAGCCACACCGAGCCCGATGAACGCGAAACCGGTCATCGCCACGGCCGGATGGGGCGCCACGACCACCAGCAGCCCGCCCGCGGTCGCAAGCACACCGCCCACCCGCACCGTGCGCACCGGGCCGAAGCGGTCCACGATCCGGTCGCCCGCGAGCCGCGCCACCGCCATGGTCAGCGCGAAGGCCGTGGTGGAGGCGGCCGCGAGACCGGCCGAGGTGTCCAGTACGTCCCGCAGGAAGACCGCGGACCAGTCAAGGCTGGCGCCCTCCGCGAACACCGCGCAGAACCCGACCGCGCCGATGACGATCGCCGACCTGGGCGGCAGCGCGAAACGCGGCGGCGGCTCCTCGTGGGGCGCGCTGCGCAGGTCCAGTACGCCCTGACAGGCGATCAGCCCGAGCGCGGTCAGGGCCGCGGCGGCGAGGGCGTGGTGCAGCCGTGCGTCGCTGCCGAGATGTGCGGCGAGTGTGCCGCCCGCGGAGCCGATCAGCGCACCGGCGCTCCACATGCCGTGCAGTCCGGACATGATCGAGCGGTCGAGGCGGTTCTCGATCTCGACGCCCAGGGCGTTCATCGCCACGTCCGACATGCCCGCCGTGGCGCCGAACACGAACAGCGCCGTACAGAGGGAGAGCAGATTCGGGGCGAGGGACGGCAGGGTCAGCGAGAGCGTCCACAGAGTGATCAGGCCGCGCAGCGCGTTGCGCGCGCCGAAGCGGTGGCTGATCGCACCGGCCAGCGGCATTGCCACGGAGGCGCCGAGCGCCGGAAAGGCGAGCGCGAGACCGAGCTGCCCCGCGCCGACCGCCGCATGCTCCTGGATCCAGGGAACGCGGGTGGCGAAGCTGCCGGTGACCGCGCCGTGCACACAGAAGACGGCGGCTACGGCGAACCGCGCGCGCTTCAACTGGCTCCGTCCGAAGACCACTTCGCCGGCCATGTCTATGCCCCTCCCCGCAGAAGTCCCGCGTAAACTATCAGGAACCCTGCCTGATAAATAGTGGCGGCAGCGATCTGGAAGGATTCCGGCATGCCCGCATCTCCGAGCACCGCCCGGGCCATCAACGACCGGCTCGCCCTCCGACTGCTGCAGCAGGAAGGCCCGTTGACGGCAGGGCAGCTGAAGACCATGACCGGACTCTCCCGTCCCACCGTCGCCGATCTGGTGGAGCGGCTGCAGCTGTCCGGTCTGATACAGGTTGTCGGCGAGGCGGGCGCCGAGCGCCGCGGCCCCAATGCCCGGCTGTACGGGATCGTCGCCGACCGCGCGCACCTGGCCGCCCTCGACGTACGCACCCAGAGCGTGACCGTGGTCGTCGCCGATCTGCTCGGCGTCACCCTCGCCGAGGCTTCGCTGCCCATCGGCGGCGACACCGGCACCGGGCCCGCCGTCGAGCGGGCGGTCGCACTCCTGGAGCGGACGGCCAAGGAGGCGGGCGCGGCCCGGCTGCACAGCGTCGGGATCGGCGCGCCCGGCCTGATCGACCCGGTCACCGGCGAACTGCGCGACACCTCCGGCCTGCCCGCCTGGCACCGCCGCCTCGTCGCCGCGCTCCAGGAGCGGCTGCCTGCCAGGGTCCTCGTCGAGAACGAGACCAATCTGGCCGCCGTGGCCGAACAGCGCCTCGGCGCGGCCCGCGATCGCGACACCTTCGCGCTGCTGTGGCTCGGCCACGGGATCGGCGCGGCCCTCTTCCTCGACGGCAGACTCCGCCGAGGCGCGTCGGGCGGCGCGGGTGAGATCGGCTTCCTGCCGGTACCCGGCACGGCGGGACTCCCGAGCGGGGTCGACTGCGAGGGTGGCTTCCACTCGCTGGCCGCGTCCGCCGCGATCTGCGCGCTCGCCGGCCGGCACGGCATCGAGGTGCCGCAGTCCCAGGAACCGAGGGCCGCGGCGGTCGTCCGGACAGCCGTGACCGCCGGTCGGGACGATTTCCTCGATGCCCTCGCCGACCGTCTCGCGCTCGGCGCGGCCGCGGTCGCCTCCGTCCTCGACCCGGGCTGTGTGGTCCTGGGCGGTGAGGTCGGCCATGCGGGCGGCGCGGAACTGGCCGCCCGGGTCGAGGCCCGGCTGGCCGAGCTCTCTCCGCTGCGTACGGAGATACGGGCGGGAAGGCTCGGCGGCGCCGCGGTCCTGAGCGGAGCGCTGCTGGCGGCGCGTGAGGCGGCCCAGGACGAACTCTTCGCACCGGGCGCACAAGTGCACGGCGGGCCGCGATCGTTGTGACCGGGCCCACGCGGCGGCGGGTTCGTCCTCAATCGCCGGAAAGGCTGAAATCAACCCAGTCGCTGCGCCAGGAACCGCTCGAACGGGACCTTGCCGACAGCCCGTTCGGGCGTCAGCTGCTCACCTCTGCGATAGCCCGCGTACGCCTTCCCGGCCGGCCGCACCGGCAGTACCGGGCGGCGCCTGCCACCTGCGCGGAGACAGGCCCGCGCCAGATCCGGCAGCGGACGGATCTCCGGACCATCCATGTCCGCCACCCGGCCGGCCGGCGACTTCGCCCGTGTCGATGGCTGGAGGCTCACCCCGGACGGCAGCTCGGCATCACCGGGAGCCGGGCCGCGCCCGCCAGAAGGCGCAGCACCTGGTCGTGGAACTGGGTCGTCCGCAGGATTGTCCACCCGGGCCGCCTCGCGGAGTGGAGGCGCAGTGGATGGAGGTCATGGGGCCGTCGTGTCGGACCGGCCGGGAGCCCGGCGGCGGCAAGGGCCTGGACTCCGCCGCCGGGCGGTCGACACCCCACGGTCCGCGGAGGTGCCGCAGAGATTAAATGGACTAGACCAGGGCGGTCAATAGGTCGGAATCAGCCATTCGACACGACCTTGTGAGTCAGCCCACAGCTGTTCACTCGCATGGCCCATCACTGGGCGTGGCACACTGGCCCTGTATCAGCAGCAGCGCACTCCGGGGTCGGTGTAATTCCGAACCGGCGGTTATAGTCCGCGACCCGTCCGCATCCAGCGGCCGGTTGACCAGGTGAAATTCCTGGACCGACGGTGAAAGTCCGGATGGGAGGCAGTGCGCGGCGGGCGACCTTTCCGGTACGCCGGCCGTAGTGGCTGATCGCCGTACTCGGCGATCGGTGCGCTCGGCCTCGGCGTCGCTGTGAATCATTGTCCCGCTCTCTGTCGTCATCGACAGGCCCCGGAGTCCGTGCCCGAAGAGGCAGGAGGACCCGGTGGCCACCGCAGCCGACGCAGACGCCATGCGCCGAGCGATCCAGCTCGCCGCCCGCGGACTCGGCTCCACCAGCCCCAACCCGGTCGTCGGTTGCGTCATCCTCGACGCCTCCGGACAGCCTGCCGGTGCCGGCTTCCACCAGCGCGCCGGCGGCCCGCACGCCGAGGTCCACGCACTGCGCGAGGCCGGAGAGCGCGCACGTGGCGGCACCGCGTACGTCACCCTCGAGCCCTGTAACCACACCGGCCGCACCGGCCCGTGCGCCCAAGCGCTGGTCGAGGCCGGGGTCGGACGGGTCGTGTACGCGGTCGGCGACCCGAACGCGCAGGCCACCGGTGGCGCGGACACGCTGCGCGCCGCCGGAGTCCAGGTCGAGCAGGGCCTCCTCGCCGAACAGGCCGAGGCGGGCAACATCGCCTGGCTCACCTCCGTTCGCCTCGGCCGCCCCTACGTCCTGTGGAAGTACGCCGCGACCCTCGACGGCCGTATCGCCGCGCAGGACGGCACCAGCCGCTGGATCACCTCGCCCGAGTCCCGCGCTGACGTCCACCGGCTGCGCGCCGAGGCCGACGCGGTGATCGTCGGCTCCGGCACGGTCCGCGCCGACGACCCGCACCTCGCGGTCCGCGGCATCGAAGGCGCCGTCCAGCCGCTGCGCGTCGTCGTCGACACCGAAGGCACCGCCGTCAAGCCCGGCGCCCGCGTCCTCGACGACGCCGCGCCCACGCTGATCGCGGTCGCCGAGGACGCCGAGACCGCACTGCTCGATGTCGTACGGCTGCCTCGCGCGGCGCACGGCCTGTCCGTACCGGCCCTGTTGGAAGCCCTGTACCAGCGCGGCGTCCGCTCCGTGCTGCTCGAGGGCGGCCCGACGCTCGCCGGAGCCTTCGTCGCCGCGGGCGCCGTCGACAAGGTCGTCGGTTATCTCGCCCCCGTACTCCTCGGCGCCGGCCGCACCGCCCTCGCCGAGGCCGGAATCTCCACGATCACCGAAGCGTTGCGGCTCGACATGACGGAGACCGTCCGCGTCGGCCCCGATCTGCGTGTTACTGCCACCCCCGCCAAAGCCCCGAAGGAGCGCTGAGTGTTCACCGGAATCGTTGAAGAGCTGGGTGAGGTCACCGCCGTCGAGAATCTCGGCGACTCCTCCCGCTTCCGACTGCGCGGCCCCGTCGTCACCGAAGGCGCGAAGCATGGCGACTCGATCGCCGTCAACGGCGTCTGCCTCACCGTCGTGGACTTCGGCGACGGCGAGTTCACCGCCGATGTGATGGCCGAGACCCTCAAGCGCTCCAGCCTCGGAGCCCTCGAGGAAGGCTCCCGCGTCAACCTGGAGCGGCCGATGGCCGTCGGCGGCCGGCTCGGCGGCCACATCGTCCAGGGCCATGTGGACGGTACCGGCACCGTCGTCGAGCGGAAGCCCTCGGAGAACTGGGAGATCGTGAAGATCTCGCTCCCCGCCGACCTCACCCGCTATGTCGTCGAGAAGGGGTCGATCACCGTCGACGGCGTCAGCCTGACCGTCGTTGACGCGGGCCCCGACTACTTCACCATCAGCCTCATCCCCACCACCCTCGCGCTCACCACGCTCGGCATCAAGCAGAGCGGTGATCTCGTCAACCTCGAGGTCGACGTCATCGCCAAGTACGTCGAGCGACTGCTCGGCGCCGAGGCTGCGGACGCCGCAGACGCCGCAGACGCCGCGGACGCGGCGAACGCCGCAGAAACCAAGGAGACGGCCAAGTGAGCGCCCTGTCCTGGCTCAACGGAGAGGCCTTCACGGCCTTCGGCCAGCACATCATGTGGTCCGACATGATCGGCAACTCCATCGGTCTGATCGCACTCGCGCTCGGCTGGCGGCGCTCGATATGGACCTGGCCCGCCCAGTTCGCCTCCGGCGTCATCCTGGTCGGCGCGTACGCCTCCGCCCAGCTCAGCGGTGGCGTCGGCAAGCAGCTGCTGGTCATCGGCGTCGCCCTGTGGGGCTGGCGGCAGTGGACCAGCGGACGCCGGCAGGCCCAGGACGGCTCGATCGCCGTCCGCTTCGCCGACTGGCGCGAGCGCGGGGTGCTGCTGGCCGGTGCGGTCGTCGGCACCCTGGCCGTCGGCGGGCTGTTCACCCTCTACCCGTCGCTGTCCTGGAGCCCGTGGGCCGACGCGTACATCTTCGTCGGGACCCTGGTCGCGATGGTCGCCCAGGCCCGTGGTCTGGTCGAGTTCTGGTTCGCCTGGCTGCTCGTCGACATCGTCGGCGTTCCGCTGGCCTTCAACAGTGGCCTGGCCTTCTCCGGCCTGGTCTACGTGGTCTACTTCGCGCTCGTCCTGTGGGGCATGCGCGACTGGTGGCTGCGCTCCCGCGGGAGCGTCAAGCCTGCTCTGGAAGGAGTGGCAGCATGACCTCCCGCCCGTCACCCACCCCCGCCCTCGCCGAGGTGCTTCGCGCCGCCTCGCCGACACCCACCTGGTACTCCACCGACAACGTCGAGGACTTCGCCCTCGACCCGGTGGAGCAGGCCATTCGTGACATCGCCGCAGGACGGCCCGTCGTGGTCGTCGACGACGAGGACCGCGAGAACGAGGGCGACCTCGTCATCGCCGCCGAGAAGGCCACGCCCGAGATCATCGCCTTCATGATGAGCGAGTGCCGCGGCCTGATCTGCGCTCCCATGGAGGGCGAGGAGCTGGAGCGGCTGGACCTGCCGCAGATGGTCGAGCGCAACACCGAGTCGATGCGGACGGCGTTCACCGTCTCCGTCGACGCGGGCCCCGCGTTCGGCGTGACCACCGGCATCTCCGCGGCCGACCGCGCAACCACCCTCCAACTGCTGGCCGGCGGCCGGGCCGAGGCGTCCGACTTCGTACGTCCCGGCCATGTCTTCCCGCTCCGCGCCAAGCCCGGCGGGGTGCTGGTCCGCAACGGCCATACCGAGGCCGCCGTCGACCTGGCCCGCCTCGCCGGACTGCGCCCGGCCGGCGCGATCGTCGAGATCGCGGGCGAGGACGGCGTGATGCTGCGACTGCCCGAGCTGATCCCGTTCGCCCGCAAGCACGGACTGACGATCATCTCCATCGAGGACCTGATCGCGTACCGCCGCACCTCCGAGCCGACCGTCAAGCGCGAGGCCGAGGTAAATCTGCCCACCTCCTTCGGCCAGTTCACCGCCTACGGCTACCGCTCCACCGTCGACGGCGTCGAGCATGTCGCGCTCGTCCACGGCGAGATCGGCGACGGCGAGGACGTCCTCGTACGGGTCCACTCCGAGTGCCTGACCGGCGACATCTTCCACTCGCTGCGCTGCGACTGCGGCCCCCAGCTGCAGGCCTCCATGGAGCACATCACCGAGGCCGGCCGCGGCGTCGTCGTCTATCTGCGTGGCCACGAGGGCCGCGGCATCGGCCTGCTGTCCAAGCTTCGTGCGTACGAACTCCAGGAGCGCGGCCGCGACACGCTCGACGCCAACCTCGAACTCGGCCTGCCCGCCGACGCCCGCGACTACGCCGCGGGCGCGCAGATCCTGGAGGACCTCGGCGTACGCAGCCTCCGGCTGATGACCAACAACCCCGACAAGATCACCGCGCTCGTCCGCCACGGCCTCACGGTCCACGGCCGCGAGCCGATGCCCGTCCAGGCGGGCGAGCACAACCTCCGGTATCTGCGCACCAAGCGGGACCGGATGGGACACGACCTGCCCTGGCTCGACGCCTCCAGCGCGTCCGCCTGCAACAACCAGTAAGTCAGTAAGCGTCAAGGGAGAAACATGAGCGGCAAGGGTGCACCCGAACTGTCCGTACGCAACTGCGGCGACCTGCGGGTGGCGGTGATCGCGGCCCAGTGGCACGAGAAGGTCATGGACGGCCTCGTCGACGGCGCCCTGCGCGCACTGCACGAGCTGGGCATCGACGAGCCGACACTGCTGCGTGTCCCCGGCAGCTTCGAGCTGCCGGTGGTCGCCAAGGTGCTGGCGGGCCGCGGCTACGACGCGGTCGTCGCGCTCGGCGTCGTCATCCGCGGCGGCACCCCGCACTTCGAGTATGTGTGCCAGGGCGTCACCCAGGGCCTTACCCAGGTCTCCATCGACACCGGCGTCCCGATCGGGTTCGGCGTCCTGACCTGCGACACCGAGGAGCAGGCGCTGGACCGGGCCGGACTCGACGGATCGAACGAGGACAAGGGCCACGAGGCGGTCACCGCCGCCGTCGCCACCGCCACCACGCTGCGTACCGTCAGCGAACCCTGGCGCTGAGCGTTCCAACCGTCGCCCACCACCCCTTCCATGGAGGTGCTGCGCGTCCGCCTTTCTCCACCCCTTACGCTTGGGACCATCATGGCGAACAAAACCTTCGAAGAGCTCTTCGCCGAGCTGCAGCTCAAGGCGAAGAACGGCGACCCGGCCACCTCCCGTACCGCCGAGCTGGTGGACAAGGGAGTGCATGCCATCGGCAAGAAGGTCGTCGAGGAGGCCGCTGAGGTGTGGATGGCCGCCGAGTACGAGGGCAAGGAAGCCGCCGCCGAGGAGATCTCGCAGCTGCTGTACCACGTCCAGGTGATGATGGTCGCGCGCGGGATCTCCCTCGACGACGTCTACGCCCACCTCTGAGCACCGCCCCCGACTCCGTACGGAACACGCGAACAAAGGAAGCCCGTCTCATGCTGCGCATCGCCGTCCCCAACAAGGGTTCACTGTCCGGACCTGCGTCGGCGATGCTCCATGAGGCCGGCTACCAGCAGCGCAAGGAGTCCAAGGAGCTCGTCCTCGTCGACCCCGAGAACGAGGTCGAGTTCTTCTACCTGCGCCCGCGCGACATCGCGATCTATGTCAGCTCCGGCAAGCTCGACATCGGCATCACCGGCCGCGATCTGCTGCTGGACTCCGGCGCCAACGCCGAGGAGATCCTCCAGCTCGGCTTCGCCCGCTCCACCTTCCGCTACGCGACCAAGCCCGGCACCGCCACCGGAGTCGGCGACTTCGGCGGAATGACGGTCGCCACCTCCTACGAGGGCATCGTCGCCAAGCACCTCGCCGACGAGGGCATCGACGCCTCCGTCGTCCACCTCGACGGGGCCGTGGAGACCGCGATCCAGCTGGGCGTCGCGCAGATCATCGCGGATGTCGTGGAGACCGGCACCAGCCTGCGCAACGCCGGTCTGGAGGTCATCGGCGAGCCGATCATGAAGTCCGAGGCGGTCGTCATCCGCCGCACCGGCGCGCCCGCCGACGACCCCAAGGTGCAGCAGTTCCTGCGCCGCCTCCAGGGCGTCCTGGTCGCCCGCAGCTACGTGATGATGGACTACGACTGCCGGGTCGAGCACCTCGAGCAGGCCGTCGCCCTCACCCCGGGTCTCGAGTCGCCGACCATCTCGCCGCTGCACCACGAAGGCTGGGTCGCCGTCCGTTCCATGGTCGCGGCCAAGGAAGCGCAGCGGATCATGGACGATCTGTACGACCTCGGCGCTCGGGCGATCCTCACCACGGCCATCCACGCCTGCCGCCTCTGAAGGATGCCGGAAACCATGCCCGCCGCCGCACCTCAAGTCCCCGCGCTCCCGGTCACCTTCAGGCCGACCCGTACCCGGGTCGTTCTGCTGACCGTGGGCGTGGTGATGTTCGCCGTGATCACCGCCATCGCCCTGCTGCTGGAGAAGCTGAGCGCGGGGGAGCGGAGCAGCTTCGTCTTCACCGCCCTGGTCTTCTTCGGCGTACTGGCCCTGCTGAGCCGACCGAAGGTCGTCGCCGACGAGAACGGCGTCACTGTCGTCAATCTCACCCGTACGCGCCAACTGGAGTGGGCCGAGATCCTGCGGGTGAATCTCCGCCCCGGCGACCCCTGGGTCTTCCTCGACCTCAGCGACGGCACCAGCCTGCCCGTACTGGGCATTCAGCCGGGTATCGCCAAGGCGCACGCCATCAGTGACGCGCGCGCCCTGCGGGCCCTCGCGGAGAGCCGAGGCACCCGCCCGGACGAGGACTGAGCGGCGATGCCCCTGCCGCGTCCGCGGCTCACCTGTCTACTCTGGTGACGGTGGCGACAAGCGCGCCCCGCCCCGCACCACCCGGCCCCCAGCGGCCCGCGGGGCACCTGCGACCCGAGGAGTGACTCCCTCCAGCAATGGACGGATCGTCCGGTAGTACCTGCGCCGCCCCCTCCCAGGAGGCGGCGGCATGATCATCTCTCTTCTGCTGCTCGCGGCAGCGTTCCTCCTGATCCTCGCCAACGGCTTCTTCGTGGCGGCCGAGTTCGGCCTGGTCACGGTGGAGCGGCCCGATGCCGAGCGCGCCGCCGCCGAGGGCGACCGCCGCGCCCGCCGCGTCGTCAAGGCGCTGCGGGAGCTTTCCTTCCAGCTCTCCGGCACCCAGCTCGGCATCACCATCACCTCGCTCGTCGTCGGCATGCTCGCCGAGCCCGCGCTTGCCGGGCTGCTCCGCGGGCCGCTTTCCGCGACCGGGCTGCCCGAAGGGGCCGTCTCCGGGATCGCGGTGGTGATCGGGATGCTGCTCGCCTCCGCCGTCCAGATGGTGATCGGTGAGCTCGTCCCCAAGAACTGGGCGGTTTCCCGGCCGTTGCAGGTCGCGCGCTTCGTCGCCGGCCCGCAGCATCTCTTCTCGACCGTCTTCCGCCCGGTCATCACCCTGCTCAACACCGTCGCCAACCGTCTGGTGCGGATGCTCGGCGTCGAGCCCGCAGCGGAGCTGGCGTCCGCCCGCACGCCCGGTGAGCTGGTCTCGCTGGCCCGCCACTCGGCACGCGCCGGAGCGCTGGAGCAGGACACGGCCGACCTGTTCGTACGGACCCTCTCGCTCGGACATCTCACCGCGCAGCATGTGATGACCCCGCGGGTGAAGATGAGCGCGCTGCAGAGCGACGCCACCGCGGCCGATGTCCTCAATCTCACCCGCGCGACCGGTCTTTCGCGCTTTCCCGTCTACCGGGAGCGCATCGACGAGATCGTCGGCATGGTGCACCTCAAGGGCGCCCTGGCGGTACCGGTGGACGAACGGCAGCGCACCCGGGTGGACCGGGTCGCCGTCCCGCCGCTCCTCGTGCCCGAGACGCTGCCCGTGCAGCAGCTGCTGGAGCGGCTGCGCAGCGAGCAGCCCATCGCCGTCGTGGTCGACGAGTACGGCGGCACCGCCGGAGTCGTCACGCTCGAGGACATCATCGAGGAACTCGTCGGCGAGGTCCGCGACGAGCACGACGACGAGGCGGACGCCCAGCCCGAACTGGCCTCCGTGGCCTCGGAGGACGGCAACCCCGCCTGGGAGGCCGACGGCAGCTGCCGCGTCCTCACGCTGCGCCGGATAGGCCTCGATGTGCCCGACGGCCCGTACGAGACGGTGGCGGGCCTCGTCGCCGATCTGCTGGGGCGTATCCCCGCCCCCGGCGACCGGGCGGAACTCCCCGGCTGGCGGCTCTCGGTGCGCCAGGTGGACCGCTACCGGGCCGAGCGGGTGCGCCTGGTGCGCACCGCCGATGTCCCGGCCGTGCCGGAGGCCGTGCGATGAGCGTCCTCCAACTCCTTTTCGCCATACTCCTGGTCCTGGCCAACGGCTTCTTCGTCGGCGCGGAGTTCGCGCTCGTCTCCGTACGCCGCAGCCAGATCGAACCGCTGGCCGCGGAGGGCTCCTCGCGGGCCAGGCAGGTGCTGCACGGACTGGAGAATCTGCCGCAGATGATGGCCGCCGCGCAGTTCGGCATCACCATCTGCTCACTGACCCTCGGCGCGGTCGCCGAGCCGACCGTGGCGCATCTGCTGGAGCCGGTCTTCCAGGCCGCGCATCTGCCCGAGGGGCTGATCCATCCGCTGGGTTACGTCATCGCGCTGGCCGTGGTCGTGTTCCTGCACCTCGTCATCGGCGAGATGGTCCCGAAGAACCTGGCGATGGCCGCTCCCGAGAAGACCGCGCTCTGGTTCAGCCCGGGCCTGGTCACCTTCGCCCGGCTGTGCCGACCGGTCACGGTGGCGCTCGGCGCCTGCGCCCGGCTGGTGCTGCGGGCCTTCCGCGTCGAACCGAAGGACGAGGTGGAGGCGGTCTTCACCAGCGAGCAGCTGAACCGTCTGGTGGAGGACTCGGGCCAGGCGGGGCTGCTGGAGCCCGCGGAGCAGGAGCGGCTCGAGGACGCGCTGGAGCTGGGCAGCCGCCCGGTGAGGGATGTGCTGATCACCCGCTCCGCCCTGGTGACGGTCGCCCCGTCGGTCACCCCGCGCCAGGTCGAGGAGCTGACGGTATGCACCGGTTACTCCCGCTTCCCGGTCTGCGGGGAGGGCGAAGGCCCGTTCATGGGCTATCTCCATGTCAAGGACGTCCTCGACCTGGAGGAGAGGGAACGGGCCGTGCCCCAGCAGATCTGGCGCCCCATGGCGACCCTGCGGGCCGAACTCCCGCTGGACGACGCCCTCACCGTGATGCGCCGTGCGGCCACCCATCTCGCCCAGGTCGCGGACGCGTCGGGGCGGGTGCTGGGACTGGTCGCTCTGGAGGACGTCCTGGAAATGCTGGTCGGCGAGGTCCGCGACCCGTCCCACCGGGTGACGGTGCCCCGTGCGCCTGAGGCTGCCCTGGACACCGCCCTGGTCGGCTGAGGCCGAGGGCGTGTTTCAGAAGTAGCGCCGGCTCAGAGCGGCGGATCCTGCGGGTCGCGGTCCACCGGACCGCGGCCCGACAGGACCTCGCCGTACGCCTGCATCAGATCGGGCAGCCGCAGCGTGGCGAGATCCTCGCGGGTCGGTGTGCCCGGATATCCGGACAGCCGCAGATCCCGGTAGGCGCAGCTCTTCTCGTACAGCGTGCGCAGAAAACGGCCGTTGCCGAGCTCGTCGATCCAGCCCTGGTCGACCACATGGCCGCTGATGGAGCGCAGCTCCTCACGCACCTCGTCGTCCCACACATCGCCGTTCTCGGCGGCGAGCACTTCGCCGATGGCGGTCAGTTCGAGAGGGCGGTACGAGGGGAAGTCGACCCGGGTGGTGAAGCGTGAGGACAGCCCGGGGTTGGTGGCGAGCAGCCGGTCCATGCCCTCGGGGTAGCCGGCCAGGATGACCACCAGATGGTCGCGGTTGTCCTCGGCCCGCTTGAGGAGGACCTGGAGGGCCTCGTCGCCGTACGCGTCACCCTTGGTGTAGCCGGAGTTGAAGAGGCTGTACGCCTCGTCCACGAACAGCACTCCGCCGATCGCCGAGTCGATCAGCTCATTGGCCTTCACCGCCGTCTGGCCCAGGAACTCACCCACAAGATCGGCCCGTTGGGCCTCGACCAGATGGTCGCCGCCGAGCAGGCCCAGCGCGTAGAACACCCGGCCGAGGATGCGCGCGACGGTGGTCTTGCCGGTGCCGGACGGGCCGGAGAAGACAAAATGACGTTTCGGCGGCTGCACCGGCAGCCCCTGATCGGCGCGCAGCCGAGCCATCTTCAGCTGCGCGGACAACGCCTTCACCTGCCGTTTCACCGGCTCCAGGCCCACCATCCGCTCCAGCTCCGCGAGCGCCTCGGCGAGCAGCACCGGATCGGTGGAGCCCGCCGGGAACGGCGGCGGAGTGGGCTGCGCGGGGACGACTGCCTTCGGCCTCATGCCGCCGGGCGGGACGATCGGCACGGCGCCCGGGAGCTGGGTCTGCGGATCGGGGCCGAGCCGCGCCTCGGCCGTGAGCGGACTCTCCCCCTCTGCCTGCGCGTCCGCGGTGTCCTGCCCGAAGCCGGCCAGCGACACCGCCGCCAGTCCGGCCGACTCGTCGTACCCGTCGATCCCGTCGTACTCCGCGATCGCGGCCAGCCGCGCCGAGGTGTCCATGAAGGCCGGATCGATCCGGTGCACTGCCCGGTACAGCGGCAGGGCGGCGGCGCTGCGGCCGGTGCCCTCGTGCGCCCGCGCCAGCCAGTACCGCAGCTCCTTGCGCTGCGGCTGCTCGCTGCGGCAGCGCATCAGAGCGGCGGAGAGCAGCGGCTCGGCCTGCCCGTACATCTCCAGGCGTACCCGGGCCATCCCGCCGAAGAGCCCGGCCTCGATACCCAGCAGCGGATCGTTGATCAGCGGTTCGGTATGGCGTACGAGCTGCTCCCAGTCCTTGACCAGATACGCGCGGCAGGCGTGCAGAAAGCGCACCTGGGGGTCGGCGTCGACCGGTGGCAGACCCGCGAGGGCGCGGTCCAGCTCCGGCACATGACGGCCGTCGAGCCAGTGGGAGGCGTGGGCGAGCAGCAGATCACGCGGGCTCTCGAGTACCGGCTGGACCCACCAGCCCAGCCAGTACCAGGAGTTGAGGGTGCGGCGATGGCGGGCGCGCTGCTCGCCGAAGCGCTCGCGGCTGCGGTACATGCGCAGCAGCGCGGTGGTGGTGTCGACGCGCAGGGCGTGCAGTCCGAGCCAGCCGTCGGCCATCCCGGGATCGATCCGGACCGCGGCCCGGAACTCCTCCTCCGCCTGCGGATAGGCACCCATGGTGTAGGCGTCCACGCCGCGCACCCAGGCGAGGTCGGCCGGGGCCGGTGCGCCCTGCGTGCCGATGTCCATCAGGTCCCCCACAAAAAGTGCACCTGTGATGTCCCGCCGGGCGGGCGCCCGTCGGCAGCGTACTGAACCACCTTGCCGTGGACGGGAATTGACCCCACCGAGGTGCATCGTACCTGCGCAAAGGGTGTGCGACTAAGGGCACGACAAGCGCCCCGGTGACGGTGACCCAGGGTGAGCGGGAAGTGGGATGCGGCGCCGGGGAAGAGGGGGAGAGGGCAGAACGAAGCCCCCGATCACGGGGGAACAACCGGGGGCTTCGCGTCTGCGGCGGCTCCGGAAAGCCGCACATTGAGAACGTAAGACCTGTACGCCCCCTCGGTCAAGCAGAGTTGAGGCACTCTTGAGGGCGATTTCCGACCGCTCGGTATGCCAGGTAAAAGCAGTAACTGTACGTGATGATCCGGTTCGGTCACGCTGTCACAGAAGGTCCCTGGAGCCACTCGTACCCCTCCTGGCACTCGCGTACCAGGGCATCCGCGAACGGACGAGAAGGGTCCGCCAAGAAATGGCGTGTCTCCGCCATCGTCCAGCCGTCCCAGAATGCGGACAGCTCGCTCCCGTCCCGGTCCCGGCCCCGCTCCCAGGACTCCTGCGCGCTGCGCTCCATCCACAACAGCCTCGCGAGAAACGGGCGCAACGCCCGCCGCCCCGCCCCCACGCCCTCGATCAGCACGACAGGAGCCGCCTCCAGAGGGCGTGGGGGCCCGAAGCGGCGCAGATTCCAGTCGTACGGGTCGTAGTGCGCGGTCCTGCCGCGCGAGAGCGGACCGATCACCTGGGTCAGCATCCGGTCCGTCCAGGCGAAGAACTCCTCGTGGGTGGCCAGGTCGTCGAGATGCAGCACCGGCACGCCCTCGCCGAGCGCCGCCGCGAGCCGGGCCGCGAACGTGCTCTTCCCCGAGCCCGCGTGGCCGTCGACAGCGATCAGCCGCACGGGTCCGCACGAGGGTGAAAGTGCGCGCAGCGCCGTGGCCTGCCGATCGAGGTCGTCCATCCCGCCAGCCTAGGAGGCCCGCTGTCCAAGAGGCCCGCCACCCCGTGAGTGCGGGGCACCCCGCCGCAGGTCACGCCAGTGGACCAGACCAATATTGGTGAAGCGACGCGGTCCGAAGTGCTGGCAGAAGTCCGCCGGGACCCGCGATAGTTGCCCCACTGTCGCGCACCTGACTTTGGGGGGTCCCATGCCCAGACCTACTTCGCGCAGATCCGTGCTGAGCGCCGCGATCGCGGCAGCGGCGGGTGCGGGGGCGCTGTCCTCCGCCGCACCGGCGGCCGCCGCGCCGGCCGCGGAGGCCGGCCGTACCGGCTCCGTCCCGCTGGTCGACAACCAGTTCTGGACCTCGTACACCGACTGGCGCTGCGGCACCGCGTCCGGCACCCGAGCCGTCGCCGGCCGCCGCCCCGGACTCGTCATCGCCGCTCCCGCCGGCCGCACCGACTACACCGATCCGCACACCGGCACCACCGCGACCTGGGAGTACGCCACCTGGACCTCGCCCGTCCACCGCTCGCGGGTGCCCGCGACCGAGGCCATCGCCTCCTGGAACGCACACACCCCGGCCGGAACCTGGCTCCAGGTCGAGCTGCGCGGCAGTTACTCCGACACCACCTGGTCCCCCTGGTTCGTGATGGGCCGCTGGGCGGCGGGCGACGGGGACATCCGCCGGACGTCCCTCGACGACCAGAGCGACGGCAAGGCCAGTATCTGGACCGACACCTTCTCCATCGACGATGCGGCCGGCGGGCTGCGGCTGGTCTCGCACCAACTGCGGCTGACCCTCTACCGCAAGCCCGGCACCCGGCTCACGCCCACCGTGTGGCGGCTCGGCGCGATGGCCTCGGACATCCCGGACCGGTTCACCGTCCCCGCCTCCACGCCGGGACTCGCCCGCGAGCTGTCCGTACCGCGCTACTCGCAGAACACCCACGTCGGCCAGTACCCGGAGTACGACAACGGCGGCGAGGCCTGGTGCAGCCCCACCTCCTCGCAGATGATCATCGAGTACTGGGGCCGGAAGCCGTCGGCAGCCGACCTGGCCTGGGTGAACCCCGCGTTCGCCGACCCGCAGGTCTGCCACGCGGCCCGCTTCACCTTCGACTACCAGTACAACGGCTGCGGCAACTGGCCCTTCAACGCCGCCTACGCGGCCACCTTCAAGGACATGAGCTCGGTCGTCACCCGGCTCTCCTCCCTCACCGACCTGGAGACGCTCATCCGGGCAGGAATCCCGGCCATAACGTCTCAGTCCTTCCTCAAGGAGGAGCTGACCGGCGCGGGCTACGGCACCTCCGGGCATCTGATGACCGTGATCGGCTTCACGGCCGACGGCGATGTGATCGCCAACGACCCCGCGTCGCCCAGCAACGGCGCCGTACGCCGTGTCTACCGGCGCGCCGAGTGGGAGAAGATCTGGCTCCGCACCAAGCGCTACAACGCGAGCGGCAAAGTGGTCTCCGGCACAGGTGGCGTCTGTTATCTGTACTGGCCCGCCCATCCGACCCCCGCCCAGCGCCGGGCTCTGGAGGCCGTCGGTATCCGATGAGGCACCTGCCGGCCCCGGGCGCTGTGACGCACGTCGCTGCCCCGGGGCCGGTATCGCTGGCACTGTGGTGAGGTCACGGGGGGACGTCCATCCGCCAGACGACTGAACGAGACGCACCATGACTTCGACCGCCGCTGCCGTCACCGCTGCCCGCGCCGAGCCCCGCACCCGCACCGGCGGCCCCGAGGACTCCAAGGTCCTCGAGCACATCCTCGGCTGGACCCTTGTCGTCGTCCTCGCCATGCTTGTCACCCAGCTCGGACTGGTCTGACAGCCGCCCGGCATGACGCAAGGGCGGGGAGCCCGCCGGCTCCCCGCCCTCGACTCAGTGCTCCCGCAGGCTAATTGATGGCCTTGATCAACTCTCCGCCCGTGGTGTCACCGCTGAGCTCCCAGAAGAAGGTGCCGCCCAGGCTCTGCTGGTTCTTGTAGGTCATCTTCCCGGCGATGGTGGCGGGGGTGTCGTAGCTCCACCACTGGCTGCCGCAGTGCGCGTACGCGGTCCCGGCGACGGTCCCGTTGGCCGGGCACTTGGACTTGAGCTCCTTGTAGTCGTCGATGCCCGGCTCGTACTTGCCGGGCGCCGCTCCGGTCGCCGTGCCACCGGGCGCCTTCTGCGTCACGCCTGTCCAGCCGCGTCCGTAGAAGCCGATCCCGAGCAGCAGCTTCGACGAGGGGATGCCGAGACCCTTGAGCTTGGTGATCGCGGCGCTGGTGTTGAAGCCCTGCTGCGGGATGCCGGTGTAGGAGGTGAGCGGTGAGTGCGGGGCGGTGGGGCCCTGCGCCGCCCAGGCGCCGAAGAAGTCGTACGTCATCGGGTTGTACCAGTCGACGTACTGGGCCGCGCCCGCGTAGTTCGCCTTCTCGATCTTGCCTCCGGACGAGGCGTCCGCGGTGATTGCCGCGGTCACCAGGTTGGAGCTGCCGAACTTCGAACGCAGTGCGGACATCACGTTCTTGAAGGCATCGCGACCGCTGGTGTCGCAGCTCAGACCGCAGGCGTTGGGGTATTCCCAGTCGATGTCGATGCCGTCGAAGACATCCTTCCAGCGGGGATCCTCGACCAGGTTGTAGCAGGACTGGGCGAAGGCGGCCGGGTTGGCCGCGGCCTGGCCGAAGCCGCCGGACCAGGTCCAGCCGCCGAACGACCACAGCACCTTGAGGTTCGGGTGCAGCTTCTTCAGCTTGCGCAACTGGTTGAAGCTGCCGCGCAGCGGCTGGTCCCAGGTGTCGGCGACGCCGTCCACGCTCTGGCCGGCGGTGTAGGTCTTCTCGTAGTCGGCGAACGAGTCACCGATGGCGCACTTGCCTCCGGTGACGTTTCCGAAGGCGTAGTTGATGTGGGTGAGCTTGTTCGCGGACCCGGAGGTCTGGATGTTCTTGACGTGGTAGTTGCGGTCGTAGACGCCCCATTCGGTGAAGTAGCCGACCACCTTGCTCCCGGCGGCTGCTGCCGCGGGAGCGGCGGGCTTCGCGGCGGGGGCGGACTCGCCCGCGGAGGCGATATGGGCGCCGGTGATCAGGGTCGCGCCGAGCACGGCGGTACAGGCGGCGGCGATGAGCGCCCTCAGACGGGCGCGGGGACGGTGTGGTCCGAGCATCATGTCTCCTCGTGGGGGAGGGAGAGCGAGTGGGGAGTGCTGTCGAGCTGCGGGCCTATGTGGCATGAACACGGTCATGCACTGTGGGGCACGGTAGAAGGACTAGACCAGTGGGGTCAATGGTTCGGACCAATTTCACCGGTCGGTCAGGCGGTATCGGAACGAGTCCTTGCAGCCCGTGACGCACGCCCGCTGATCGGGCATACTCAACGCGCCACAGCCGCCGTCCAGCCACTTTCGTGATCCGGAAGGGCAGCATCGGCTTGGCAGAAAGACCGGCGGCGCGCCCACACCCTTCGCGCGCGACCGCCGCAGCGCCCGACAGGGAGGAGAGCGCCGTAATGCCCGATCGCGCCCCGCAGCCGGTGGATCGTCAACTGCCCACCGAGGAGTCCAGGGATCTGATCACCCTGGTACGCGACATCATCCAGCGGGAGATCGCTCCCCGGGCGGCCGAGGAGGAGGATTCCGGGCACTTCCCGCGCGAGGTCTTCTCTCTTCTGTCCGAGTCCGGACTGCTCGGCCTTCCGTACGACTCCGAGTACGGCGGCGGAGACCAGCCGTACGAGGTCTACCTCCAGGTTCTCGAAGAGCTCGCCGCCGCCCGCCTCACCGTCGGCCTCGGTGTCAGCGTCCACTCCCTCGCCTGCCACGCACTGGCCGGCTACGGCACCAAGGAGCAGCAGGCCGAGCATCTGCCCGCCATGCTCGGCGGCGGCCTCCTCGGTGCGTACTGCCTCTCCGAACCCGCCTCCGGATCGGATGCCGCGTCGCTGCGCACCAAGGCGGTGCGCGACGGGGACAGCTGGGTGATCACCGGTACCAAGTCCTGGATCACGCACGGCGGAATCGCCGACTTCTACACCGTTCTGGCCCGCACCGGCGGTGAGGGTGCCCGTGGCATCACGGCCTTCCTCGTCCCCGGCGACGCGCAGGGCCTGAATTCCGCCGCACCCGAGAAGAAGATGGGCATGAAGGGCTCGCCCACCGCCCAGCTGAACTTCGACGCCGTACGGGTCCCCGACTCCCGCCGGATCGGTGAGGAGGGCCAGGGCTTCGCGATCGCGCTCTCAGCGCTCGACTCGGGCCGGCTCGGTATCGCCGCCTGTGCCATCGGGCTCGCGCAGGCCGCCCTGGACGAGGCCATCGCCTACGCCACCGGACGGCAGCAGTTCGGCCGGCCCATCGCCGACTTCCAGGGGCTGCGCTTCATGCTCGCCGACATGGCCACCCGGATCGAGGCGGGCCGTGCGCTCTACCTCGCCGCCGCGCGGCTGCGCGACGCGGGACGGCCCTTCTCCCGGCAGGCCGCCATGGCCAAGCTGTTCTGCACGGACACGGCGATGAGCGTCACCACCGACGCGGTCCAGGTGCTCGGCGGCTATGGCTACACGCTGGACTTCCCGGTCGAGCGCTATATGCGTGAGGCCAAGGTGCTGCAGATCGTCGAGGGCACCAACCAGATCCAGCGCATGGTCATCGCCCGTCACCTCGCCGGACCCGAGACGCGCTGATCCTGTGACGCGCTGAACCGCCCGTTCCACACCGGCGGCGCCGCGAGCCTGCTCCACTCCGGGTCGCGGCGCCCCGGCACGGTCCGGCCCTTGCTCGCCCACTGACGGAGCAGCTCGCGGTAGATGGGCGGATCGGCCGGATGCGGAACCGATTCTTCCGGAGCGGGTGTCGCAAGGCGGCGCCGGCCGTGACTGGTCGTGGCGTACTGCAGGGTCATGACTGGCCAACGCCCTGCGTCCCGGCCGGGTTACCGCCGAGAAGAATCGAGCGCGAGTTCGCGCCATACCCGCACGTGGTCCGCGGCGATACGAGTACGGTGCCGGGCTCTGGCCTCCCGCAAGGTTTCTGACGTACCGTCAACTTCCTTGCCGTCCAGGAGGTCAGCTGCCGCCCAGGAGGTCTGCCGTGTCAGACGACCGCCCGATCGCCCTCGACGAATACCCCGTACACCAGGCGCCGCTGTCGATGAAGCATCTCGTCACCGGCGACCGCAACGCCTACGACCGGTGCATCTTCCAGGTCTTCGACCACCGGGGCCGCGCGCTGCTCATCGCCGGCCTCGGCGTCTACCCCAACACCGGCGTCATCGACGCCTACGCCACACTCCGCCTCGACGACCGGATGCACGCCGTACGCGCCTCCGACGCACTCACCGACGACCGGATGAACCTCACTGTCGGCCCGCTGCGGATCACCGTCGACGAGCCGCTGCGCCGGCTCACCCTGCACTGCGACGCCGACCCGGACGACCCCGGCTCGCTCTCGTACGACATCACCTGGCACGCGGACTTCCCTGCCGTATGGGAACCGCACCACACTCAGCGCCGCGGCGACCGGCTCATGCTCGAAGGCCGCCGCTTCGTCCAGGCCGGCAGCTGCACCGGTACCATCCGCGCGGCCGGCGAGGAGATTGCGGTGACGGCGGGGGAGTGGACCGGCACCCGCGACCGCAGCTGGGGTGTACGGCCCATCCCCGGCGAAGAAGGCGGCCGCGCTGCCGAGGAGCTGCGCACCGAAGGCTTCCACTGGCTCTGGATCCCCGTCCGCTTCGATGACCGCTTCCTGATGGTGATCGCCCAGGAGGACGCCGACGGCTACCGCACGCTCAGCGAAGCCGTCCTCGTCCGCGACGGACACCACGACATCCAACTCGGCTGGCCCCACACCGACATCACCTACCGCCCCGGCACCCGCCACCCCGAACGTGCCGTCGTCCACCTCACCGACCCGGCCCGTAAACCCCTCGAGCTCGGCGTCGAGATCCTCGCCTCCTCACCGCTCGCCATCGGCGCCGGCTATCCGCCCGCCACCGACTGGCAGCACGGCACCTGGCAGGGCCGCGGCTGGAGGGACCGGCGCAGCTACGACCTCTCCGACCCCGCCGTCCACCCGATGGCCACCTACGGCGTCACGGACCACTCGGCCCGCTTCACCCTCGACGGGCGGACCGGCCACGGCATCTTCGAACACGGCACCTTCGGCCGCCACGACCCGAGCGGCTTCAGCGGCTATGACTCGGTGGCCGGCTAGCCGGGGCCGAAAACGGATGATGAAGAGGGCGTGCGGAAGCGACGGCCACCGCCGAGTGCGCTGTTCACCACGGCACAGCCGCAAATGGACGCACCGACAGTGAGGAGTACCGCCATGGCAACGGCACCACGCCCTCGCACGACCACGCGCGACCCCGAAGAGCTCGCCCGCCGTCTCACCGCCTGGCTGGATGCCCGGCTGCCCGGCGCCAAGGTCTCGGGCGTGCGGGTCCCCGAGTCCAACGGCATGTCCAGCGAGACACTGCTCTTCGACATCGAGCACCCCGAGCCACCCGTGCGCGCCTGCGCGTTGCGGCTCGCCGCCGACCCGGCCGCGTACACGATCTTCCCGGTGTACGACATGGCGCTGCAGTACCGCACCATGCGGGACGTTGCCGAGCACACCGACATACCCGTGCCGCGCGTGCTGTGGCTGGAGGAGGATCCCGGGGCGCTGGGAGCGCCGTTCTTCGTGATGGAGCGCGTCGAGGGCCGGGTTCCGCCCGACGTCATGCCCTATACGTACGAGGGCAACTGGCTGCATGCCGCGAGCGACGCCGAGCGCGCCCGGTTGGAAGAGGCCACGATCTCGCTGATCGCCCGACTGCACGACCAGCACCCGGTCCCACGACAGGAGAGCAGCGCGCTGCGCCGCCATGTCGATGCCCAACGGGCGTACTACGCCTGGGTGGTGGAGGGGCTGCCACGCTCACCGCTCATCGAGAGCGCCTTCGACCGGCTCGAGGCGCACTGGCCCGGGGACGAGGGCGAGGCGGTCCGCAACTGGGGCGACGCCCGCATCGGCAACATCATCTACGACGGGTTCGAGCCCGCTGCCGTACTCGACTGGGAGATGGCCGCCTACGCCCCGCGCGAGGTCGACCTCGGCTGGGCCGTCTACCTCCACCGGTTCTTCCAGGACCTCACGGTCGGCTTCGGTCAACCGGGCCTGCCCGACTTCCTGCGCCGCGAGGCCGTGGAGCGCCGTTACGAACAGCTCACCGGCCACCGCCCGCGCGACATGGAGTTCCACACCCTCTACGCCGCGCTGCGGCACGCGATCGTCATGCTCCGGGTGGCCTACCGGCAGATCCACTTCGGTGAGGTACAGGTGCCCGAAGACCCGGACAGCCTGATCCTGCACCACGCCGGCCTTGCCGCCATGGTGCAGGGAAGCTACTGGTGACCTACTGGGGCCTCGCCCTCGGACCGCTCAGGCCGCACGCCGCATATGCGGCACCTTGACCGGACGCGAGCCCGGACCGCCGACGTGGGAGAAGGGCTGGGTCCGCCAGTCGAGCCCCTGAGGGAGCGTCAACAGCAGTGCGGTGTCCTGCTCCTGGACTTCGAGCGTCTCGTCCGCGGGACGTGCCTCGGCGGCCGTACGCCCCGTACCGGCGCACACGGTCAGCCCGAAGGGATTCCACGGGGTGGGGCACAGTGCATGCTCCGGCAGGACGTCCTCGTCCGCCAGCAGAGCGATCGGCTGCGCGCAGTCCGGGCAGATCACCCGGTACATCTCGAAGGTGTCGTACGCGTCGAGCTCGTCGATCTCAGCCGGATCGGCCGAATCAACAGGCTCCGGTTCGGTACGTCCGCTGTTCTTCAGGTTCTGCATGGAGATTCTCCCCCTCGGGTGGGCCGACCAGGCACTTGCGGCCTCGACCAAAGCAAGCAATTCCCCACGCGCCAGTCAGGCAACCGCGTGATCACGACGGACCGGTCGGCAAACCTGTGGCATTCGTCACATGCCCGCCGCAGGTGCCACTCCGTGTGGCCGCCGACTGTGCCGGAAGGGACCTGGGGCAATAGGTTGATCCGCATGGAGGAGCTGGATCGTCAGATCGTGGAATTGCTCGTCACGGACGGGCGGATGAGCTACACCGACCTGGGCAAGGCCACGGGCCTGTCCACATCGGCGGTGCATCAGCGCGTCCGCCGCCTCGAGCAGCGCGGCGTCATCCGCGGCTATGCCGCCGTCGTGGACCCCGAGGCGGTCGGGCTGCCGCTCACCGCCTTCATCTCGGTCAAGCCCTTTGACCCCAGTGCCCCCGACGACATCGCGGAACGCCTCGCCGACGTGCCGGAGATCGAGGCCTGCCACAGCGTCGCGGGCGAGGAGAACTACATCCTCAAGGTGCGCGTCGCGACCCCGCTCGAGCTGGAGCACCTGCTCACCCGCATCCGTTCGCTGTCCGGTGTCTCCACCCGTACGACCGTCGTCCTCTCCACCCCGTACGAGGCACGCCCGCCGCGTATCTAGGCTGTTCCCATGACCGACAGCACCGCCCCCCAGGCCGAACACCGCACCGTGCTGCTGCGCGGTGGAGAAGTCCACAGCCCCGCCGACCCCTTCGCCACCGCGATGGTCGTCGAGCGAGGACATATCGGCTGGGTGGGCTCGGAAGGCGCCGCCGACGCCTTCGCCGCCGGAGTCGACGAGGTGATCGACCTGGAAGGGGCTCTGGTCACTCCGGCGTTCACCGACGCACACGTACACACCACGGCGACCGGCCTCGCCCTCACCGGCCTCGACCTGTCCGGCGCCCGCACCCTGGTCGAAGCGCTCGATCTCGTACGGGAGCACAGCGCCGCACACTCCGCCGACAAGGTCCTCCTCGGTCACGGCTGGGACGCCACGCGCTGGCCCGAGCAGCGTCCGCCGTCCCGCACCGAACTCGACCAGGCGGCCGGCGGCCGTGCTCTCTATCTGCCCCGGATCGACGTCCACTCGGCCGTGGTCACCACCGCCCTGCTCGACTTCGTCCCCGGCATCACCGACCTCGCCGGTTACCACCCGGACGCGCCGCTGACCGCCGCCGCCCACCACGCCGTACGCGCCGCCGCCCACGCCGCGATCACCCCCGCCCAGCGCGCCGCTGCCCAGCGCGCCGCACTCGCCAGGGCCGGCTCGCTCGGCATCGGCACCGTCCACGAATGCGCCGGCCCCGACATCTCCGACGAGGACGACTTCACCTCCCTGCTGAACCTGGCCGAGGCGGAGCCGGGCCCGCGCGTCGTCGGCTACTGGGCCGAACAGGTCGCGAGCGCAAAGGACGCACAGCGCATCCGCGAACTCGGCGCCATCGGCGCGGCCGGTGACCTCTTCGTCGACGGCTCCCTCGGCTCGCACACCGCCTGCCTGCACGCCCCGTACGCCGACGCCCCGCACACCGGCGCCGCCCACCTCGACACCGCGGCCGTCGCCGCCCATGTCACCGCCTGCACCGAAGCCGGGCTCCAGGCCGGTTTCCACGCCATCGGCGATGCCGCCCTCACCGCCGTCACCGACGGTGTCAGGGCCGCCGCCGACACGCTCGGCCTCGCCCGTGTACGCGCAGCCCGCCACCGTGTCGAACACGCCGAGATGCTCACACCCGAAACCATCGCCGCCTTCGCCGAGTTCGGCCTCACCGCCTCCGTCCAGCCCGCCTTCGACGCGGCCTGGGGCGGCTCGGAGGGCATGTACGCCCAGCGTCTCGGCGCCGAGCGGGCCCGCACCCTCAATCCGTATGCCGCACTGCTGCGCGCCGGAGTGCCCCTCGCCTTCGGCTCGGACAGTCCCGTGACCCCGCTCGACCCCTGGGGCGCCGTCCGGGCCGCTGCCTTCCACCGCACGCCAGAACACCGGGTCTCCGCCCGCGCCGCCTTCACCGCCCACACACGCGGCGGCTGGCGCGCCATCGGCCGCGACGACGCCGGCGTCCTGGTTCCCGGCGCGCCCGCCGACTACGCCGTCTGGCGCACCGAGGAACTCGTCGTCCAGGCCCCCGACGACCGCGTCGCCCGCTGGTCCACCGACCCGCGCTCCGGCACTCCGGGCCTGCCCGATCTCACCCCCGGCACCGAACTGCCCCGCTGCCTGCGGACGGTGGTCTTCGGACAAACGGTCTATGAGAGGCTGAACGAGTGACGTGCGGACATTTCGTACCGCCGATCGATGCCCGCCGCGCTCCGGCGCGACCTGCGCATCTTCCGCGCTGACCTGGTGATTTGGGCAAGGATCGCAGATCAGGGGAGTATTGACAGCGAGCGCCCACCGGCCGGTAGGTTCGGCCGAGTCCACCACGGGACGTCCGACCGGCAGACCTTCACGCAGTCGTCGAACGCCGCTGGGTCATGGGGTGGTGCGTCGCACCGGCGCACTGCCACTGGGAGCCAGGTTCAGCGCCCGCGCCTCGGGGGCGAGGGAAGGTCTCAGCCGGCCGGCAGGTGTGACCCGGGTGGGGCCCGGCGTTCAGTAGACAACGGCTCTCGGTAGATCCGCAGCCAGCGGGTCCCAGGTCGGCCCGAAGGACGCCGGGCCCCGATCCGCAGCCCCTTGTCACACTTCCGCGCCGGAGACACGACTCCCCAGGTCCGTGCCGCCGCAGCGGCGCGGCGAGCGCTCGCTATGGTGGGGCTCTGCGTACGGACATTAAGGGGCAGTAGTGAACGACGGCGGTCAGCGGCGGTACGGCCCGCTCGGCAGAGCCTTGGTGATCATCCCGACCTACAACGAGGCCGAGAACATCAAGCCGATCGTCTCCCGGGTGCGCGCTGCCGTGCCCGAGGCGGACATCCTCGTCGCCGACGACAACAGCCCCGACGGCACCGGCAAATTCGCCGATGAACTCGCGGCCCACGACGACAGGGTGCATGTACTGCACCGCAAGGGCAAGGAAGGCCTCGGCGCCGCCTACCTGGCGGGCTTCGCCTGGGGCATCGAGCACGGCTACGGCGTACTCGTCGAAATGGACGCCGACGGCTCCCACCAGCCCGAGGAACTGCCCCGGCTGCTCACCGCCCTCAAGGGTGCCGACCTGGTCCTCGGCTCGCGCTGGGTCCCCGGCGGCCGCGTGGTCAACTGGCCGAAGCACCGTCAGTTCATCTCGCGCGGCGGCAGCACGTACTCCCGGCTGCTCCTCGGCCTGCCGCTCCGTGACATCACGGGCGGCTTCCGGGCCTTTCGCAAGGAGACTCTCGAAGGGCTCGGCCTCGCGGACGTCGCCTCGCAGGGCTACTGCTTCCAGGTCGACCTCGCTCGCCGGGCCGTCGCCGCCGGCTACCACGTTGTCGAGGTCCCGATCACCTTCGTGGAGCGCGAGGTCGGCGACTCGAAGATGAGCCGCGACATCCTTGTCGAGGCGCTGTGGCGGGTCACCGCCTGGGGCGTCGGCGACCGGGCGAATCGTCTCCTCGGCCGCAAGTCCTCCTGAACCGCCTCCCGGTGTCCTCCCGCCCTCTCGCGTCAGCCGGGCGATCTTCCTGATCACACCCTTACGCCGCTTCGGCGGGCGTCCAGGCACACTGGGGGCATGACGACCGGCACTCCGCCCCCGACAGCCCCCAAGCGCTCGCGCGCCCGCAATCTCGTGCCGCTCGGCATCGCCGCCTGGCTGGTGCTCGAGATCTGGCTGCTGACCCTGGTGGCCGGAGCGGCCGGCGGACTCACCGTCCTTGCCCTGCTCGTCGGCGGCGGCATCGTCGGCGCCGTCGTCATCAAGCGGGCCGGTCGGCGGGCCTTCCGCAATCTGACCGAGACCCTCCAGCAGGCGCAGGCCGGCAACAGCCCGGCGCCCGGGACCGGCAGCACCGGCAACGGGTTCCTGATGCTCGGTGGCCTTCTTCTGATGCTGCCGGGACTGATCTCCGACGTGGCGGGCCTGCTGCTCCTGCTGCAGCCCGTCCGCTCGGCGCTCGGGCGGTACACGGAGCGCTCCCTGGAGCACCGGATGCGCGTCGCCGCCCCCGGCAGCCTGGGCGATGCCTTCCAGCAGGCCCGCATCCACCGCCCGGACGGCAAAGTAGTCCAGGGTGAGGTCATCCGGCAGGACGCCACGCAGCCCTCGCGGGGCTACGAGGACGACGGCTCGAGGCCTCCGCTGACCCCCTGACGCGGCCGTCTCTCTTTGCGACCGGGCCGTCCCTTTATGCGAGGGGGCACGCGTTTTGCGAGGGGGCACGCGGGCGCGTCCCGAGAGGGACGCGAGCGCATCCAAGGCACAGCAGAGCCGCGGGCCGTGTCACACACTCGGTGTGACACGGCCCGCGGCTCTTGATCTTGCGTGGTGCTTGTAGTGCGGTGTTGTTACGGGGTCAGGCGGACTTCCGGCTGTCCCGCGGATGCACAGCGATGTTCATGGCGCCGGAGCGCAGGACCGCCAGCCTCTCGGCCAGCACCTCCTCCAGCTCCTCGCGGGTACGCCGCTCCATGAGCATGTCCCAGTGCGTTCGCGCCGGCTTGCCCTTCTTCTCCTCGGGGCCATCGCCGTCCACCAGGAGTGCCTGGGCGCCACACGCCTTGCACTCCCACTCCGGCGGAATGTCCGCCTCAACGGAGAACGGCATCTCAAATCGATGGCCGTTCTCACATGCGTACTCCACCGCCTGGCGCGGGGCCAGATCGATGCCGCGGTCCGTCTCGTAGCTGGTCACCACGAGTCGCGTACCGCGGAGAGCTCGCTCACTCATGAATCGTGCCTCCCGGGCTTGTCGCCCACAGGACAGGTGTCGCTGTCGTCGTCATCCGGTCAACGTCCGGTCGGCGGTAAAGATTCCCGTTCCGGGTCATGCGTCGCCCGTCGTGCCGCCCCTTGTTGTACCCACCAGTGCCCGTTTTGTCACATCTGACAGAAAGTGTCACCCAGTGAATTCACTTCTTCAGCACGCAGTAACGGTCCGTCTGGCAGGCCAAAGGCGTACACTACCGGCCTTTCACTTCAACGTCTAAATCCGTTCCGGCACAGGGTTGCCCGCGGCCGCCACGGCACGCCTCACCGGTACCCGCGCCAGCAGCACGAATCCCAGCGCGAAGAAGACCACCAAAGAGATGATCGCGACCCGATAACTGCCGGTCAGCTGGTACGCAAGCCCGAACACCAACGGGCCCAGCCAGCTCAGCCCGCGGTCGCTCATCTCATAGGCCGAGAAATACTCGGCCTCCTTGCCGCGCGGAACCAGATGTGAGAACAACGACCGCGACAACGCCTGGCTCCCGCCCAGAACCAGCCCGATCGCCCCAGCGAGACCGAAGAACCACACCGGCGCCCCGGCCGGCAGGAAGTACCCCGCCGCGAGAATCAGCGTCCAGACCGCCAGTGAACCCAGAATCGTCCGCTTGGCCCCATGCGTCCTGGCCAGCCGTCCCATGCCCAGCGCACCCGCCACCGCGAGCACCTGTACCAGCAGCACTGCCGTGATCAACGTCGTCTGATCAAGACCCAGCTCTTCCGACCCGTAGATCGAAGCCTGCGAGATGACCGTCTGCACGCCGTCGTTGTAGATCAAATAGGCCAGCAGGAACGACAACGTCAACGGGTGCCGGCGCATGTCCCGCAACGTGGCCATCAACTGCCGCCACCCCGAACCGGGCGCCCCCTCGCCACTCGGCGCCAGCCGCCGGTCCCGCAGCCGCCGCAGCGGCACCAGTGTGAAGGCGCCCCACCACAACCCCGCCGACGCCAGACAGATCCGCACCGCCTCGGACTCCGAAAGCCCGAACGTCTCGTGACCGGAGTACACGACCAGATTCAGCACCAGTACCAGCGCGCCTGACGTATAGCCGAACGCCCAGCCGCGCGACGACACCGCATCACGTTCGTCCGGCTCCGCGATCTGCGGCAGATACGCGTTGTACAACACCATCGACACCGACAGCGACGCATTGGCGACGATCAGCAGAAACGCGCCCAGCAGATACCGGTCGCCGTCCAGGAAGAACATCCCCGCCGTCGCGGTCGCACCCACATACGCCGCCACCGCCAACAGCGGCTTCTTCCGGCCCGTACGGTCCGCCGCCGCGCCCGCCAGCGGCATCAGCAGCACCGCCACCACAAGCGACAGGGACACCGAGTACGCGAAAACGGAACCCGCCCGCACCGGCACACCCAGCGGATGCACAAAGCCCTCGGCGTCCGCCGCGGCTTTCGCCACCGACGTCAGATACGGCCCCAGGAAGACCGTCAGCACACTCGTCGAATAGACCGAGCACGCGAAGTCATAGAAATACCAGCCGCGTTGCTCGCGTCTGCGCTCACTCGCCCCGGTCGTCCCGGTCGTCCGGTCCGCGGTGTCGGCCGTCATCCCGCGCCCCCTCGCTCGTCCCGTAGTGCAGACGCGCGGGGTTTCAGACCCAGACTCCCCGGTCGGTCAGTACCGTGCGCAACGTCTCCAGATGATCGGTCATGATGCCATCCACACCGAGATCCAGGAGCGCCGCCATCCGATCCGCCTCATTCACCGTCCAGACATGCACCTGCAGACCCCGATCGTGCGCCGCCCGCACAAAACGCCGGTCCACCACGCGGATGCCGCCCTGCGACTCCGGGACCTGAGCGCACACCGCACCCGCCCGCAGCGCCGCCGGAATCCCGTACGAACGCAGCCGTAGACCCACCACGCCCCGCACCCCGTACGACGTCGCCAGCCGCGGCCCCGCAAGACGCATCGCCCTGGCCACCCGGCCCTCCGAGAAGGAACCGACACACACCCGGTCCCAGGCACCCGCCCTGCGAATCAGATCCACCAGCGGAACCAGCGCCGACTCCGCTTTGACGTCCACATTCCAGCGCGCCCGAGGGAACTCCTCCAGCAGCTCCTCGAACAGCGCCAACGGCTCCCGGCCCGCCACCCTCGCCTGCCGCACCTCGCTCCACGGCAGCGCCGCTATCCGGCCGCGCGCATCCGTCACCCGGTCCAGCGTCGCGTCATGAAAGGCGACCAGCTGCCCGTCCGCGGTGGTGTGCACATCGGTCTCGAAATAGCGGTAGCCGGCATCGGCGGCCCGCCGGAAAGCGGCCGCGGTGTTCTCTATCCCGTCGGCCGCCCCGCCACGATGGGCGAAGGCGAGTACCGATGGATGGTCCAGGTAAGGGTGGCGTACGCGAGTCACTGCCGCAGTATCGCCTGCTTCGGTGTCGCGCCGGCGACCACCGTGCTGCCACCGTCCCGCTCCGAGATGGCGAAGACACGCAGGAACAACTGCGCCAGCGGCCCGATGGCCAACGCATACGCGACCGTGCCGACACCCACCGAGCCGCCCAGCACAAAGCCGGTCGCCACCACAGCCAGCTCGATCGCCGTACGGACCAGCCGGATCGAACGCCCCGTGAGCCGGTGCAGCCCCGTCATCAGACCGTCCCGCGGACCCGGCCCGAACCGCGCCGAGAGATACAGGCCCGTTGCCACCCCATTGAGCACGATGCCCCCGGCCATCACCGGAATCTGCGCCCCGAGCCCGGACACATCCGGCACCAGCGCCAGCGTGCCGTCCATCGCGATTCCGATCACGAAGACATTCGAAACCGTGCCAAGACCCGGCCGCTGCCTGATCGGAATCCACAGCAGCAGAACAGCCGCGCCGACGATGATCGACACCACGCCGATCGTCAGTCCCGTGCGCTCGGCCAGACCCTGATGAAGCACACCCCATGGCTCGAGTCCCAGCCCGCCGCGCACAAGGAGCGCCGAACTCACCCCGTACAGCGCCAGACCGATGTACAGATGCAGCAGCCTGCGGGTGAGATGCGCGGACACGATGGCGCCCCCCTCTGGTGGTTGTGGACTGACGCATGACACTCTGTGGCTACGGAACAGACGGCAACCATGGCCAATTCGAGGAAGGTGGACTGACTTCCATGACGCAGTGGACCTCAGCGGTAGGCGCGGCTCAGCTCGCCAGGCAGCTCACCTCCCAGCAATCCCGCCCGGCCGGACCAGGCACCCGCAAGCCCCCCGCCTACCGCGCACTCGCCGACGGCATCCGGCTCCTCGTCCTCGAAGGCCGCGTCCCCGTCGCCGCCCGGCTTCCCGCCGAACGCGAACTCGCCCTCGCCCTCTCCGTCAGCCGCACCACCGTCGCGGCGGCCTACGAAGCGCTGCGCGCCGAGGGCTTCCTCGAGTCCCGCAGGGGAGCGGGCAGCTGGACCGCCGTACCCGCCGGGAACCCACTGCCTGCCCGCGGACTGGAACCCCTGCCGCCGGAATCGCTCGGCTCGATGATCGACCTCGGCTGCGCCGCCCTGCCCGCGCCCGAACCCTGGCTCACCCGAGCCGTCCAGGGAGCGCTCGAAGAACTGCCCCCGTACGCACACACCCACGGCGACTACCCGGCCGGCCTGCCCGCCCTGCGCCAGATGCTCGCCGACCGCTACACCCGGCGCGGCATCCCCACCATGCCCGAGCAGATCATGGTCACCACCGGCGCGATGGGCGCCATCGACGCCATCTGCCACCTCTTCGCGGGGCGCGGCGAACGCATCGCCGTCGAATCCCCCTCCTACGCCAACATCCTCCAGCTGATGCGCGAGGCAGGGGCCCGCCTCGTGCCGGTGGCCATGGCCGAAGGGCTGACCGGCTGGGACCTGTCCCGGTGGCGGCAGGTACTGCGCGACGCCGCGCCCCGGCTCGCCTACGTCGTGGCCGACTTCCACAACCCCACCGGTGCGCTTGCCGACGAGGACCAGCGGCGCCGTCTCGTGGACGCCGCACGTTCCGCCGGCACCGTCCTCGTCGTCGACGAGACCATGTCCGAGCTGCACCTGGACGACGACATCGACATGCCGCGGCCCGTCTGCGCCTTCGACCCGGCGGGCAGCACGGTCCTCACCGTCGGCTCGGCCAGCAAGGCCTTCTGGGCCGGCATGCGGATCGGATGGGTGCGCGCCGCACCCGACGTGATCCGCTCCCTGGTCGCGGCACGCGCATACGCGGACCTGGGCACGCCGGTGCTGGAACAGCTCGCGGTCAACTGGCTGATGCAGACAGGGGGCTGGGAGGAAGCCGTGTCCATTCGGCGTACCCAGGCACGCGAGAACCGCGACGCGCTGGTCGCGGCGGTCTGCCGGGAGCTGCCGGACTGGGAGTTCGATGTACCGAGCGGTGGGCTGACGCTCTGGGTGCGCACCGGAGGGCTGTCGGGATCCCGGCTCGCCGAGGTCGGTGAGCGCGTGGGGGTGCGGGTGCCTTCAGGGCCGCGATTCGGTGTCGACGGGGCCTTCGAGGGCTACGTACGACTGCCGTTCACGGTCGGCGGGGCGGTCGCGGAGGAGGCGGCGGCGCGGCTGGCGGCGGCGGCGCGGCTCGTCGAGACGGGCGCGAGCACCGGCACGGAGGCGCCGCGGACGTTTGTTGCCTGACGGATTCCGGAATCCGTCCGCTGTCAGCTGTCGTCCTTTGCGTCGTCAGGCGAAATCTGTCATCTGTCGGTCGATGAGCGTCAGCCCTCGGCCGGTACGGGATCCGGGGCCGCCGCCTCGACTCGCTCCAGCCTCTCCGGCAGCAGGTCCAGCACAGCCTGCCGGTGTGCCTCGCTCGTCGTTTCGTCGTACGGGTCCGGGGTCGCCGGCACCTGCAGCCTGAGCACCGAACCCGTACCGAGCCGTGCGTAGCCCCGGCCGGACGGCACTTCGGTCGTCGGCGTGGTGTGCGGCTCCACGCCGAGCACGGACTCCACCTGCTCGAGGGTGGCAGGACCCAGCACCACTCGGGCACGCGTATGCGTCCGTACGGCCTCGGTGAGTGCGTCCAGGCTGTCGAACTGCTCGGCCACGACCACCGTCACGTGGGCCGCCCGGCCATGACGTAGTGGTACCTGCAGTAGCTGCTGCGGATCGGTGTCCCCGTCGGCCGCCGCCAGATGGCCGAGGATGCTCGGGCGGTCCAGCAGGATCCACAAGGGCCGCTTGGTGTCCTCGGGTACGGGGTGCCCGGCCTGCCGGGCCCGGTTGGCGGCGATCAGCCTGCGCTCGGTCTCGTGCGCCGCCCACTCCAGGGCCGCCAGCGCCCCGGCCAGCCCGCACTCCAGAGCCAGCACGCCTGTCCGCCCCGTCAGACAGGCGTACTCACCGGTGCCGCTGCCCTCGATGATCAGTACGTCTCCGTGCTGCAGGGCCTGCAGAGCGATCGAGCGCAGCAGGGTGGTGGCGCCGCTGCCGGGCTCGCCGACGACCAGCAGATGCGGCTCCGTCGAACGCGGACCCGTACGCCAGACGACCGGTGGCGCGTCCCTGGTCTCCTCGCCCTCCGTCACCGGTACGGTGCGCTGCACCGCGTCGGCGTCGGTGAAGCCCAGCACGGTTTCGCCGGGGACGGTGACGAAACGCTGGGCGGCGATGGAGGTGGGCAGTGCGGGGAGCACGCTCATCACGAGCTGGTTGCCCTCCTCGTCCCAGCTGAAGAGATACTCGCGGCCGCGTCCGGACTTGGCATGCAGCAGCTTCTCGATCCGGGCCCGGGACTCGGACTCGCCGTCGGTGAAGTAGGCGGGGTACTTCACCGACAGCCGGGTGAGGCGTCCGTTGCCGTCGAATTCGTAGCCGCTGAAGGCCTTGCTCCATTCGCCGCCGTGGGCGAACAGCGGAGCCGGGTCCTCGGCGACGGAGAAGTACGGCACGAGCGCCTCGTAGAGGGCCTGGAGCCGCCCGGTCTCCGCTTCGTCAGGGCCGGTCCTCACCGGCGTACGCACCCGGCCCTTCCAGGCGGCCGCGGCCATCACCGAGATCAGGGCGACCAGTGGCCCGTACGGGATGAGCACGACCACCAGGCCGCAGCCCACGATCAGGAACAGCGCGGGACCACGCCGATCCTTGGGGGTGGCGGCCCACTTGCGCGCTGCCGTGGCGGCCAGCTGCCGCAGACCACGGGTGATCGTGATCAGCGGATGAAGGACGTCCGTGGCGCTGTCGGCGGCCGTGCGCGCGATCTCGCGGCTCCGGGCGAGCTGTGCGCTGCCGCTGCTGAGAATGCGGGGGAGTGGGCGCCGGGCCACATCGGTCTCCTGAAGGTGCTGATGGTGCTGATGGAGCTGGAGGTGCTGGAGGTGCTGAGCGGGGCGGGGACGTCAGAATTTGATCCCGCCCAGGAGACTGGCGAGGCTCGCTGTGCCGGCCTTGACGCTGGGCGCGATGGCGGTGCCCGCCAGGAAGAAGCCGAAGAGCGCGCACGTGAATCCGTGGGATGTCTTGAGCCCGTCCTTCCTGACGAAGAGGAAGACGACGATTCCGAGCAGCACGACACCTGAGCATGAAAGGATCATGAGAGTTCTCCTGGTCGAGGGACGGTCACCATGAGTTCTTCCATGCTCACAGGAAGTACTCATGTGATAAAAGGTGCAAATGGGTGAAATGTCCCGTATTTCACTGCACTGGAGGACGTCGGAGAACCGTTCGGGGGGCACACTGCTCGGTTGCGCGGCACAGTGCCTCGCATGCGGTGATCCTTGCCTCCGGCGGGCCGCGCCATGTCGCTGCGCGGGCAGTACCCTGTCGATTCACTCGTACGGCCGCTCTTGCCGTGCGCCCCAGGTCAACGCGGTGAAAGGCGGTCCGTCCGATGAGCGAAGCCCCGGATCCCGAGGTGATCGAGCTCGCGACCAAGGTCTTCGATCTGGCCCGTCAGGGAGAGACCGAGGCCCTCGCCGCGTACATCGACGCAGGCGTCCCGGCGAACCTCACCAACGACCGCGGTGACACCCTCGTCATGCTGGCCGCCTACCACGGGCACGCCTCCGCGGTGGAGGCGCTCATCGCCCGCGGCGCGGAGCCGGACCGGGCCAACGACCGCGGCCAGACGCCGCTCGCCGGAGCCGTCTTCAAGGGCGAGGACGCCGTCATCCGCGCACTGCTGGCCGGCGGAGCAGATCCGGAAGCCGGAACTCCATCCGCGATGGATACCGCGCGGATGTTTGGGAAGACGGACCTCCTGGAGCTGTTCGGCGGCCATTGAGCGGCTGCCGAGGGGCCGTTGGGAAGCCTCTGAGAGGGACGCCGTAAATGTGGTCGCGGTGGCGAAATGGGTGGGTCATCATGACGTCGGGCCCTACCCCGGACTTCATCCGGGAGTTCCCCTGGGGCCACAGACGAGAGGCAGACAAAGATGGTCTACACCAAGCAGAAGACGACGGGCGCTCCTACATGTTGCTGCGCGGCCTAGGCACCTCCACCCCCCGGTTGCGTCGACAGCTTGATGTGAGGCTTTCCCCATGTTCGATCCAGTCATAGCGCCGAGCGGTACGCTGCTCGGCCTGCTGCAGAGAGGCCGCGGTGACGGCACGCTGCACGCGCTCGCCGCGCCGCGCGCCGAAGCGCTCGCGGCCCTCAACCACTGCGTACTGAGCGATCCCCGCCACGACTGGCAGGTCGAGAACCGCTCGCTGTACTACGCACGCCTCTACCTGGATCTCCACGGCAGTCTCGAGGAGATCGAGCGGCACCTCTGGGACACCGACGACCACCTCGACACCGACGAGGCCAGGACCGGCCTCGCGCTCGCGGTGCTCGGGCACCTCGCCTCGTACGGCAGGGGCGACGCCCTCGCCCTGCTGCGCAGATACGCCGCGAGCGGAGCCAACTGGGCCTGGGCCCTCGACGAGCTCGCCCTGCGCGACAACGACTCGGGTCTGCGGGCGCTGGCCACCTCGGTTCTCGCCCGCTTCCCGGCCACGCCGGAGGGTGACGCCGAACTTGCCGTCGCCGTACGGGACGCCTTCGAACCGCGTCCGTGGCGGCTGTGGGCGGAGGACCAGCGGGACGCCGTCGGCACCCGCGTGCGGGCAGCACAGGAGGCAGGCTCCTTCGACCGCTGGCAGCGCCAGATGCGGCCCACCGGGCCCCGGCCCGGATGGAGCGTCCAGGCAGTCTTCGACTGGGCCGAGCAGGGCCTGGAGCGCGGCAGCGCCCTCCATGTGCCCGCCGCCCGCTGCCTGTCCGCCGTCGCCGGCCCCGACGACCGGCCGCTCATCGTCGAAGCCGCACGTCAGGGGCCCGACGGCGCGCGCTGCGCCGCCCTGCACCATCTCGCCGAGTCACGGGACCCGGTCGTCCTCGATCTGATCGAGGCCGCGACGCTCAGCGGCTCTCGTGTCGTCGCCGACGCCGCTGTCTCCGCCTTCGAGCGGATGTGCGGCGACGAGGCGGTCGACCGGGCGCGGGGCTGGGTGCACCGGCCCGACGCGCTCGGGGCGTCAGCGGCGGGTGTGCTCGCCTGCCGGGGCAGCGCCAAGGACGCCAAGCTGGTACTGGGCGCCCTGCGCGAGACCGTACGCGCCGACGGCCCTGACGCACCGCCGCTGTGGACACTCGTCGACGGGGCGGGACGGCTCGGTATCGCCTGTGCCGCACCCGTACTGCGCCATGTGTACCGGGAGACCGCTTCTTCCCAGCTCCGCGGGCGCGCGGCCCGCGCGCTCGCCGCCACCGACTCCTCCTTCCCCACCGGATTCGCCGTCGAGTGTCTGTGGGACTGCGAGGAGACCACGAGAGAAGTCGCCGCGCTGCACGCCGAGACCGGCGATGTGCGGGTCGCCGAGCGACTGCGCAGGCTGGCCGCGGACCCGGCCGAGGAGGCCGAGGTACAGACCGCGGTACGGAGCAGAATCGGCCCGGATATGCCCGCCGTGTGACTGTCTGCCCTGTGATGACGGTGCCGCTGTCACAAACGCTCATGGGACGTTTCACGTCCGGAAAGATCCACGTTGGCCGCTCCACCCCGGGCACGACGACAACACGGGTATGCGTGTCGTCATCGTCACCGAATCCTTCCCGCCCGACGTCAATGGTGTGGCGCACTGCGCCCTGCAGACCGCCCGGCATCTCGCCGCACGCGGTCATGACCCGCTCGTCATAGCCCCGGCAGTCGCCGGGGCCGACAGCTCCGAATCGAACGCGCCCTGCCCCGTGGTGCGCGTCCCCTCCCTGCCGCTGCCCGGATACCCGCAGGTGCGGGTGGCTCTGCCGAGCCGCCGGGTGGCGGCGGCCATCACCGCTCACCGGGCCGACCTCGTCCACCTCGCCAGCCCCTTCGTACTCGGCGTGCGCGGCATGGCGGCCGCGGCGCGGCTGGGCCTGCCGGCCGTCGCCGTCTACCAGACCGACCTGGCGGGCTACGCCCGTACCTATGTCGGCGCGGGAGAGGGCGCCGCCTGGCGGCGCATCCGCGCCGTGCACAGCGCCGCGGACCGCACACTCGCGCCGTCCACCGCCGCCCTCCGCGATCTGGAGGGACACGGCGTCGAGCGGGTCCGGCTGTGGCCGCGCGGCGTCGACACCGCACGATTCCGGCCGGAGCTGCGGGACGAGGAGCTACGCCGCAGCCTCGCCCCCAACGGTGAACTGATCGTCGGCTATGTCGGCCGGCTCGCTCCCGAGAAGCATGTCGAGCTCCTCGCCGGCGTCTGCGGTTTGCCGGGCGTACGGGTCGTGGTCGTCGGCGACGGGCCCAGCGAGCCATCGCTGCACGGCGAGCTGCCCGGGGCCGTCTTCCTCGGCCGCAGGACCGGCGACGAACTCGCCCGGATCTTCGCCTCGCTCGACGTCTTCGCACACACCGGTCCGTACGAGACCTTCTGCCAGACCGTGCAGGAAGCCATGGCGAGCGGGATACCGGTCATCGCGCCCGCCGCCGGCGGTCCGCTCGATCTGGTTGACCACGGCCGTACCGGGCTGCTGGTGGAACCGCGGGACGTGGACGCGGTTCGGACCGCGGTCGCGACCCTGATGGCCGACGCCGGGCTGCGTGCCGCGTACGGCCACGCTGGACGGGCCGCCGTCGAGGGCAGGACCTGGGCCGTCATCGGGGACCTGCTGCTCGACCACTACGCCGAGGTGCTGGGCGCGCGTACGGCGGTGGCGGCATGAGCGCGCTGCGAATCGTACGGCTGGCGAATTTCGTCACCCCGTCCTCCGGCGGCCTGCGCACCGCGCTCGGCGAGCTCGGCAAGGGCTATCTCGCGGCGGGGCACGAGCCTGTGCTGGTCGTTCCCGGCGATCTGGAGAGCGATCGGATCACCCCGCAGGGCCGGGTGATCACCCTGCCGGGACCAGAGCTCCCCGGCACCGGCGGTTACCGGGTGCTGGCCGGCCGGCGGCGGCTGCGGCAGGTCCTGGAAACCATCGGGCCCGACCGGCTCGAGGTCTCCGACCGCACGACGCTTCGGTGGACGGGGGAGTGGGCGCGGCGCAACCGCGTCCCCTCGGTGATGGTCTCGCACGAGACGGCCGACGGGGTGCTGAGGACCTGGGGGCTGTCGGAGGGAGCCGCCGGGCGCACCGCGGACCGGCTCAACCGCCGTACCGCATGGGCGTATTCGCGGATCGTGTGCACGACGGAGTGGGCGGAGCGGGAATTCGTCCGCATCGGGGCGCGCAATGTGGTGCGCGCCCCGCTCGGCGTGGACCTGCTCCGCTGCCGGCCGGGGAGGCGCAGCACGGTCCTGCGCGCGAAGTACGCCGCCGGGGCCGAGGTGCTTCTGCTGCTCTGCTCCCGGCTGTCGGTGGAGAAGCGCCCGGGAATGGCCCTGGACGCGCTCGCCGAGCTGCGGAAGCGGGGCGTACGGGCCGCGCTGGTGGTCGCGGGCGACGGTCCGCTGCGGACCGCGCTGGCGCGCCGGGCCCGTGCGGAACGGCTGCCCGCGGTCTTCCTCGGCCATGTCGGCGACCGCGAAACGGTGTCCGACCTGCAGGCTGCGGCGGACCTCTGCCTGGCACCGGGGCCCGCGGAGACGTTCGGCCTGTCGGCCCTGGAAGCGCTGGCCTGCGGCACCCCGGTGGTCGCGAGCGCGTCGTCGGCGCTGCCGGAGGTCATCGGGGACGCGGGAGCGGCTGCCACGGACACTCCGGAAGCCTTCGCGGATGCCGTACAGGGGCTGCTGACCCGCACGGAAGCCGACCGCCGCGCGGCGGCCAGGGCGCGGGCCGAACTCTTCGACTGGCAACGGTCGGTGTCGGCGTTCCTGTCGGCACACGACGCCCCGCCGGTACGTGAGCGGGCACGCGGAGAGGGCGTGGCGGCATGACGGCCGGCCCGGGCACCGCGGTCGTGGACGACCCGGTTCCGGAGAACACCGCCGAGAGCGCCCGCGACGCCCCGGGCGGGCTCGACGCCGTCGCCCCGGACGCCTCCGGGCCCCCGCGTGCCCCCCGCTTCGTCGCGCTCGGGGACTCGCTCACCGAAGGCGTCGGCGATCGCGTCGGCGACAGCTGGCGAGGGTGGGCCGCTCTGCTCGCCGGCGGGCTCTCCGCCGCCGGCGCGCCCGCCAGCTTCCGTAACCTCGCCGTCAGCGGTGCCCTCACTCAGGACGTCGCCGAGCGCCAGGCGCCCGAGGCACTCGCGTACGACCCCGACATCGCCTCCGTCGTCGTCGGGGTCAACGACACCCTGCGCTGCACCTTCGACATCGAGGACCTCACTCTGCGGCTGGACGAGGTCTGCGCGGCGCTCTCGGCGCGCGGCACCGTACTGCTGACCGCCTGTCTGCCCGACCCCGGCACCATGCTCGGGCTGCCCGTGCCGCTCGCGCGCCCCCTTGCCAGACGCCAGCGGGCGGTCAACGCCGTCGTCCACGCCCTGTCCGCCCGTTACGGCGCCGTACATCTGCATGTCGCCGACGGCTCCTGGGTCGCCGACCGGTCCATGTGGAGCGCGGACCGGCTGCATCCGGGCGAGCGCGGGCACCGGATGATCGCGGCCCGCTTCCATGAACTGCTGGCCGCGCGCGGGCTCGCGCACGGCGCCGCGCCCGGAAGCGAGCCCGATCAGCCCTCGCCGACCCGCTCCGCGTCGCTCCTCTGGCTCGCCACGGCCGGTACCGGATGGGTGGCGCGCCGGTGCACCGATCTGCTGCCGCAGCTGCTGCGGATGGCCGGCGCGGAGGTACGGCACTGGGCGCGTGGCACCAGCGCACGCCTGGACCACAGCGCCGAGCATGCGCTCTCCTCCGCGCTGGCTGCCGTGTCACTGGACGTTCCCCTTGCCGGAATGGGGGAATGAGCGGGCCCTTGGGAGTTCTGGATCGACCGTGGCGCTGCTCACGGGGCACCGCCGCATCCCGCCGTACGGGATGGCGAGCGGCGGGCCGGACGCGCTGGGCAGCAACCATGTCGAGGGGGCCGACGGCAGCGTGACGCGGTTGGACGGCGTAGACGCGGTGGATGTCGGCCCGGGGGAGGTGCTGGTGATGAGCACACCAGCGGCTGAGCTTTCCAGCCCGGCGGGCGGCAATCTCAGCCCGTCCGGCGATTGAGGACACGGCCGAAGGCCGTACCGGGGACGATCCGCCGCACAAGGTCCAGGTCCACCACTCGCGGTCAGCGAACCATTAGCGAACGGGGACGAAACGCACAGGAACGCCCGGCACCGCCTGCGCCGCCGCAGCGAGATCCCGTTCGTCGGCGACCGCCACCACCGGATAGCCGCCGGTGGTGGGATGGTCGGCGAGAAAGACCACCGGGCGGCCGTCCGGCGGCACCTGCACGGCCCCCAGCACCATGCCCTCGCTGGGGAGTTCACCGGTAACCGCCCGCTCCAGCGAAGGCCCCTCGGTACGCAGCCCGATGCGATTGCTCGCCGACGACACCCGGTACGCGCCACGGGCCAGCGTGCGCAGGGCCGCGTCCGTGAACCAGTCGGCGCGCGGCCCGAGCCGCACCCGCAGCACCAGCTCGGCCGGTGGGGCGGGCCACGGCACGCCGCCGTCGACCCGCGCCGGCGGACCGGCCGGCTTACCGAGCGGCAGTACGGCCCCGTCCGTGAGCGGTGCGGGACCGAGCCCGGAGAGCAGATCGGTGGAGCGGCTGCCCAGCACCGGATCGGCCGCGATCCCGCCGGCGAAGGCCACATAGGTGCGTACGCCGCAAAGCGCCGGGCCGGTCTCCAGCACCGAGCCCGCGGCTACCCGCACCGGCGCGCCCCAGGCGACCGGCCGCCGGTCGACCGTGACCTGGCAGTGTGCGCCGCCGACGGCCACGGTCACCGCGCAACGCGGCCGCACCGCACACCCGTTGAGGGTGGTCTCCAGGACCGCGGTACTCCCCGCATTGCCCACCAGCCGGTTGACGAGGCGGCTGGAGTACGGGTCGAGCGCACCGGAACGTGGCACTCCGAGGTGGGCGTGCCCGGGTCGCCCCAGGTCCTGCACGGTGGTCAGCGCCCCGGCTCGTACGACCGCGAAGGCCCTGTCGGTCATCGGCGGATCCCGGCGCGCTCCGGCACGAACCGCACCCGCGTCCCCGGCGAGAGCAGCGCGGCAGGCTCCCGCGCCGGATCCCACAGCACCGTGTCCGTCGTCCCGATCAACTGCCAGCCGCCGGGAGAGGAGCGCGGATACACGCCGGTGTACGGCCCGGCCAGCGCGACTGCCCCGGCCGGTACGGAGGTGCGCGGGGTGGCTCTGCGCGGTACCGCGTACGGCTGCGGAAGCCCGGTCAGATAGCCGAAGCCGGGTGCGAACCCGCAGAAGGCGACCCTGAATTCGGCCGCCGAGTGGATGTCCGCGACGTCCTCCTCCGCCACCTGCCACAGCGCCGCGACATCCGCCAGATCGGGCCCGTCGTAGCGGACGGGAATCTCGATCGCGTCCTGCACGCGCGCGTGGAGCGCCGGAATCTCCCACTCCGCGAGCTCGCACGCGAAGCTGCCCGGCTCGTCGAGCCCGTCGAGCAGCACGGTCCGGGCCGCGGGCACGATCTCCTGGATCGCCGGAAGGGTGCCGGCGGCGCGGCGGCGCAGCAGTTCGGCATGGAGCGCCCCGGCATCGTCCCCGTCGTTCAGCTCGACGAGGAGCGCCCGGTCGCCGACCGGCAGAGCCCTCATACGAAAGCCTCCACACGGACGCCCACGGTTTCCAGTTGCCGCCGCACCCGGCGGGCAAGAGCGACGGCCCCCTCGGTGTCGCCGTGCAGACAGAGCGAGCGGGCACGTACCGATACCGACTGTCCGCACCGCGAGGTGACCACGCCGAACCTGGCCATGCTGACGGACCGTGCGACGACCGCGGCCGGATCGCTGAGGACCGCACCGTCCTGTCCACGCGGCACCAGCGTGCCCTCCGCGGTGTACGCGCGGTCGGCGAACGCCTCGGAGACGGCGGGCAGTCCGGCCTTCTCCGCCATGGTGTGCAGTTTCGAGCCGGGCAGTCCGAGCAGCGGCAGCCGCTCGCCGGACAGCAGCACGCCTTCGACGACGGCTGCTGCCTGCTCCTCGTCGTGCACGACACGGTTGTAGAGAGCGCCGTGCGGTTTGACGTACGAGACACGGGACCCGGCAGCCTTGGCGAAGATCTCCAACGCCCCTATCTGGTACGCGATCTCGGCGGCCAGCTCGTCCGGCGGGACGTCCATGGAGCGCCGTCCGAAGCCGGCCAGATCGCGGTACGAGACCTGGGCGCCGATCCGCACCGAGCGGTCGGCGGCGAGTTCGCAGACGCGCCGCATGGTGACAGCGTCCCCGGCGTGGAAGCCGCAGGCGACATTGGCGCTGGTGACGACGGACAGCAGTTGTTCGTCGTCGGTCAGCCGCCAGCGGCCGAAGCCCTCGCCGAGGTCGGCGTTGAGATCGATCGACGCCCAGGTCATGTACTCCTCATTCCTGCTCGTCAGGCCACGCGGTACTGCGCGTCGCGGGCATCCGTGATGAACATCTGCCCCGGCGCGTGGGTGATCGCGAACGGCGGCCGCGAGGCCATCACCGCCGCCTGCGGCGTGACCCCGCACGCCCAGAACACCGGGATGTCGCCGGGCTCCGCGTCCACCGGATCGCCGAAGTCGGGGCGGCCGAGGTCCTCGATGCCGAGTTCCGCCGGGTCGCCGTGGTGCACCGGACCACCGTGCACCGCGGGCATCATGGCGCTCTCTCTGACTGCCGTGCCGATGTGCTCGGGCGGCACGGGGCGCATCGACACCACCATGGGCCCGTGCAGCCTCCCCGCGGCGCGGCATTGGCGATCGGTGACGTACATCGGGACATTGCGGCCCTGCTCGACATGGCGCATGGGAACCCCGGACTCGGAGAGCATCCACTCGAAGGTGAAACTGCAGCCGATGAGGAACGACACCAGGTCATCGCGCCAGCGCTCCACAACGTCCGTGGGTTCGTCGACGAGATCGCCGTGCTCCCACACGCGGTAGCCGGGGAGATCGGTGCGCAGGTCGGCGTCCGGCGCGAGCTGCGTGGACCAGGCACCGGCTTCGGTGACGTCGAGTACCGGACAGGGCTTCGGGTTGCGCTGACAGAACAGCAGCATGTCGTACGCCCAGTCGGCGGGGACCGAGATCAGGTTCGCCTGTGTGTGGCCGGGTGCCAGGCCCGCGGTCGGCCCGCCCACTCCGGAACGGAATTGCTCGCGGGCCTCAACCGGGCTCCATGCGTGCCCGTCGACGCGCTCCAGGGTGCGGATCACACCAGCTCCTTCCCGCGGGTCTCGGGCAGGCCGAGCAGAGCCACCACTGCCAGGCCGTAGCCGACGGCGCCGAGGACGAGCGCACCGCCCACTCCCCAGCTGTCGGACAGGAAGCCGACCAGGGTGGGCAGGAACGCGCCCACGGCACGGCCACTGTTGTACGTGAAGCCCTGGCCAGTGCCTCGTACGGCCGTCGGATACAGCTCGCTGAGGAACGACCCGAAGCCGCTGAAGATCGCGGACATGCAGAATCCGAGCGGGAAGCCGAGGACCAGCAGCAGACCGTTCGCTCCGGAAGGGATGCTCGTGTAGGCGAGGATCCCGATGGCGGACAGCACGGCGAAGAGCGTGATGTTCTTCTTCCGGCCGATCCGGTCGGTGAGATAGCCGCCCGTGAGATAGCCGATGAAGGACCCGGAGATCAGAAAGGTCAGATAGCCGCCGGTGCCGACGACGGTGAGCCCCCGCTCGGTCTTGAGATACGTGGGTACCCAGGTGGCGAGCGTGTAGTAGCCGCCCTGGACGCCGGTGGAGAGCAGCGTCGCGAAGAACGTCGTACGCAGCAGATCCTTCTTGAAGATGGTGGAGAAGGTCCCGCGCTCGGTGCTGGCACGGCGTCGCTCGGCCGCTGTGGGGGCGTCGCTGACACTCCGCCGTACGTAGATGACCAGCAGGGCGGGCAGGGCGCCCGTCCAGAACATCACGCGCCAGGCGGTGTCCGCGTCGAGGAACTGGAAGACCAGGGTGTAGACGATGACGGCGAGCGCCCAGCCGGCCGCCCACGCGCTCTGGACGGCGCCGAGTGTGCGGCCGCGGTGCTTGGCGGAGGCGTACTCGGCGACCAGGATCGCGCCGACCGCCCACTCACCGCCGAAGCCGAGACCCTGCAGGGCGCGGAAGACCAGCAGCGTCTCGTAGTTGGGGGCGAAGCCGCACAGGACGGTGAACACCGCATAGGTGACCACCGTGATCATCAGCGCCTTCACCCGGCCGATCCGGTCGGCGAGGATGCCGGCGAGCGCGCCGCCCACCGCGGAGACGACCAGGGTGACGGTGGTGAGAAGTCCGGTTTGTCCGTTGTCGAGACCGAAGTACGCGGAGATCGCCACCATGCTCAGTGGCAGTGTGAAGTAGTCGTAGGAGTCGAGGGCGTAGCCGCCGAACGCGCCGCCGAAGGCGCGGCGGCCGCGCGGCCCGAGTGCCCGCAGCCATGCGAACGCGCCGGCGTCCTCGGGGAGTTCGCCCTGCTTCGGCTGGGTCTGGGTCGTGCTCATCTGCACCTCGCAGAGGGGGAGGAGAGTGCTGTCGAGACTGTACGGTGACGCCAAGGTAGAGGATTGTTGAACGATCCGACAAGGGTTATGTGGGGTCGTTCTTGCTTCTACGATGGAGCTCGCGCGGCGGCCGGGGCGGCCGGCGAGGGAGAGAGGGCGTTGTGGGGACGACGGAGCCCGAGATCGGTGGACTGGCGGACGACCGCCCGCTGTTGGGCCGCACCAGCACGGCGGAGCGGGTCGCGGACATCCTGCGCACCCGCATCGCGGAGGGCTACTTCCCGCCGGGGGAGCGGCTCTCCGAGGACAGCATCGGCAAGGCGCTCGGCGTTTCGCGCAACACACTTCGCGAAGCGTTCCGGCTGCTCACCCATGAGCGGCTGCTCGAGCACCAGCTCAACCGCGGGGTGTTCGTGCGGATGCTCGCCGTCCAGGACGTCGTGGACATCTACCGCACCCGGCAGCTCGTCGAATGCGCCGTCGTGCACGGGCTCGGTGAGCCACCGTACGCACTGGACACGCTCGAAACGGCGGTCGCGGGCGGCGAGCGGTCGGAGCGCGAGCACGACTGGCAAGGCGTCTCCACAGCCAATATCCACTTCCATCGCGAACTCGTCGCGCTGGCCGGCAGCGCCCGCACCGACGAGCTGATGCGCAGCGTGCTGGCCGAACTGCGGCTCGCGTTCCATGTGGTGGACGATCCACGGCGGCTGCACCAGCCCTATCTCGTACGCAACCGGGCCATCCTCGAAGCGCTGCGGGCCGGCGACCGGTCGGGCGCCGAACGGCTGCTCGCCGACTACCTCGACGACTCACGTACGCAGATGGTGGAGACATACGCGCATCTGGTCGACGAGCCGGACGAGGACGGAGCGTAGCCGGACGGTCGCTTCTGCGCCGTTTCGACCGTTGTCAGTGCGAGGACCTAATCTGTGCAGCGTGACTTCGCCTGCCTCGACGGACTTCGTTCCGCCCCAGCTCAGCGCGGGGCCGAGGCCTGCACAGGGCCCGGCCGCCGACGAAGGGCTCGCGCGGCGGCTGCGCGCGCTCGCGTGCACCGCGCCGCTGCACGATCTCGACGTGCGCAAGGCCAATCTCGCGGGCGAGTACTCGGTCTACGCGATGGCGGAGGTCGCCCTCGCGGCCATCGACCTCGTCACACTGAACATGGACTTCGACACCGGCGCCGACCATGACCAGATAGTGGCCAGGCTGCTGCCGCGCGTCGCGGCCCAGGCCCCGCGGCGCCCGGTCGCCGAGCACGAGCGCGTCGCCCGCTGGGTGCTGGAGAACCTGATCAACGTCGGCAGCGTGGACCGCGGATTCCGAGCGGTGTACGGCACCTTCGGACCCGATGGCGTCTACACCCGCCGTGACTACGACTTCAAGCTCATCGAGGAAGTCCCGGGATACGGCGGCAGCGTTTATCTCCGTACGACCGACGAAGCGGTCAACGTCCTGGTCGGCGCGCTCGACACGGACGTCACCAGCGCGCAGATCGCGGCCGAGGTGAAGCTGGAGGTCCTGATCAGCCGGGGCAGGCTCGCCGACGCCCAGCTCGCCGCCGAGCAGGCCAGGTACCGCACCGTGCAGTACGCCGAGACGCTGCGCAGGACCCTGGAAGCGACCCGCCGCAATGTGCGGGCCGTCGACTGGCTGAACGCCGTCCCCGACATGATCGCCGAGGCGCTCGACCATGTCGCCGACCGCTACCGCCATGAGAACGCGATCCTCACCAACATCCGCAAGGCACGCGACGAGGCCGAGGACCCGGAGCACAAGCGGCGCGCCGCCGAGCTGGTCGACATAGTCAAGGACTGCATCCGCCGCCACACCCAGCTGCAGTCCCGGCTGCTGGAGGCCGGCCCGCTGTTCCGCGCCGAGCAGGACCGCCAGGCCTTCGCCCGGCCCACCGCGCGCTCCGGACTCGATCTGTACGGGCAGCTCGTTGCCCCGCTGCTGCCGCTGCCCCTGGAAGCGGCGATCCGCGTCACGGACGCCTTCTTCGCGCGCGGCACCGGGCTGCGCACGCCGTCGTCCGTACGGGTCGGCGATCTGGTCGACATGCTGCTGACCCCGCCGGTGGAGCGCGAGCATCTGGGCGCGGAGATGCCCGAGCCCGATCTGATCGCCACCCCGGACGACAGCCGGTTCAGCGACGAGCAGCTCGCGAGCGCGATGGAGCTGCTCGACCTGGAGCACGACGCACCGCGCCGGCTCTCCGGCCTGCTCGCCGAGGCCCGCCGCCGCGACCCCGAACTGCCGTATCTGGTCGCGCTGCTGGCCGTGCACGCGGCGAGCCCGCCGGTCGGTACCGCCTACCGACAGGGCGAGGAGCGCCTGCTGTTCGCCGTCGACGACGGCACCGAGCTGGACGACCCGGAGTTCGGCGGCGCCGACCTGATCGTGGGCACGGCACTGCTGGACGCGGCGGGCATGGCGGCGGACCGCACGGAGGCCGCGTGAGTACCAGTACCGGGGCTCCGCCCCGGACCCCGCTCCTGAAATGCCGGAGAGCCTCGTGTTGGGGCTCCGCCCCAAGCCCCGCTCCTCAAACGCCGGAGAGGCTGATCTTCCAGCCCGTCCGGCGACTGAAGGCACGCCCGAAGGGCGTACCGGGGTCTGGGGGCGAAGCCCACAGTTACGGGAAGGGGCGGGCAGGGGAGAGGCCCGCCGCAGGCGTCCCTCCCCGCCCCTGGCCACCCCTTCACCTCTTCCGCAGCAAGGAGCAAGAGTGACCGACCACCACGCCGAACAGCACGAGTGGCGTGAGGCGGACGTCCATGAGGAGTCGGGCCCGGCCACCCCGACCGCGGTCACGCCCGCCGACGCGGCCGACGCCGCGCGACTCGTCTCCTTCGGGCTGCAGCCCAAGCTGCTGCCCGCACGCGACGCCGAGTACGCCGAACTGCTGCGCCGCTACCGCGAAGACGCCGCCTTCGCCCGGCTCGCCGACGCTGTCTCCACCGGCCTCGGCCTCGTCGTCCTCGAAGTCTCCCCGCGCGCCGGCATGGCCGTGGCCGCCGGTGAGGACTCGGTCTTCGCCGTCCGCATGGGCGACTACGCCCGGCGCGCGTCCGCCGACTCCGCCGACCGCTTCCTGCACGGCCTGGCACATCTCGCCGTCGCCGCCATGGCGTTCCCGCGCCCCGAAGACCTCGCCGACGACGGATACATCGGCCGGATCACCGTCAACGGCGTCGATGCCTTCGTCCGCCAGGCCTGCCGCCGCCTCGAGGAGCGCGCCGAGGAGCAGGGCGAGAACACCGACCCCGCCACCGAAGCCCCAGGCCTGGAAGCGGCCTGGCGGATCTACGCACGGCGCAGCGCCACCGGCGCCACCAAGGACGCGCGCCGTCTCGCCGGATCCACCACCGGCATCGTCGGCAAGGCCGTCGCCTTCCTCACCGACTCGGGCTTCCTGCAGCGCACCGGTGACGACGCCGGAGGCGCGTACCGCACCACCGCCCGCTACCAGTTGCAGGTACGAGACATGGCGGGCAGCGCGGCCATGGCCGAGCTGCTCGAGCTCGGCGTCGTACCGGTCAGCGACGGCACCGCCACGCTCGTGCCGCCCACCGACGCGGACGACCTGGAGCTGGCCGCCGACGCCGGTCTGCCCTTCCACGCCTGACCCTGCCATCTGCCGAAGACGAGAGTCCGCCGCCATGTACGAGTTGTCCCGGGTACGCCTCTACTCCATCGGGCCCGCCGGTGCGCGCTATGCCGACACCGTGCTGGACCTGCGCGGGGTCGGCGAGCCCGTGCCCCACCCCGCCCCCGCCCAGGCGGAGTTCTTCGAGGAGGAGCCGGTCGGCCCGCCGCGCCGCCCCGCCCCCGCGGGTGTGCTCTTCCTGGAGAACGGCGGCGGCAAGTCCGTACTGCTGAAGCTGATCTTCTCGGTGATGCTGCCCGGCCACCGCAACACCCTTGGCGGCGCCAGCTCCGGCGTACTGCGCAAATTCCTGCTCGCCGACGACTGCGGGCACGTCGCCCTGGAGTGGCAGCACACGCTCACCGGCGAGCTGGTGGTGGTCGGCAAGGTCAGCGAGTGGCGGGGCCGCCAGGTCTCCAACGACCCACGGAAGTTCGCGGAAGCCTGGTACTCCTTCCGGCCGGGCCCCGGCCTCAGCCTCGACTCGCTCCCGGTCGCCGAGGCCACCACCGTCCGCCCACCCGTCGAGGGTGCGTCGGGCGCGCGTGGCCGCCGCCGCACCATGAAGGGCTTCCGGGACGCCATCACCGAGGCCGGCAAGGCGTATCCGCACCTCGATGTGTACTGGGAGGAGATCCACGACCGCTGGAACGAGCACCTCGGCGACATCGGCCTCGACCCCGAACTGTTCCGCTACCAGCGGGAGATGAACGCCGACGAGGGCGAGGCGGCCGGACTCTTCGCGGTCAAGAAGGACTCCGACTTCACCGACCTGCTGCTGCGCGCCGTCACCGACACCCGTGACACGGACGGCCTCGCCGACCTCGTCAGCAGCTTCGGCAACAAGCTCGGCCGCCGCGCGGAGCTCACCGCCGAACGCGACTTCACTGCGGGATCGGCGGATCTGCTCGGCCGGATCGTGGAGGCGGCCGAGACCCGCGCCGGGGCCCGCGAGATCCACGCGGGCGCCGAACGCCGTACCCGTACGCTCGCGCGTCGGCTCTCCGCGCGCGCCGCGGAGGAGCGCGGGCGTACGAGCGACCTCGCCCAGCAGGTCACCTCCGCCGCCCACACGGTCACCGAGGCCGAGCAGGCGCGCAGCCGCAGCTCTCTCATCGCCGCGGAACTCGCCTACCGGCACGCCTCGTTGGCGCTCACCGTCGCGGAGAAGGGCGCCGCGGCACAGCGCCGCGAGCTGACCGACGCGCGCACGCTGCACTCCGCCTGGCAGGCCGCCGAAGCCGTACTGCGCCACCGGGCCGCCGGCGACCGCTCCGCGCGCGTCGCCGCGGCGATCCGTGAGGCCGAGCGGGACGCGGCCCCGGCGCTCGCCGCCCGGGCCACGGCCGCCGCCGATCTCGTCCGCGCGCTGCACGCCGCGGCCGAGGGCGGGGAGCGGGTGGCCAACGAGGAGGAGGAGCGCTCCGCGGCGCTCCAGGAGGCGGGCGAGGCCGCCCACCGCGACGCCACGGTCGCCGCCACCGAGGCACAGCGCGCCCGCAGCGAGATCGGTCATCTGCGCCAGCGGCTCAGCGAGGTGGAGCAGGAGACGGCCGAGGCGGTACGGGCCGGCTGGCTCGACGACACCGCACCCGACGCCGACCCGGCGCGAGCGGCGCTCGCGGCGAGCGACGCGGAGAAGACAGCGGTCGCGGCCTGGGACGCGGCCCGCGAGGCCGGGCGTACGACGGCGGACCGGGCGAAGGAGGCGGCCGCGGCGGAGGCGCGCGCGGAACTGGCCGCGGCCCGTGCGGCCGACGCGGCGCTGGCCGCGGAGAACGCGTACGAGGCCGAGCGCCGCGCGGCGGACTCGATCGCCGAGGACGAGCGTCTGGCGGAGCTGCTCAGCCTGCCGCCATCGGCTCCGGCGGCGGTGCCCTCCCCGCGGCGGGACTCGGGCGTGGCGGGCTCGGGTGACCTTCCTGCCGGGGGTACGCCGGAGGCCGCGGGTGGCGACGGGCGACTCTCCGCTACCGGGCATGGGGCGACAGCCTCCCAGGCGGCGGGCCACTCGGCCGACGGGTTGCGAGCCGAGCCCGCGGGCCAGGAACCATCGGTCCCGGCGCCGGGCGGTGGCGTTGCCGGTACGGACGGAGGGCCGTCCGCCGATGGGCGCGGGGACTCAGCCCACGCCCGGGCCGGAGCCGTTGCGGGCCACGGCCCCACGGCGGCCGTTTACGGTGACGGCGTTGCCCGTACGGACCAGGAGCCCACCGTCTCCGGGGCGCCCGGCGGGGCGGGCGGCCGGGGGCAGGCGGGAGCCGGTGCCGGGCGAGCGGCCACCCACGGCGCGGACCACGGGCACGCGAGCCTCCGTCCGGCTCACGCGCTCGCCGACGCGCGAGCCGAGGGACATTTGGCTCACGCGCTCACCGGGCCCGGCGGGTCGGGTCACCCGGCCGCCGGTCGCGTTCCCGCCGCAGCCCATCCCACCCGCACCGTCGTCACCGCCCCCCTCCGTGCCGACGAAGGCCCCCTCACCGCGGACGAGTTGGACCGGTTCGCCGACGAGTTGCGCGAGCTCCTCGACCAGTCCGTCGCCTCCGCCGAACGGAATCTCTTCGATCTGCGTACCGCCGCAGCCGATGACGCCCGCATCCTCGGCGCGCTGGGCGACGGCGGGCTGCTGCCCCCGGGACCCGACGTCCTCGCCACTGTCGAGTACCTCGGTGAGCACGGCATCCCCGCCCTCCCCGGCTGGCGCTACCTCGCGCAGGCCGTCGACCCGGCCGATCATGCCGCCGTGCTCGCGGCCCGGCCCGAGCTGGTGGACGGTGTGGTGATCACCGACCCGGCGTCGCACGCCCGCGCGCGCGAAGTCCTGGCCGGAGCCGCGCTGTTGCCCCGCTCCGCCGTGGCCGTCGGCACCGCCGCCGCGCTGCTCGCGCCCGTGCCGAGCCCCGGCCCCGGCACCGGCGGCGAGAACGGCGAGGTGTTCCTCGTACCGCCGAACCCCGCCATGCACGACGAGCACGCCGCCGACGAGGAGCGGCAGGCGCTGCGGGCCCGGGCCGCCGCCCGGGACGAGGAGATCCGCGCGCTGGCGGCCCGGCTCGCGGGAGACCGTTCGATCGCCGCCCGCCTCGGCTCCTGGCGCGACGACTGCCCCGCCGGCATGCTCGCCGAGCTCGCGCGGGGCGCGCAGACGGCCCGCGAAGCCGCCGAGGAGGCAGAGGCGACGCTCAGCGAGGCCCGTACGGTGCGCGCGGAGGCGGACGAGGCCGCGGCGGACGCGGCCCGTGTCCGGGACGAGCGCCAGGACGCGGCCCAGCGCGCCCGCCGCGCCGCCGACGCGCTCGCGGGCCTCGCCTTCCGGCTCCGGGAGCGGGCCGGCTGGCAGGTGAAACTGCGTGAACTGGCCGACGAGGCCGCCGAGTCCGAGGCTCGGGCCGCGACCTGCCTGGAGCGGGCGAAGGCCGCCGACGAGGACCGCCGTGCCGCCCAGCGCGCCGGTGACGACGCCCGCCGTACCGCTCGCGCGCTCCGCGCCGAGCGGGCCGAGATCGCCGGTGCCCCCGAAAACCTCCCCGACGCGGACCCGGACGCGCCGCGCACCGCGCTGCCCGCCCTCCGCGAGGCCTACCGCGCTGCCTCCCAGCTGTACGAGAAGGTGGGCGTCGGCGCCGACCTGCGCGCCGAGCAGGCCCGCGCCGAGAGCGACGAGAGCGCGGCCCTCGCCGAGCTGGACCGGCTCACCAACAAGGTCCGCACCCGCGCCGCGCAGCTCCTGGAGGGTACGGACGGTGCCGACGGGCCCTCCCGCCAGGCAGCCGCCGCCCGCGCCGAGTCGCTCGTACAGATGCTGGAGTCGCGCGCCTCGGAAGCCAGCGAGAAGCTCGGCCGGCTGCGCGGCGAGTCCGAGCGGCTGGCCCCCGCCGACGGCGAGGCGCACACCGAGCTCCCCGAGGGCCTGGTCCCCGCCGACGCCGAGCAGGCCCAGGCCCAGCTGCGTACCGCCACCGCCGAACTGGCCTCCCGTACCGACGCGTTGGAGACGGCCCGCGCGGCTCACACCGGCCTGCTCCAGGCCCACCGGGTGGCCGAGGACGCGGCGGGTGGCTTCGACGAGACCGCCGCGCTTCTGCGCGACCTGCTGCGGGACCACAGCCAGGACGAGGAGACCGCACAGGACCCGGATCCCTACCCGGGCAGCCTGGAGGAGGCGCGGCACTCCGCCGCCGAGGCCCGGCGTTCGCTGCGCGGGTGCGCCACCGACCTTTCGGCCGCCGAGGCAGCCGTACGGGAGGCGAGCGACATCCTCGTACGGCACGCCAACTCCACCCGATACGAGCAGGTGCGCACCCCCGCGCGCCAGCAGATCCGGGAGCTGCCCGCCGCGTCCCTTCCCGAGCACGCCGCGAAGTGGGCGGAGGCCTTCGCGCCCCGGCTGCGCGTACTGACCGACGAGCTGGAGCAGTTGGAGCGCAACCGCGACACCATCGTCGACCGGCTGCGCGGTCTGGTGGAGTCGGCGCTGACGACACTGCGTTCGGCGCAGCGGCTCTCGCGCCTTCCCGAGGGGCTGGGGGAGTGGTCCGGGCAGGAGTTCCTGCGGATCCGCTTCGACGAGCCGGACCAGACGACGCTCGCCGAGCGGCTCGGCGAGGTCATCGACGAGGCGACCCGCGCCGCCGTGAAGAAGAACTCCACCGCGGCCTACGGGGAGGGCCGCAGGGACGGAATGTCCCTGCTGCTGCGCGGGGTTCAGGCGGCCCTCCAGCCGAAGGGTGTCGCCGTGGAGATCCTCAAGCCCGACGCCGTGCTGCGCGCCGAGCGGGTCCCGGTGGGTCAGATGGGAGATGTCTTCTCCGGCGGCCAGCTGCTCACCGCGGCGATCGCCCTGTACTGCACGATGGCCGCCCTGCGCAGCAACGACCGCGGCAGGGACAAGCACCGGCACGCCGGCACGCTCTTCCTCGACAACCCGATCGGCCGGGCCAACGCGACGTATCTGCTGGAGCTCCAGCGCGCCGTCTCCAATGCCCTGGGCGTCCAGCTGCTCTATACGACCGGGCTCTTCGACACCACGGCCCTCGCCGAATTCCCGCTGGTCATCCGGCTGCGCAACGACGCCGATCTGCGCGCGGGCCTGAAGTACATCAGCGTGGAGGAACATCTGCGGCCCGGACTGCCGCAGCAGGACCCGTCAGGTGAGTCGGTGCACGGCGAGATCACCGCGACCCGGATGTTCAAGCGGACCCCGCCCCCGGCGGAGCCCGCCACGGACCCGGTTGCCAACGACCGGCCGAGCGTGGACGCGGCCGTCACCGACCAGCCCGCCACGGACCCGGAAGATGCCGCCCCGGCCGCCACGGACCCCGTCGGCCAGGGCGTGTTTTAGCGCCCTGGGCGGCGCCGCCCGCTCCGTATCACCCACGAGGCACGGCGTTCAGGCTTGCGAGAGCCTGCCCGAGCCGCCTCGCCGTATCCGCTCGGCCCGGCGGGCGGCCGCCCTGGCCGTCCGCCGCACCCTGCGGCGCTCACGTCGCAGCTGCCGTGCCGTGCTGCTCGGTATGGACACCACGCCATTGCGCTGGTTCCACACCTGGCGGGTCACCCAGACGTCCAGCACCGCCCACGTCGCCACCACCGTGCTGCCCACGCTGCTGAGCACCATCGGGAAGGCCAGCCAGGCCCCGGTGAGCGTGCAGAGAAAGGCGACCATTCCCTGAATCATCGTCAGTGAAGCGATGATCACCGCGCGGACCGCTGCCGTACGGACCGGATCGGCCATGCGCCGGCTCACCGCCGGCTCCTCCACCCAGAGCTGCCGTGGGACATTCGCATAACTCGTCGCCCGCACCCCGCTGCGACGCTCGTCCGTGTCCATGGACCCTGTCACTCCCACCTCTGTCCGACTTCAGGGTGGCTGCCCGGATTCCGCTGCTCTACTCCGGCCGCCGAATCCAAAGCCGGGGCGAAGCCGAGCCGAATGTGATGTGCGTGGCGCCTGCGGATCCCCGAGCCCCGTACAGAATGACGATTGACCAGGCAGGAAGATTCCCGCAGAGCGAAGAATTCCAGCCATCTGTGACGGTCCGAAAGATGACGTGCCGCCAGGTGTGGTCCACCAACGCCGGAATGCCATCTCCCCGAATACCAGGACAACCCATGATCAACGCGCCTGTCGTCGGCCGAAAAACATCCGGACGAGCCTTCGAGTTGTCCGTGTGACAGTAGTAGGCTCACGCCGTTTGTTGACGGAACACCACCCGCACCGTGCGGGGGTTGAGCAGGGGGAGGCCATGCGCTTTCGCGGGAAGTCCATCCGCCGGAAGATCGTGGCGTTGTTGCTGGTGCCGCTTGTCTCCCTCACCGCGCTCTGGGGCTTCGCCACCGTACTGACCGGTCGGGATGCCAGTCAGCTTCTGGATGTCAATTCCGTGGTGAAGAAGGTCGGTTATCCGGTCGCGGACACCGCCATCGTCATCCAGAAGGAGCGCCGCCAGACGCTCATCTACCTTGCCGACCGCCGGGCTTCCGACGCTCTGCCCTCCCTGCGCGATCGGCGTGAGGCCACCGACCGGGCCGTGGCCAAGATCAAATCGAATATTGAGAAGTCCGGAATCCGCGAGGACATGCGGTCCGACGCCTCGCAGAAGCTGAGCTCTCTCCTCGACGCGCTCGACGGCCTCGGCGCCCTGCGCCGCTCCGTGGAGGCGGGCACGGTCTCCCGCAGCCAGGCCCTGGAGTTCTACAACCGGCTCGTCGACCCCTGCTACAGCTTCCTGCTGACACTCCATGCCCTCGACGACGTCGACATGGAGCGCCAGGGCCGCGCACTCGTCGGCCTCGTTCGCGCCGCCGAAATGCTGTCCCGCGAGGACGCGTTGATCGCCTCCTCGCTGACCACCCGCAAGATCACCGCCGATGAGATCCGTTCGCTCTCCGACTTCGTGGCGAAGCGCGAGCTGTACTACGAGACCAATCTCGAAGTCCTGCCCGCCAAGGAACGCGAGATCTACGAGCAGTACTGGCGCAGCCCCAAGACCGCGCCCCTGCGCGACACCGAGGAACGCCTCATCCAGGCCGGCCCGGTCGGCGACGCGGGCGCGTCCGAAGCCGGACGCTGGCAGGCCGCGGCCACACCCGTCCTCGACGACCTCGTCCGCGAGGCCAAAGAAGCGGACGTCCGCTACCGGCACCGGGTCGAGCCCTCGGCATACAGCGTCTTCGTCAAGGCGGGTATCGCCGGCGTACTGGGCTTCCTCGCCCTCCTCGTCTCGGTGATCGTCTCCGTACGCATCGGCCGGGACCTGGTCCGCGACCTCTCCCGGCTGCGCAAGGAGGCCCACGAGGTCTCCGGCGTCCGCCTCCCCAGCGTGATGCGCCGCCTCGCAGCCGGCGAGCATGTCGACGTCGAGACCGAGGCCCCGCGCCTCGACTACGACAAGGACGAGATAGGCCAGGCGGGCCAGGCGCTCAACACCCTGCAGCGGGCCGCCGTCGAGGCCGCCGTCCGCCAGGCCGAGATGCGCCGCGGAGTCTCCGAGGTCTTCGTCAATCTCGCCCGCCGCAACCAGGTCCTCCTGCACCGCCAGCTCACGCTCCTCGACACCATGGAGCGGCGCACCGAGGACACCGAGGAACTCGCTGACCTGTTCCGCCTCGACCACCTCACCACCCGTATGCGCCGGCACGCCGAGGGCCTGGTGATCCTCTCCGGCGCCGCACCGTCCCGCCAGTGGCGCAAGCCGATCCAGCTGATGGACGTCGTACGGGCCGCGGTCGCCGAGGTCGAGGACTACGAGCGCATCGAGGTGCGCCGGCTGCCGCGTATCGGAGTCGGCGGTCCGGCGGTCGCCGACCTCACTCACCTCATCGCCGAACTCCTCGAGAACGCCACGGTGTTCTCGCCCCCGCACACCGCCGTCCAGGTGCACGGTGAGCGGGTGGCCAACGGCTTCACGCTCGAAATCCACGACCGCGGCCTGGGCATGGCCCCGGAAGGGCTGCTGGACGCGAATCTGCGGCTCGCCGAGACCCCCGAGTTCGAGCTCTCCGACACCGACCGGCTCGGCCTCTTCGTCGTCAGCCGGCTTGCCCAGCGCCAGAACGTCCGGGTCTCGCTGCAGCCCTCCCCGTACGGCGGGACCACCGCGGTCGTCTTCATCCCCGCGGCCGTGCTCACCGACGCTCCGGAGACCCAGGGCACCGGCTTCCGTCTCGACCGCAAGAGCGAGAGCGCGGCCGGACGCCGCGGCAGCGACGGCAGGCCCGCGGCGCTCGCCCAGGTCCCCACCGGTCTCAACGGCTCCACGCTCCTGGACGGACCCGTCGAACTGGAGGCGCCCGTGGGCGCGTTGGGCTTCGACGACCGGCCGGTGCTCGGCGGAGGCGACTCCATCGCCGACATCGAGGACACGGAGAGCGAACGCGGCGGAATCTTCCGTGCCCGCGCCCGGGACCGTCGTCGCGAAACCCCGGACGAGCAGCACCAGCAGGCGCGGGACCAGTCGCCCGGGCAGATCGGCGGCCCGGTGCCACTGCCGCGCCGCAAGCCTCCGACCCTGGTCTCCGACCACGGCCGCAGGGTGGACGAGCGGGGCCGGGCCCACCCCGCCCCGGCTCCCGGCCCCGGGCGCAGCGCGGAGCCTCCACTCGCGCCCGCTCCCGATCCACGCCCCGCGGCCTGGCCGGCACCCACCCCGCTACCCGCACCCACACCCGTACCCACTCCGGAACCGACACCGGCACCGCGCCCCGCTGCGGAACCGGCCCCGGCCACGCTCGACGGCCTGCCCCGTCGGGTCCGCCAGGCCAGCCTCGCCCCCCAGCTCAGGGAGACGTCCGGCGCCGCCGGGCAGCCGCCCGCACCGGCAACCGAGCAGGAGATCGAGCGGGACGCGGAACAAGTACGCTCCCGCATGGCTTCAATGCAGCGAGGCTGGCAGCGCGGCCGCCTGCAGAACGCCGAAGATGCCGAGGCCACCGACCAGGCCGCCGGCCCCGGCGAGACCGCACCAGGAACGACATCTGAGGGGGACGGTCGATGACCGCACCGCACGCCGCAGCACCCAACGCCCACGGCGCCCATCCCACCACCAACGGCTCCGGCGAGCTCAACTGGCTCCTCGACGAGCTGGTCGACCGCGTCGCCAGCATCCGCAAGGCACTGGTGCTCTCCAGCGACGGACTGGCCACCGGCACCTCCCGGGACCTCACCCGTGAGGACAGCGAGCATCTCGCCGCCGTTGCCTCGGGATTCCACAGCCTCGCCAAAGGCGTCGGCCGCCACTTCGAGGCAGGCAGGGTCCGGCAGACCGTCGTGGAGCTGGACGAGGCCTTCCTGTTCGTCACGGCGGCGGGCGACGGCAGCTGTCTGGCCGTGCTCGCCGACTCCGACTCCGACGTCGGCCAGGTCGCGTACGAGATGACGCTCATGGTCAAGCGGGTCGGCGTCCACCTCACCACCGCGCCCCGGTCCGGTCTGCGCACCGGAGGGTGAGTGGATGGCATGAGTGAGTCAGCTCAGTACGCTCAGCAGCCCCACCACTTCTTCGATGCCGAAGCGGGCCCCGTAGTCCGTCCGTACGCGATGACCCGCGGACGGACCAGCAGCGCGCCCCGTCACCGCCTCGACCTGATCGCTCTGGTCGTCCCGGAGCTCGCGGCCGACGACCCCGGCCGCGACCAGTTGCTCTCCCCGGAGCATGTCGAAATAGTCGAGCGCTGTGGTGACACCCCTCAATCGATAGCCGAACTCGCGGCCATCCTGGACCTTCCCGTCGGAGTGGTCCGCGTCCTGGTCGGCGATCTCGTCGAGGACGCACTGGTGCATGTAACCCGTCCCGTTCCGCCGGCCGAACTGCCGGACGTGAGCATTCTCCGCGAGGTGATCAATGGTCTTCGGGCGCTCTAGCCGCCGAAAGCCACCCGTCGAACCGGTGACGCTGAAGATCCTGGTGGCAGGCGGATTCGGCGTGGGCAAAACAACCTTGGTGGGCGCGGTCAGCGAGATCAGACCGCTGCGTACCGAGGAGACGCTGAGCGAGGCCGGCCGGCCCGTCGACGACATCGAAGGCGTCGAGAACAAGACGACCACCACGGTCGCCATGGACTTCGGACGCATCACGCTCCGCGAGGACCTGGTGCTGTATCTCTTCGGCACACCGGGGCAGGACCGTTTCTGGTTCCTCTGGGACGAGCTGGCGCAGGGCGCGCTGGGCGCGGTCGTCCTCGCCGACACCCGCCGCCTGGAGGACTCCTTCGCGGCGATCGACTACTTCGAACGCCGTGGCATCCCGTTCACCGTGGCCGTCAACTGCTTCGAAGGGGCAGGCCGTTTCCCCGGCGAGAGCGTGCGTGCCGCGCTGGACCTCGACTCCGAGGTGCCGCTGCTGATGACCGACGCGCGTGAACGCGAGTCGGTCAAGGAGGTGCTGGTGGCGGTGGTGGAGCACGCCCTGACCCGAGCCGACCGGCAGCGCGAGCACGCCACCACCTGAGCACGCCACCACCTGAGCCCGGCGGCTCCGGCAGAGACACGGCCCGTACCCCCACCGACTGGGGTACGGGCCGTGAGCTTGTTGCGGCCGGCTCAGGATCGCCCGCTCAAGAGCGCCGAGTCGTCAGCGCGCCGCCTCAGGACTGGCCGCCGTCCTCCTCCCAGCCGAAGCTCCGCTCCACCGCCTTGCGCCAGTTGTGGTACTCGCGCTCGCGGATCTGCGCCTCCATCCGCGGTGACCACTCCACATCACGCTTCCAGTGCGCCTTGAGCTCGTCGAGGTCGGACCAGACGCCGGTCGCCAGCCCCGCCGCGTACGCCGCCCCCAGACAGGTCGTCTCGGAGACCTTCGGCCGGATCACCGGCACCCCCAGCACATCCGCCTGATGCTGCATCAGCAGATTGTTGGACGTCATGCCACCGTCCACCTTCAGCGTGGTGATCTGCACCCCGGAGTCCTGGTACATCGCGTCGACGACCTCACGTGTCTGCCAGCTGGTCGCCTCCAGCACCGCCCGCGCCAGGTGCGCCTTGGTGACATACCTGGTCAGGCCGGTGATCACACCACGCGCGTCGGAGCGCCAGTACGGGGCGAAGAGCCCGGAGAACGCCGGGACGATGTACGCCCCGCCGTTGTCGTCCACACTCGCCGCCAGCGTCTCGATCTCGTCCGCGCTGCGGATGATGCCGAGCTGGTCCCGGAACCACTGCACCAGAGCGCCGGTGATAGCGATCGACCCCTCCAGGCAGTACACCGGCGCCTCTTCGCCGATCTTGTAGCCCAGGGTGGTGATCAGCCCGCTCTTCGAGGCCACGGGCCGGTTGCCGGTGTTGAGCAGCAGGAAGCTGCCGGTGCCGTAGGTGTTCTTGGCCGTGCCGGTGTCGTAGCAGGCCTGCCCGAAGATCGCGGCCTGCTGGTCGCCGAGCGCGGATGCCACCGGCACGCCCGAGAGCTGGCCGACAGCCGTCCCGTACACCTCCGCCGAGGACTTGATCTCGGGAAGGATCGCCTGCGGCACATTCATCGCCGACAGGATCGCCGGATCCCACTCGAGGCTCTGCAGGTTCATCAGCATGGTGCGCGAAGCGTTGGTCACATCGGTGACATGGACGCCGCCGTCCGTACCGCCGGTGAGGTTCCAGATCAGCCAGGAGTCGATGGTGCCGAAGGCGATCTCACCGCGCTCGGCCCGGCCGCGCAGCCCGGGCACATTGTCCAGCAGCCAGGCCGCTTTCGGCCCGGAGAAGTAGCTGGCGAGCGGCAGTCCCGTCGTGTCGCGGAAACGGTCCTGCCCGTCCGTGCCGCCCAGTTCATGGCAGAGCGCGGCGGTACGGGTGTCCTGCCAGACGATCGCGTTGTGCACCGGCTTGCCGGTCGCGCGGTCCCACAGGACCGTCGTCTCCCGCTGGTTGGTGATGCCGAGCGCGCTGAGTTGGTCGGCGCGCAGCCCGGCCTTGGCGATGGCCCCCGCCACCACGGCCTGGACCTTGGACCAGATTTCGGTGGCGTCGTGCTCCACCCAGCCGGGCTTGGGGAAGATCTGGCGGTGCTCACGCTGGTCGACGGCGACGATCGCGCCGTCCTGGTTGAAGATGATGCAGCGGCTGGACGTGGTGCCCTGGTCGATTGCGGCGACGAACCTGTCCGTCATGACGTCCCCTTGTCGATGAGGCCGGAAGGCCTAGAAGGCTGCGTTGAAGATGAGGCCGGCCAGCAGCCCGCCGATCACGGGTCCGGCCACCGGCACCCAGGCGTAACCCCAGTCGGAGGATCCCTTGTTGGGGATCGGCAGCAGTGCGTGGGTGATGCGCGGCCCCAGGTCGCGAGCCGGGTTGATGGCGTAGCCGGTCGGCCCGCCGAGCGACAGACCGATGCCGACGACCAGCAGCGAGACCAGCAGGATGGAGATGCCGGAGCCGTAGATCCCGGCGTTCTGCCCGGGGATCTGGCCGATGCCGATGCCGTCGTTCTTGCCGAAGGCCAGTATCGGGAGCACCAGACCGATCGTCGCGATGATCTCGGTGATCAGGTTGGCGGCAGGATTGCGGATCTCCGGACCGGTCGAGAAGATCCCGAGCGTGGGCTGCGCGTTCTTCTCGTCCGCGTTGGCCTGGAACTGCGCGAAGTAGACGAGATAGGCGAGTACGGCGCCGAGGATCGCGCCGATCATCTGTCCGAGGATGTACAGCGGAACCTTGCTCCACTCCCCGGTGTCCACGGCGACGCCCAGTGTCACGGCCGGATTCAGATGACCGCCCGACAGCGGAGCGGCGGTGTAAGCGCCCGCCAGCACACCGAAACCCCAGCCGAAGGCGATGACGACCCAGCCTGCGGCCTTCGCCTTGGAGTGATGGAGGGTGACGGCGGCGCAGACGCCCGCGCCGAAGAGGATGAGTATCGCGGTGCCGATGACTTCACCGACGAAAATGTCTCCATTGCTCATGGCAACTCCTAGGCCCTCGCCCGGGGGCCCTGCCACGGTCCTCCGTGCAGGGTGCGTGCTCCATGGCGTTCGTGCTCCATGGCGTTCCATGGCTACGGATCCGAAGGCAGGGGAGTCCATACCCCGCCCGGCGTCCGTGACGAGCGTGGTGAGCGTGCCGAAGTGCGGCGATGCCGACGATGAGGCAGTGTTCACCGGCCGTGATGGGTCGTCAAGGTCGTTGACAGCAAGTGCAGTTCACGAACGGTGTGTTGACACGCTAGCGGGGAACGTAAGGCAGCGGGAGTACGCCTGGCTGGTCCGCTCAGCGAACAGCTATGACCGCCGAACCATGGCCGAACAGCCCCTGGTTCGCGGTGATCCCGGCGCGGGCACCGGTCACCTGGCGCTCTCCGGCCGCACCGCGCAGCTGCCAGGTCAGCTCGCAGACCTGCGCGATGGCCTGGGCGGGCACGGCTTCGCCGAAGGACGCCAGCCCGCCGCTGACGTTCACCGGGATGCGCCCGCCGAGCGCAGTGGCACCTTCGCGTACGAGCTTGGCTCCTTCACCCGCCCGGCACAGACCGATGTCCTCGTACCACTCCAGCTCCAGCGCGGTGGACAGGTCGTACACCTCGGCGAGCGAGAGGTCGTCGGGCCCGATGCCCGCCTCCTCGTACGCGGCCAGCGCGATCGAGGCGCGGAAGGAGTGCGGGAAGGGTTCCACGGCGGCCGCCGAGTCGGTCGCGATGTCCGGAAGGTCGAGTACGGCCTTCGGATAGGTCGGCGTGACGGTGGAGACGGCGCGGATACGGACCGGGTCGGCGGCCCCGTGCCGACGCGCGAAGTCCATGCTGGTCAGCACCAGCGCGGCCGCGCCGTCGGAGGTCGCGCAGATGTCGAGCAGCCGCAGCGGATCGGCGACCACAGCGGAGGCGGCGACGTCCTCGGCCGAAACGGTCTTGCGGTAGCGGGCGTTGGGGTTGAGCGCGCCCGCCGCCGCGTTCTTGACCTTGACCAGCGCGAAGTCTTCGGGAGTGTCCCCGTACTGGGCCATACGGCGGCGGGCGTAGAGCCCGAAGTACGCGGGGTTGGTCGCGCCGAGCACCCGGAAGCGCAGCCAGTCCGGATCGTCCGGCCGATCGCCCCCGGCGGGTGCGAAGAATCCCTTCGGCGCCGAGTCCGCGCCCACCACCAGCACCACGTCGGCCATCCCGGCAAGGATCTGGGAGCGTGCGGTGTTGATCGCCTGCGCGCCCGAGGCGCACGCCGCGTAGACGCTGGTGACGCGTGCCCCCTGCCAGCCCAGTGCCTGTGCGAACGTCGCCCCCGCCACATACCCGGGATAGCCGCAGCGCATCGTGTCCGCGCCGACCACCGACCGCACCTGCCGCCAGTCGATCCCGGCGTCGGCCAGCGCCGCCCTGGCCGCTGCGGTGCCGTACTCGACGAAGCTGCGGCCCCATTTGCCCCAGGGGTGCATTCCGGCCCCGAGGACCGCCACGTCGCCGGTCATGACGCCGCTCCCACGGGCCGCCAGTGCCAGGTCGTCCAGACGGTCTCCGCATCCTCGTTGAGCACACCCGGTACGACCTCGACCTCCATGCCGACCGCCAGCTCCGCGACGGTCATCCCCGGCACGGCCTGACCGAGGACGACCATCCGCTCGGCCTCGAGCTCGACGGCGAGCAGCGCGTACGGCTCCCACTCCGCTTCCGGGTCGGACACATACGGCGCCGGCGGGCGGTAGCGCCCGTCCGTGTACGACCACACCCGTCCCCGCTTGGAGAGCGGCACCTCCGCCAACTCCCCGCCCGCGCAGGCCGGGTTGCGGCAGTACGAGTCCTCGCGCGGGAAGAAGACCGACGAGCAGGCCGTACAGCGGGTGCCCAGCAGGCGGAAGTCCTCCTCACCGCTGTCCTGTGTGAACCATCCGGCCACCACGGGCGTGCGCGTCAAGGTTCCTCCCCGGCACCGCAATCTGACGGAACGTCAGAAGTGTGCCACGGTCAGCGGTTCTCGGCGAGCCACTTCGCGGCGATCTCGGCCAGTTCGCCGTCCCGGCCGGCCAGCATCATCCGGATCATCTGCACGTCGCCCCGCAGCGACCAGGCGGGATGCCCGAAGGTGGCGGGGTTGTTCTTCTCGATGAAGAAATGGGCCGGCCAGGCCGTCCCGTAGCCGATCAGCGGCAGGGCGGCCGCATACCGCTTCCGCCCGCGCGCCAGCCCGTACGCGCTCACCGCGAGGCCGGTCAGCGTGCCGGTCAGATGGGCCCAGCGGGTCGCGGACCTGGAATGCATCGCGACGTAGTAGGGCCAGAACTCCTCGTACGAATCAAATGTCTGCTGCGCCATATCGGCACCGTAAACCCTCGGCGGAGAACCGTCAGTGCCCGGCGACCGAACGCCACGCCACGGGGAAGTCGAAGAAGGTGTCGGGGAAGGGCTCCGGCTTGAAGGTGAAGTGCCACCACTCCTCGGGAAGGTTCACAAAGCCGACCGCGCTCAGGGTGCTCTTCAGCAACTGCCGGTTGGCGCGCTGCTCGCCCTGAATCCTTGGGTCATCGGTGTGCGACAACGTGTCGAAGCAGTCGAAGCCGGTCCCCATATCGACGGAATTATCCGGGAAACGCTCGGACTTCGGCGAGTAGCACGGGACGAGACGCTCGCCGGGGACGTAGGGCCTGGTGGGCAGGGCCGGCAGTTTCACGATGGTGAGATCGACCGTGCTGCCCCGGCTGTGCCCCGACTTCTCCGCTATGTAACCGTCCTCGAACAGCCGGGACTTGTCGACTTGAGGATAGAACTCCTTTTTCATCGCCTCGTCCTCGAGGTCCTTCGCCCACCGCACGAAGTGGTCGACGGCCCGCTGGGGCCGGTAGCAGTCGTACACCTTGAGTGAGTAGCCCTGCCGCAGCAGCTTCGACTGCGCCCGGTGCAACGCCTGCGCGGTGGGCCGGGTGACGATGCAGAGCGGCTGGCGGTAGCCGTCCACCGGCTCGCCCACGAAGTTGTGCACGGTCTTGTAACGCATCTCCTGGATGATCGTCGGGTCCACGGTACGCAGCGCCACGAACTCCTTCGGAGCCTTCGGTTCAGGATGGGCCTGCGCCATGGGGGTGGTCGCCGCGGTGATGGCGAGGAGAGCGGCGGCCGCCGCGAGGGCGCGGAACGCGGAAGCAAGTCCAGTCATGCGCCCACCGTTTACCACTTCCCGGCCCGGCGGGAAAGGGTGATCGGATACAGTCCGCGCGTGCCCAAGGACTCCCACTGCGGCAACTGCGGAGCGCCGTACGGCCCTCTCGCCGGCTGGCCCCGTACCTGCCCGGCCTGCGGCGAGACCGCGTACCGCAATCCGCTGCCCGTCGCCATCGCGCTGCTTCCGGCCCATGACGCCGACGGCACCGGACTCGTCGTCATCACCCGCACCATCGAACCGCAGCGCGGCGGCATCGCCCTGCCCGGCGGCTTCATCGACCACGGCGAGGACTGGCAGCAGGCGGTCGTACGGGAGCTGAGGGAGGAAACCGGCATCGAGGCGGCGCGCGCGGACGTCCGGCTCGCCGACGCGCTGAGCTCGCCGGACGGCTATCTCCTCCTCTTCGGCCTGCTGCCGGAACGTACCGCGGCGGACCTCCCCGGCCCGGCGCCCACGGACGAGACGGACGGCTGGCATCTGCTGCACGGCCCCGCCGAGCTGGCGTTCCCGCTGCACACCATTGCCGTACGGAACTGGTTCGCCGGCCACTACGGCTGAGTGCGGACCGGAAGCCGCCTGTGGGTGCGGACCGGAAGCCGCGTGTGAGTGTGGATCGGGAAGAGCCGCGTGCCCTTACGGCTGACCACCCAGCCCGTGCACCCTCACCCGCCACCGCGGCGGAGCGGACCCGTCCCCCTTGATCTGCTTCACCACGACCCGCCCGTCCACCAGCCGCGTCGTATACCGCTCCACCTCCGCCTGCTCCCAGCCGTCACCCAAGTCCGGGACCACCAGACCGCCGCCCTTGCGCCCCTCGGCCGGCGCCCACACCTCCAGCTCCATCCCGCCGTCCGCGCCCCGTACCGGGATCACCGCGCCACCCCGCGCCAGCACCGGGATACGCGACAGAGGCGCGTCCACCAGCACCTGCCCCGGCCCCTCGTACGCCTGCCCGGTCGCCGTGTCGTACCACCGGCCGCGCGGCAGCCGCACCGCCCGCCGGTCCGTCCCGCGCTCCAGCACCGGCGCGACGAGCAGCGCGTCGCCGAGCAGAAAGGCGTCCTCACAGTCGCGCAGCACCCGGTCCTGTGGAGACGCCCACCACAGCGGCCGCGCATACGGCGCCCCGGTCCGCCTCGCCAGGTGCGCCAGCGTGACGAAGTAGGGGCGCAGCCGCTCCCGTTCGGCGAGCGCCGCCTTCGCACAGGCGAGCACCTGCGGGCCGAACTCCCAAGGCTCCCTGCGCCCCGCGTCGATCGCCGCATGCGTACGGAACAACGGCAGTTGCGCCCCCAGCTGGAACCAGCGCAGATACAGCTCAGGCGACGGAATGCCGTCGAAGCCGCCCACATCCGGACCGGAGTACGGGACGCCGCACAGCCCGAGCCCCAGCACCAGGGAGAGCGAGGCGCGCAGCCCGGGCCAGCCGGTGGACACATCTCCTGACCAGGTGCCTCCGTACCGCTGCATACCCGCCCAGCCGGAGCGCGAGAAGAGGAAAGGCCGCTCCTGCGGGCGCAGCTGCCGCAGCCCCTCGTACCCGGCGCGCGCCATCGCGAGGCCGTACACATTGTGGGCCTCCCGGTGGTCGCCCCCACGCCCCTCCAGCGCGTGCCGGGCGGAGCGCGGCAGCGTCATATCGCCGAACGGCGTGAAGGACACCGGTTCGTTCATGTCGTGCCACACTCCGGAGAACCCCTGCGCCAGCCGCTCCTCGTACAGCTCTCCCCACCACCGGCGGACCGCCGGATCGGTGAAGTCCGGATAGACACAGTCGCCGGGCCAGACGACGCCCCGCACCTCCTTGCCCCGTGCGTCCCGCACGAAGGCTCCCGCCGTTTTCCCGCTGTCGTACACCGCGTTCCCGGCTTCCGCCTTCACCGCCGGATCGACGATGGAGACCAGCCGGACCCCGTCCTCGCGCAGCTCCCCGGCCATCGCCGGCAGATCGGGAAAACGTTCCCGGTCGACGGTGAAGACCTGGTGCGCGTCGTAGTGGTCGATGTCGAGATGGACCGCGGACAGCGGAAGTTCCCGCTCCCGGTAGCCTGCGACGATCCGGCGCACCTCCTGCTCGCTGCCGAAACCCCACCGCGCATGCTGCGGGCCCAGCGCCCAGGACGGCGGCAGCGCGGGCGCGCCCGTCAGCTGCGTCCAGCCGGCCAGTACGCGCGCGGGCGTGCCCACGACCACCCAGCAGCGCAACGGCCCGCCGCCCATCCGAACCTCACTGGTGCCCGGCCGGTCGTGCCCGGAGCCCGCGCCCTCCTCGCCCTCCCGCAGGGTGACCCGGCCCTCCCAGGAGTTGTCGTGGAAGGCGAGATGGGTACCCGCGTCGGCGACCACCAACTGCACCGGCATGGTGATGTACAGCGGATCGTCCTCGGGACCGAAGCTGCCCCTGGGGTCGGTGTTCCACAGCCGGTACGTGCCGTCGCGCAGCCGCGGTCCGGACGCCCGGCCGCCCAGCCCGAAGAAACGCGCGTCCGCAGGTACTTCGGTCCGCTGCACCCACCGCGCCGGACCACCCTGCACCGGCTCCCACCAGCGCGGCGGCAGATCCCGGCGCAGTACGACACCGCCGGGCGTCCGGATCTCGACGGCGCCGTGCCGGGAGACCTCGACCGTCACCCGCTCCGACACCACGCGCCAGCCGTCGTCCTTGTCGGGTTCCAGCACGGCGCGCGGATCCGGCTCGGGAGGCGTGCCGTCGAGCGCGTACGACGGCTCGGGCTCCGCGCCGTCCCAGCCCCAGAAGACCGCCCCACCGGCCGCGACCCGGATGCGCAGCTCCGAACGGGCGAACCGTATGATCCCGCCGCCGGGCAGCGGCTCGGCGCCGCTCACCTGTCCGGGCACCCTGGCCCGTTCCGCTCCCCGGGCGGGCAGCCCCCGGGCGTCGGTCCGTCGTTGTCGCCATGCCGAGCGTGCCGCGCGCAGCCCCCGCACCGTTCCGAAGATCTTCACCGAGCGCACCAGCCCACGACCGTCCATGCAGCTCACCCTGCCATCCGGCGGGGCGTACGTGGGGTTTGTTCAACTCCCGTTCACCCGTGGTCAGAGCACATATACCCTCGTCCGACCATGGGTGGTGAGCCCTGGTGCGAATGACGATCACATGGCATCGTCCCTGTCAGCCGCGTCACGCGCACACCCCGCTCGTGCGCGTGACACACGCAGACACCGCGTAGAGCCACCCGGGAGCCGCACCATGACCTCAGCAGCGAACCCTGCCCCTCTCTGGCAGCCGGACCCCGACCGCATCGCAGCCGCCCGGATCACCCGTTTCCAGGCCTGGGCCGCCGAGCGCCACGGAGCCCCGGCCGAGGGCGGCTACGCGGCGCTGCACCGCTGGTCCGTCGACGAGCTCGAGACCTTCTGGCGGGCGGTCGCCGACTGGTTCGATGTGCGGTTCTCCACTCCGTACGAGCGTGTTCTCGCCGATCCCGCCATGCCCGGCGCCCAGTGGTTCCCGGGTGCCACCCTCAACTACGCGGAGCATGCGCTGCGCACCGCCGAGGACCCGGCCCGCGCCCATGACGCGGCGCTGCTGCATGTGGACGAAACACATGAGCCGACGCCGATCAGCTGGTCGGAGCTGCGCCGCCAGGTCGGGGCGCTCGCCGCCGAACTGCGTGCCCTCGGTGTACGCCCCGGAGACCGCGTCAGCGGCTACCTCCCGAACATCCCGCAGGCGGTCACCGCCCTGCTCGCCACCGCGGCCGTCGGCGCGGTCTGGACCTCCTGCGCGCCCGACTTCGGCGCCCGCAGCGTCCTCGACCGCTTCCAGCAGGTCGAGCCCGTCGTCCTGTTCACCGTCGACGGCTACCGCTACGGCGGCAAGGCACACGACCGCACCGAGACCGTCGCCGAGCTGCGCCGCGAACTGCCCACCCTGCGCGCCGTGATCCACATCCCGCTGCTCGGCACCGAAGCCCCCGAAGGCGCCCACGACTGGTCCGCGGTCACCGCCGGTGACGCTGAACCCGTCTTCGAACAGGTCCCCTTCGACCACCCGCTCTGGGTGCTGTACTCCTCCGGCACGACGGGCCTGCCGAAGGCCATCGTCCAGTCGCAGGGCGGCATCCTGCTGGAGCACTTCAAGCAGCTCGGCCTGCACTGTGACCTCGGCCCCGAGGACCGCTTCTTCTGGTACACCTCCACCGGCTGGATGATGTGGAACTTCCTCGTCTCCGGCCTGCTCACCGGCACCACGGTGGTCCTGTACGACGGCAGCCCCGGCTACCCCGACACCGGCGCACAGTGGCGCATCGCCGAGCGCACCCGGGCCACCCTCTTCGGCACCTCCGCCGCATACGTGATGGCCTGCCGCAAGGCGGACGTCCACCCCGCGCGCGACCACGACCTCTCCCGTATCAAATGCGTCGCCACCACCGGCTCCCCGCTCCCGCCCGACGGCTTCCGCTGGCTGCACGACGAGGTGGCCGAGGACCTGTGGATCGCCTCGGTCAGCGGTGGCACGGACGTGTGCAGCTGCTTCGCCGGCGCGGTGCCCACTCTGCCCGTGCACATCGGCGAACTCCAGGCCGCCTGTCTCGGCACCGACCTCCAGTCCTGGGACCCTCAGGGCAAGCCGCTCATCGGCGAGGTCGGCGAACTGATCGTCACCAAGCCCATGCCGTCCATGCCGATCCGGTTCTGGAACGACCCCGACGGCAGCCGCTACCGCGAGAGCTACTTCGAGATGTTCCCCGGCGCCTGGCGGCACGGCGACTGGATCACCATCACCGACCGGGGCTCCGTCGTCATCCACGGCCGCTCGGACTCGACGCTGAACCGTCAGGGTGTCAGGATGGGCTCGGCCGACATCTACGAAGCCGTCGAACGCCTCCCGGAGATCCGCGAGTCGCTGGTCATCGGCCTGGAGGAACCGGACGGCGGCTACTGGATGCCGCTCTTCGTCCACCTCTCCGAAGGCGCCACCCTCGACGACGGCCTGCGGGCGCGCATCAAGCAGACGATCCGCGAACAGCTCTCCCCGCGGCATGTCCCGGACGACATCATCGAGGTCCCCGGCGTCCCGCACACCCTCACCGGCAAGCGCATCGAGGTGCCGGTGAAGCGCCTCCTGCAGGGCACGGCACTGGCGAAGGCGGTCAACCCCGGCTCGGTCGACAATCTCGAACTGCTGCGATTCTACGAAGACATCGCCCGCAAACGCGGCTAGCAACGAGCCCCAGATCAAGCCCGTCCGGTTTCCGAGGCGCGGGTGCCGGAATCCAAGCCCGTCCGGTTTCCGAGGCGCGGGTGCCGGAAACCAAGCCCGTCCGGCGATTGAGGACAAAACGGCAGCCGGACGGCCCCGGCAGAAAAACCGCACTACCCCCCGTACGTGGCCTCGGACTCACCCAGCACCGCCGCGAAGTCCGAGGCCAGCCTCCCCGCCTCCGCCGGCTCCAGCTCCGCCGTCGTGATCCTTACACCCGGCCCCGAGGCGATCCGGAACCTCGCCCCTGCCGCGACCCACCAGCCCCTGGACCGCAGCCCGTTGACGACTGCGGACTCGTCCCGCACCGGCACCCACACATTCATACCGCTCACACCATGTGCGTCGACACCATGTGAGCCCAGCGCGGCCACCAGGGCCGCTCGCCGCTCCCCGTAGGCCGTACGCGCCCGCCCCACCTGCGCCATCGTGTCCCGATCGGTCATCAGCCCGAGCACGGTCCGCTGCAGCAGATGACTGATCCAGCCGGATGTCAGCAGCAGCCGGCCGTCGTGCCGCGCCAGCGTCGTCGGATCGCAGGCGGCCGCGGCCCACCGCAGATCAGTCCCCAGATACTTGGTGACGGTCCGGACATGCGCCCAGCGTGAAAGGGCTCCCGCGGTGAGAGAGTTGAGCGGCGCGCCCGAGATGTCCGAGGCGTGGTCGTTCTCGATCACCAGTACCTCGGGCGAGTCCCGCAGTACGTCCACCAGCGCGTCGCGCCGCCCGGCCGAGAAGCAGCCACCGTACGGATTCTGTGCCCGCGGACTGGACACGACGGCCCGTGCCCCCGCCCGCAGCGCCGCGTCCAGCGCCTCCGGCCGCATGCCCTCGTCATCCACCGCCACCGCCACCGACCGCAGCCCCAACGCCTGCACCAGATCGAGCAGATGGTGGTAGCCCGGATCCTCCATCGCCACCGCATCGCCCGGTCGCAGCTCGGTGGAGAGCAGCCGCGCCACACAGTCGAGCGCCCCGTGCGCGAAGGTGATGTCCTCGACCGGCACCCCTTCGTCACCGATCCAGGCCCGGACCGACTGCTCCAGCTCCGGCAGCCTGGGGGCCGAACGGTGCGAACGGGCCCCGGGGGAGAGTCGCGCGGGCGGCATCAGGTCCGGCAGGAAGACCGGATCGGGGTGCCCGCCGGCCAGATCCCGCAGCCCCTCGGGCACCTTCGGCGGCCGCCGGGAAGCCACTGCCGGCGCCGCGGAGACCACCGTCCCGCCCCGTCCACGCGTCACCACGACACCGCGTCGACGCAGCTCCTTGTACGCCGTCGCGACCGTCCCGGCGCTGACCCCGAGATCGTCGGCGAGCCGCCGGACAGGCGGCAGGGCGTCCCCGGGCCCCAAGCCCCCGTCCGCCACGGCCCGTTCGACGGACGCGGCAATCCCCTTGGCGGTCGTACCCTCGATCGAATATTGTGCTGCCACGTAACTAACTATGTATCAATACATAACTCACGTCAAGGGGGGAACCGGTGAGCCTGCTCCACCGCCGGGCCGCACTGAAAGACCGCATCCCAGGAGGCCGCGACGGGCGTCGCATGCTGGGCATCACCCTGGTCGACAAGACGGGCAACGGCCTCTGGACCGCCACACAGGCGCTCTACTTCACCTACGTCACCGGCCTGTCCATCGCCGAGGTGGGTCTCCTCATCTCGATCTCCGCCGGTATCGGCATCGCCGGCGCGCCGATCGCAGGCCGTATCGCCGACCGGCTGCCCATCACCCGCGTCCTCATCGCCGCCCAGCTCCTGCGCGCCACCGCGGGCCTCGCCCTGCTCACCACCGACCACTTCGCACCGCTGCTGGTCATCGCGGCCTTCGGCAGTCTCGGCGACCGCGCGGCCAACGTCCTCACCAAGCTCTACGCCGCCCGCATCGCCGGCTCCGAGCGCGTCCGCTACCAGGCCGTGAACCGCACCGTCGGCAACACCGGCTTCGCCATCGGCGGCCTTGCCGCCGCGGCCGCCCTCGGCATCGGTACCACCGCCGCGTACCAGTCACTTCTCGCGGGCAACGCGCTCACCTCCCTGTGCGCCGCCCTCCTGACCCTGCGCTGCGGCGAGCCCCCCGCCCCGTCACGCGTCGTCACCGGATCCGGCAGCACGACCGCCGCCGCGAAGCCCGCCAACCCCTGGCGCGACCGCACCTATCTCCTCTACGTGGCCAGTGAAGCGGTGCTCTTCCTCGACGACGCGGTCTTCATGGTCGGGCTGCCGCTCTGGATCGTGCACGCCACCGAAGCCCCGCACGGCCTGGCCCCGCTTCTGCTCGTCCTGAACAACGTGATGGTGGTGGCCCTCCAGATCCCCCTCGCCCGATTCGGCGCCACCACACAGGCCGCCCGGCGGCTGCTCGGACCGCTCGCGGTCGCCTTCGCGGCCGGCACCCTCGCCATGAGTGTGTCCGCAGTCGACAGCCGCTGGCTCGCGATCACCGCACTTGTCCTCGCCGCCACCGCACTCACGCTGGCGGAGATCCTCCACGCCACCATCTCCTGGGAACTCTCCGTCGCTCTCGCCCCCGACGAGGCACAGGGCGCCTACCTCGGAGTGCACGGAGTGGCCGCATCGGCCCAGCGCAGCGCCGGCCCGCTGATCGTCACCGGAGCCATCGCGGCAGGCCCCGCAGGCTGGGCACTGCTGGGTGCCGGACTGGTGGCCACCTGCTTCGCCCAGAGCCGGCTCGTACGGAACCAACTGCCCGACCCCGCATTGTCAGTGCCGCCAGTTACGGTGAGTCACCAGTAGTCAACAGTGCTCAGGGGGAGAGATGGCGTACACCAAGCAGTCCAAGCAGTCCCGCCGGCCCAAGCGGTCAACGCGGTCCACACATCAACGGTCCAGGAACAACGCATCCATGCGGCGCACCCTGCGCCGCGAAGTCCCCGGCACCGTAGGCCTGCTGGCCGACGAGCAGGACTTCACCGCGATGCGCCGCTACCGCACCTTCACCTTCGACGACCACGCGAGCTACCTCCGGCAGGTCGACGACCTGCTCAGAACCCTCGCCTCCCGGCAACTGCACACCACCGTCGCACTCTTCGATCCCGAGGACTTCACGGAGTACTGCGCGGAAGCGGGCCTCGATCCCGACGCGGCCATGAGCCGCTCCCGCTACACCGCGGAAATCGCCGGCCGCGGCGCCACCGTCCCGTACACCGGCCAGCCCCTCGACAGCCTGCTGCCCCAGCTCATCAACAAGGCAGTCCGGCAGGCCACTTGGGAGTACGCCACGATGCTCCTCGCCGACCTCGGAGAGTGCGCCGACTGCGGCCAGGACATCGGCAGGACCGCCTTCGACCGGGCCTCGCGCATCCTGATGCGACTGCTCGAGGAGGCCGGACCCGGCACACACCACCTCGTCTGCAGCGTCCCCGCCTCCAGTGAACAACTCCTCGCCGTCCTGCACGCCGAAGGAGCCACAGCGGCACCCGCCCACCTGGACGCCTCCGAGGGCGCGGAGTTCGTCACCGTCCTCGCGGCAGGCATCGCCCTCGAGAGCCCTGGCGGAGTAGTCCTTCGTACAAGCGCTCCCGGTGCCCCGGACCACCTCCACGGCTGGCGGCTCCACCAGGGCCGACTCCTCCCGCTCACCGCCGGCGAGGTCTTCAGCGCCTACTGCACCGACGCCACCACCGGCGAACCACTGTCCCCGGAGCCCGGGGTGGAGTACTGCGCGGGCTTCGACATCACCACCGACGACCCGGGGAACCATCACTGAACGCCCAAGGGGCTCCCTGCCGTCCCCGGCAGGAAGCCCCTTCGGCATCCGTCTGCTGAAACCCGCCTACTGATACCGACTACTCGCCGGAGAGCACCGCCCGGGCGGCCACGCGGGCCTCCTCGGCGGTGTCCGTGGCACGGGCCGCGGCGGCAGCCCGCTCGCACTGGGCGAGCGTGTACTTCGCCAGCGTCGCCCGCACATACGGAATCGACGCCGCACCCATGGACAGCGAGGTCACACCGAGACCGGTGAGCACACACGCGAGCAGCGGATCGGAGGCGGCTTCACCACACACACCACAGCTCTTGCCCTCGGCCTTCGCGGCCTCGGCCGACAGCGCCACCAGATCCAGCAGCGCCGGCTGCCACGGATCCTGCAGCCGCGACACCGCACCCACCTGACGGTCGGCGGCGAAGGTGTACTGCGCGAGGTCATTGGTCCCCAGCGAAAGGAACTCCACCTCCTGCAGGATCGAACGCGCCCGCAGCGCGGCGGACGGAATCTCCACCATCGCACCGAACTTCGCCCGCAGCCCGGCCTCGCGGCACGCGTCCGCGAACGCCTTGGCATCCGTGCGATCGGCCACCATCGGCGCCATCACCTCGAGGTACACCGGCAGCCCCTCGGCGGCCTTGGCCAGCGCCGTCAGCTGCGACCGCAGCACCTCCGGGTGGTCCAGCAGACTGCGCAGCCCGCGCACACCCAACGCCGGGTTCGGCTCGTCGGCCGGAGTCAGGAAGTCGAGCGGCTTGTCCGCACCGGCGTCCAGTACCCGCACGACCACCCGGCCCTCGGGGAATGCCTCGAGCACCTTGCGGTACGCCTCGACCTGCTTCTCCTCGGACGGCGCCTGCTTGCTGTCGTCGAGGAAGAGGAACTCCGTACGGAACAACCCGACACCTTCGGCACCGGCCTCCACCGCGGCCGGCACATCGGCGGGTCCGCCGACATTGGCCAGCAGCGGCACCTTGTGCCCGTCCGATGTCGCCCCCGGCCCGCTGGTAGCGGCAAGGGCGGCCTTCCGCTCCGCCGCGGCCCGCTCCATCTCGGCGCGCTTCTCGTCGCTCGGCTCGACGAAGATCTCGCCCGTGCTGCCGTCCACCGCGATCAGTGTGCCCTCGGCCAGCTCACAGGCGCCCGGCAGCGCCACCACGGCGGGAACTCCGAGCGCCCGCGCCAGAATGGCGCTGTGACTCGTCGGTCCGCCCTCTTCGGTCACGAACCCGAGCACCAACGCCGGGTCGAGCAGCGCGGTGTCCGCCGGCGCGAGATCCCGCGCGATCAGTACATACGGCTCGTCGCTGTCCGGCACACCCGGCATCGGCACGCCGAGCAGCCGAGCGACGATCCGGTTCCGTACGTCATCGAGGTCCGCGACCCGACCGGCCAGGTACTCACCGGCACCCGCCAGCAGCGCGCGGTACGCGGCGAGCGCGTCGTACACCGCGCGCTCGGCAGTGCTGCCGACGGCGATGCGCCGATCCACGTCTGCCATGAGCTCCGGGTCCTGCGCCATCATGGCCTGCGCCTCGAGCACAGCCTGCGCCTCGCCACCTGCCAGATTGCCCCGAGCAATCAGGTCGGCGGCCACAGCTTCCACGGCCTTGCGAGCGCGCCCCTGTTCGCGCTCCGCGTCCTCCGCCGGAATCTGCTTGGCCGGCGGTTCCAGGACCGCCGTGCCCATGTGCCGAACCTCGCCGATCGCCACACCGTGGCTCACGCCGACGCCTCGCAGCGTTGTCTGCATTTGACCCGTCTCCGATTGAGCGACGGCAGTTGCCGCCGCGATGGATGTCCAACTGACGCCGCCACCGCGGCGTCGGCGTCACTGCCAGCCGAAGAGGGTGTCGCCGGCCTTCACGTCGCCGTCCTCGCGGACGTCGGAGAGGGAGTCGGCCGTGGCCTCGAGCGCCACGATCGGACAGATGGCGGACTTCCCGGCAGCCTCGACGGCCGACGGGTCCCAGCGCACCACGGACTGTCCGCGCTGGACAGTGTCGCCCTTGTTGACGAGCAGCTCGAAGCCTTGGCCGTTGAGCTGAACAGTGTCGATGCCGAGGTGCGTCAGCACTCCGTGCCCCTGATCGTCGACGACGACGAAGGCGTGCGGGTGCAGGGAGATGATGACGCCGTCAACGGGGGCGACGACCTCCGACGGCTCACGCACGGGGTCAATAGCAGTACCGGGGCCGACCATCGCACCGGAGAACACCGGATCAGGCACAGCCGCGAGTCCGATGGCACGTCCGGCAAGAGGGGACGTCACTGTGGTCATGGAGCCTCCCAGGGGCGGAGATTCGTACGGCGTCGTCACTGCCTGTCCTGGACGACGCACTGTTCAGAAGGGTAAGTCACAAGAAGTCCTAGTTCCGCGTGAGTGCTACCAGTTGGCGGACCTAGGTGCGCACCGGAAACGATTTGCCTCGTCTCCCGGCGACCGGTAGTGTCGAACCCCTGCCTGACCCCAACGCGACGTTGAGTCGGGGGTCGGCAGCAGCTATCAAGCCGAGATTCTAACTGGTCTAAACCTCTGCATGTCCGCAGGGCGGTGGTCAGGAAGAGCAAAAGAGCCTGATAGAGTTTGGAAACACCGAAGGGAAGCGCCCGGAGGGCCCCGTGAAAAGGGTCTGAAGGAAGCGTCCGTTCCTTGAGAACTCAACAGCGTGCCAAAAGTCA